>JAHFUG010000580.1 GCA_023265195.1 Blastocatellia bacterium | reverse complement strand
CGGAGCCGGCGGCGGTGGGGGTATCGCTCATATCTACAGACAGGTGTCTCCTACGGAGACAGCCCACAAGCGAAACTACGCCAATCCCCGATCCACTTGGACGCAACGACACGGATTAGGACACCACCCGCTCTTCCCAGTATTGATTCATCGCACTACCGCGAGAGGGAAATCCATGCCGCGGGAGGCTGTAACCGGGTACTGCGTCTCAGTCTTGTACTTTTGCGATATCTCCGGCAACTCGTCTTGAACGTATTTGAGCAGGGCCAAAACGGTCACGGTGTTCGGCGAACTCTTCTGCACCGCTTCGCCTTTCAGTCCTTTGAGCAAAAGATACGTGAAGACTCCGTGTCCTAATTCGTCCACTTCCGCAGCCATCTGGTCCTTCGCGGAAGCAGCGAGAACGTGAACTCCCGTTGAGCGGGCCAGTTGATCAAGGGCCTTGCGGTCCTCGACCCCTCGGAAGGCCACCAGCAGCGAGCCCGCTTTACAAGCATCTATCAAGAGCAGTATCTTTTGCGGCCGCAGACTCGCCAGTTCTTTAGAGAGCCCGGTGGCGGAAACGCCGCTGGCGGCGATTTGGTCATTCCGCTCCGGCTGGGTAATCTCATACGGAATGAAGTACCATTCCTCGCCCCGGCTGTCTCCGTGTCCAGAGAAGTAAACGATAACAACGTCCTGCGGCCGCGCCCGTTCTCTCATTCCGCGAAACGCATTCATGATATTTGTCTTGGTGGCGTCGGCGTCGTACAACTCAGTCACGTCAACTTCACGAAACAGCCTCGGACCCGTCTCCTTGAAGTACTGGACGAGAGATCGAGCGTCAGGCACGGCGAAATTCAAGTCTAACGCCGAGTTCTTGTACCGGTTTATTCCAAACACAAGAAGATGAAGGGCCGCTTGCTGCGCGGGGCCCGTGCGCTTGACCGTCACTTCGAACGGCCTGCTTTCCGTTCTGTCGTCGCTGAATGCAATGGCCCTCAGAACGTTCTCACCGTCGACCAGCGGAATGCGGTATTTTGTCGTAACCGTGCTCTTGACCCGTATACCACGCTCGGCTCCACCAATCACCTTGCCGTTCTGATAGAGACGGATTTCGCCGACGCCTCCCCCTGCGTCTTTGGCTTCGACCGTCACCTCGACGTCCGGCGCCGCGAGCGTGTCGCCAGGATGAGGCGAGGTTATGGCGACCTGGGGCGGCAGCGCGAAGCCGTGGGTAATGCTGTACGGCGCGGGAGCGATCTTGGCGTCTTGCTGAATCTGGATGCCCGGCTTGAAGAACCTGTCGAAGAACTGATCGAAGTCGAAGATGGTGTTGCCCACTCGCCAGCTTACATACTGGGAAGCTTTCTCCGAGCCGGTGTAGTAACCATCCGGAGTGTATGCGAGCCAGTTGCCGTCGTTGAACGCAAGCAAACTGGCGGCGAGTTGCTTGGTCTGAACCAACCAGACCTTGGCCGTCGTGTCGGCGCTTCCGGAGACAAGCGTCTTGCCGCCGGGACTGAAAGCAACCGAGCCGACGGTTCCCGTGTGACTCTGTAGCGTGCTAACCAGGCGTCTACTTGCCGTCTCCCACAGCTTGACGGTCTTATCAAAGGCTCCCGACGCTATCAGGGCGCCGTCGGGGCTGAACGCGACCGCACGCACGTCGGAGACATGGCCAGTCAACGCCGAGATCAACGCACCCGTGGACGTATCCCACAGCCTGACCGTTTTATCTCCGCAGCCCGAGACCAGCATCGCGCCATCGGAACTGAATGCAACCGAGCGAACCTCGCCCGGGTGAGAAAGCGTCTTGACCACCTTGCCGGTTTTCAGATCCCAGAGCTTAAGAGTCTTATCCACGCTGGCCGAGGCCAACAGCCTTCCATCAGGGCTGAACGCCACCGAATCTACAATGCTGTAGTGGTCCTTCAGGGTGCGTGGCGAGCCGCCTCGGTTAACGTCCCAGAGACGGATGGTCTTATCGATGCCGCCCGCGGCAATCGTCCTGCCGTCCGGGCTGAAGCAAGCGCACATGACCTCGAATTCATGTCCTCGAAACGTTCGAATCAAGCCGCCCGTGTTGACGTCCCACATCTTGACCGTGCTGTCGGCGCACGCGGCGGCCACTCTTTTGTCATCGGGTGCAAAGGCGATTGACGTAACACGCGATCCTGCCTGGATCGTGCGAATCAGCAAGCCGCCGCGGGCGTCCCACAGCGCGACGCCGTTTCCGGCGCCTGACCCGATGATTTTCCCGTCGTGACTGCAGGCGACGGATGTAACCTCGGATGAGCGTCCTTCGAGCGTGTCGATCAGCTTGCCGCTGCCGGCCTCCCATATTGCGATTTGTTTCCAGCCCGCGGAAGCTATGGTCTTGTTGTCGGGACTGAACGCGACTGAAGTGACGGCAGTGACGCTCCCAACCATGCCGCGGAGCTGGCGCCCGCTAGCCACATCCCATATTCTGGCGGTCTTGTCTCCGCTCGCTGACGCGATGAGGCCGCCATCCGAGTCAAACGTTACGGCTCGGACGTCCGACGAATGCCCTCGGAGTGTTTGCAGGACGGAGCCGCTGGCGGCGTCCCACAAAATTATGGTTTTGTCCCAGCTACCTGACGCTATGATTCGGCCGTTCGGACTGAAGGCGACAGAGGCGACGATATTTGTATGCCCGGTCAGTGTACGAATCAACTTGCCGCCGGGTACTTCCCATAGCTTGACCGTTTTGTCTCCACCTCCGGACGCCAGCGTCTTGCCGTCGGGGCTGAAACGGACCGAGGCAGCTCCGGCCGGGTGATCGCCGAACTCGCTTATGAGTTCGCCGGTCTTCACGTCCCAGAGCACGATCACCTTCCCGGCGCTAGCTGAGGCGAGAATCTTTCCATCGGGACTAAAGGCTATGGCACGTATTTCGTAGTCTTGGTCCCTCAGCGAGTGAATCAGCCTGCCGTCTCCCGCGTCCCAGAGCTTGATCGTTTGGTCCGAGCCGCCTGAGGCGATGGTTTTGCCGTCGGGGCTGAACGCGACGGAGGTGACGCTATCGGTATGACCCTCGAGGGTTCGTATCAATCTACGGCTGACCGCATCCCATACCTTGACGGTTTTGTCCACGCTGCAGGAGACCAATAACTTGCCGTCGGGGCTGAAGACGACCGCACGCACGTTGTCGGCGTGCCCATTCTGAATGATCAAATCGGGTGGAGTGGAGGACTTCTTCGGCGGGGCTTTGGCGGTTGGTTGCGCAGCCGGCGCGCGCTTCTGGGTCTCGCCCTTCCGAGCGCTTGGCTTGGGCTTTTGCTTCTGTTGAGCCCACCCGGAAATGGCTAGGCTTGCTGCGATTGCGAAGGCGGCTAGAAGCACCCACGCTCTTCTCGCTAGTCCTCGGTTTTTCATACTACCTTCCTCGCCTGTCTTCGTCGCGGCGGGCCGCCGCTCAGACTTGGCTTAGACAACGCCGAACAAGTGACGAGCCGGAAGCGGGTTAAGCAATGAGTAATTAGAGTACAAGAAAGTGAGCGGGTTTTGAAGGGCTAGCCAACGGAACGGTGAAGGCGCCTAACCGTTTGGGGGAGACAAAAGACGTGGACGACTATCGGTATGGGCGCAAGGATGGAATGCCACGGGTGTGAAAACCCGAATCCCACCAACGCAGTTGGTGGATCGTTCATACCCAACCTACACGACGAGGCGCGCCAGATCCCTTCCCCGAATCCCACCAACGCAGAGGCTGTGTGAAAAGTCGGTGAATCGTCCGATAATCAAAAAACAGGGGGATCAAAACGCATAGGGCTAATCCGAAAAATGCGTTACGAGTCGAATGTGAAGCACGATTTTTCTGACTTAAAAACTTGATCGACTTTTCACACAGCCTCGCAGTTGGTGGATCG
>JAHFUG010000210.1 GCA_023265195.1 Blastocatellia bacterium | reverse complement strand
TGCGGAGTTCGGGGTTAGGATTTCGGAGTTCGGAGTTAGGAGTTCGGGGTTCGGAGTTCGGGGTTAGGAGCTCGGAGTTCGGAGTTCGGAGTTAGGAGTTCGGGGTTCGGGGTTCGGAGTTGGGAGTTCGGGGTTAGGGGTTAGGAGTTCGGGGTTCGGGGTTCGGAGTTGGGAGTTAGGAGTTCGGAGTGGTCCTCGGGGGAAACGCGAACGGAATTCTCGTAACGATCCGCATGAACGACCAAACCTGCCTCGATTTGAGCGCGCGTTGACCGCCCCACTCCGCCCTCTTATCATGTCTGCGCGCTAAACAAGTCTAAATGGACAACGCAATCTTCATAAAAGGCGGAACTCTGATAACCGCCGACCCGCAAGATCGGATCCGCGAAGCCGATTTGCTAATAGCCAATGGCCGAATCGAACGCATTATCGAAAGGGACCAGCCAGTTTCGCTCTCCTCGGGACCGGATCCAGAGCACATAAGAGTAGTCGACGCAAACGGCAGCGCCGTCCTCCCGGGCTTTGTTCAGACGCACGTGCATCTGTGTCAGACTCTGATGAGAGGATGCGCCGATGATATGAGGCTTATCGAGTGGTTAAGAACGCGAGTCTGGCCGCTCGAAGCTGCTCACACGCCGGAGACAATCCGCACATCGGCCTATCTTGGCGTCGCCGAGCTCATACGCGGAGGAACGACAACGGCGTTGACTATGGAGACGGTTAATCACACGGGTTCGGTGTTTCAAGCAGTCGAGGAAACCGGTTTCCGCGCCATTGTAGGAAAGTGCATGATGGATGCGCGCGGCGGCGCGCCCGTAGAACTAATCGAAGACACCTACAGGTCACTCGATGAGTCGCTTTCGCTTATCGAGGAATGGAACGGGCGCGGCTCAGGCCGAATAAAGGCCGCGCTGGCGCCGAGGTTCGCGGTGAGTTGCACCCGGCGGCTGCTCGAAATGATTTCCGAGGCTTCCCGCGAGAAGGGTTTGATGATTCACACCCACGCTTCAGAGACCGAAGAAGAAACGCGGATCATCAGGGAGAGAACGGGACTCGACAACATTGACTACCTGCACGAACTGGGTTTGACCGGATCACGCAGCGTGTTTGCGCACTGCGTTTGGGCTACCGACAATGAGGTGGCCGTGCTCGCATCAAGCGGAACCGCGGTCGCGCACTGCCCGTCGTCGAACCTTAAGCTTGGCTCCGGAATAGCTCGCATTCATGAAATGTCCGAGCGAGGCGTCAGGCTTTCACTCGGAGCGGACGGCGCGCCTTGCAATAACCGGTTGGATCAACTAACGGAAATGCGAACCGCCTCGCTGCTTCAAAAGGTTAGAGTCGGACCCGAGCGCTTGCCGGCGCGGGCGGCTTTCCGTATGGCTACGATCGATGGCGCTCGAGCGCTTGGCCTCGGCGAAGAGGTTGGCAGCATTGAAGTGGGTAAAAGGGCTGATCTGACGATTCTCAGCCTGGACCGCCTCCATCTTTTGCCGCAACCTGATCTGGTTTCAACCGTGGTCTATGCATCGGAGCGATCGGATATTGAAACGGTAATCATCGACGGCGAGCTGGTGATGGAGAACAAAGCGCTTTTGACGATAGACGAGCAGGAGCTGAAAGCCAAAGCGCGAGAAGACAGCAGGAAGCTTTTTGAGCGAGCCGGATTGTAAGCTTTCACAGGTCGGGGAACGGAATAGAGGAAGAATTGATGATTGATGATTGATGAATGCAGCATCAATCCGCAATCCGCAATCCGCAGCAATCATCAATCCGCAATACATATGATTGTAGATTTGAAGAACAGTACTGTTGACTAGGTGAGAGGCGTAACCTAGTATTGAGTACCTGATCGAGACAGGGTCGCTCATTTTGGCGTGAGCATCTTGATCGGGGATTCAACGCGTATCCCAGGATATTGTGAGGTGATCGTATGGGAAGTCTCGGATGGCCTGAGATCATGGTAGTGCTTGTCATCGCATTGATCGTTTTCGGCCCGCGCAAACTACCGGAACTGGGAAAAACACTGGGGCAGAGTCTTGCGCAGTTCAAGCGCGCAAGCGAAGACTTCAAGCGAACGTGGGAGTCTGAGGTCGAGACGGAGAAACGACGCCTCGACTCATACCAGCCGGTGGAGCCCCAGCCTGATTACTCCGGAACCCATGAGGCGGTGACGGCGCCGGCCGGCGAGGGAGCATCCGCCGCCGAGGGAGCATCCGTCGGCGAGCCGGCCATAGAGAACGACATGGAGCACTCTGACGCCGCGCCTGTAGCCACGGAACCGGCGGCGGCGGTTCAACCCGAAGCGGCTGCAACAGCGTCGGAGAGCGGAGTCGGGAAAACCAAGCAGGATTGGGCGTAGCGGGCGTTTGAGCACCATCATCAGCATTTTAGGCTCGGAGTGAAGGAACGATGTGGGGACTATGCCAATAACAAGGGGATTGTGTATCTCCTGCCCACTGAATAACCCTATACAATGAAGGCGGCTACCGCGAATAAAGAAGAGGAAGAGCCCGAGAAGGGCGACCGCTCGACGATGTCGTTCCTCGAGCACCTGGACGAGTTGCGCAAGCGCTTGGTCCGTTGCGCTCTATTTGTCCTGATCGCGTTTCTGATTTGCTGGTATTTTTCATCCAGAATCTATCACTTTCTAGAGATACCCGTCCGAAAGGCTATGGTTGAAGCGAAGCGCGCGTCCGGCTTCGAGGTCGGCGTAAAGATCGGGGATCGCTTTCGTATCGACGACCTGAACGACGGCGACGAGATGAATTTCACCTTCCCTACGGATTGCAAACTCAAGGTGCTGGATAGCGACGGCAAGGAAGCCGAGAGCGCACTGGTGACGGCGGGGTCCACCATACGTGTCAAGTTGAAGCACACGGCGGAGGGTCTCGTGCAGTTGGTAACGGAGACCTACTGGCTCATAAACAGCGACAAGGTCATACACCCCGGAGCCGTGATTCCCCCCGAGTTGTACTCATCAAAGGCTCAGCAGATGAGCCCGGACAACCGCCTGGTCGTAGGAACGGTGCAAGGCGCGTTCAACCTTTACATCAAGGTGTCGTTTTACGCGGCGATCTTCTTTACGATGCCGCTTTTGCTGGTGCAGGCATGGGGATTCATCGCGCCGGGCCTTTATCCGCACGAAAAGAAATACGCGGCGCCGTTCATCGCAATGGCGTCGGTCTTTTTTCTTCTTGGCTGCGCGTTCGCCTACTACATAGCTTTTCCAAGAGCGGCGAACTTTCTGCTGGGCGTCGCTAATGAAGGAAACCTGAGGCCCCTGGTGACCGCCGACGACTACTTCGAGTTGATCATGACCATTATGCTGGGCTTGGGCCTTGTCTTCGAGATGCCCACGCTGACATTCTTTTTCGCGCGACTTGGACTCATTACTCCAAAGCTGTTACTCAAGATTTGGCGCTACGCGATAATAGTCATCTTCATCATCGCGGCCGTTCTTTCACCGACGACCGACATCCCCAACTTGCTGGTGTTCGCGGCGCCGATGCTGTTGCTCTACTTCTTAAGCGTGGGCATCGCGTGGGTGTTCCACAAGAAGCGCCGCACCGAGGCTGATGTTAAGGCCGATGAGGGGCAGAAGAGAATTGATGATTGATGATTGATGAGTGATGAACAAATGATTGACGATCTGTAATCATCATTCATCAATCATCCTTTCCCCCTTCCTCTCTTCTTTCTTCGCTTCGGCCCAAAGGCCGTCCATCTCCTCGAGCGTTGAATCCGCCGGCTTGGAGCCGCGCTCCCGAAGACGATCTTCTATAAAGCGAAAGCGTCTTCGGAATTTTCTGTTCGAAGCCTTCAACGCGCTTTCCGGATCCACGCCGAGATGACGAGCCACGTTGACGACGACGAATAGTACGTCTCCTAACTCGTCAACTATCTCGCGATGGCTGATCTCGTCGCGCGAGCGAGCCTCCTCCAATTCGGTCATCTCGTCATAGACTTTCCTAAACACGGAATCGGCGTCGGGCCAATCGAAGCCGACCCGCGAAACCTTCGTCGTCATCTGGTACGTTTCCATCACGGCGGGCAGATTCCTCGAGATACTATCCAGCATAGAGCCGTTCTCGGCGCTCTTGCCTTTTTCGGCTAACTCCGCCGCCTTGATAGCCTCCCAACTTTTCAGCACGTCGTTGGCTGTTTCGGCCTTGTCATCGGCGAACACGTGGGGATGGCGCCGGATCATCTTCGCGGCCACGCGGTCTATAACCTGGGCGACGTTGAACCGGCGTTGCTCTGTTGCGATGTCGCTATGAAAAACGACCTGGAGCAGCAAATCCCCAAGCTCTCCCATCAACTCCTCGTCGTCGCCGTCGTCGATGGCATGGACCACCTCATACGCCTCCTCGATCAGCATGGGTTTGAGACTCTCATGCGTCTGTTCGCGGTCCCACGGGCAACCGCCAGGCGCCCGCAGGCGCCCGATTAGTCTGACGAGTTTGCCGAATTCGTCTCCGGCGTGTTCGGGTAAAATGTCGGGCATAGAGCGAATTTACATGAATCACCGCGAAGCGGGCAAGCAACAAGCATTGATGAATGATGAATGATGAATGATGATTGAGGATTGATGAACGGTATCCACGCGCGATCCGCAATCCTGCAATCCAAAATCTGCAATCATCAATCATCATTCATCAATTCTTCACCAACCTTGTCTGGCGTCACGCGTTGATGCTAGCATACGTTCCTTCAAATTCGGTTGTGGGCGGGCTTAATGGCTGACGAAAAAGATTCAGGGTTCAAGATAACCGACAAGCGGCAGTTCAATCCAGATGGTTCTCCTCGCGCGTCCGGCGAAGACGGCGGGAAGATCAAGGAGGACTCGCCGCGTGAAACGCCGCTTAAGGTCGTAGCGCCGGACAACGTGGTCGCGTTTCCAAGCGAATCGTCCAGGAAGACCGAGTCTCACGTCCCCACTCACCAGTTGGCGAACGAAAAGGGACTCGACGGGCCTCACGTCACTCTGGACCCTGGTTTTCCCGAGCCGACTTTCGTGGGTCTGATCAACATGCTGGCCATTGAGTCCGCGATGGCTATGGGCCTCATTGAGAATCCCGCCGGGGGCGGCGTCACGGTTGATATGGACGCGGCCCGCCACATGGTGGACATGCTGGCGATGCTCGAGGAAAAAACGAAGGGCAATCTTTCCGCAAAAGAGGCGGAGATACTCAACACCATCCTGACTGATCTGCGTATGCAGTTCGTAACGCTCACCCGAAACCGATGAGGATCACGTTCCTTGGCACTGGAACGTCCGTTGGCGTCCCTTCGATAGGCTGCGATTGCGGGACATGTCTTTCCGACGACCCTCGCGACAAGCGGCTGCGCACTTCCGTTTTGATCGAGCACGGCGCCTGCCAAATCCTGATAGACGCTTCGACCGATTTTCGGCAGCAGGCGCTTCGCCTCGCGCTCAGCCGGCTAGACGCGATTCTATTCACGCATTCGCATGCGGACCACTGTTTCGGGCTGGACGATGCGAGGCCAATGATGTTCCGCAACGGCCCGCTCGCCTGCTACGCGACCGAGAAGACCTGGGAAGGTCTTCGGAGAATCTACGAATACGCTTTCAATCCCGGTGGTTATTCCGCGAAGCCCAGCATAGTTCCTCACGTGATAGACGGCGCGTTTCAAGTGCTGGGCGTCGATGTCGAGCCGATCGAGGTTATCCACGGCGAACTGCCGGTCACCGCCTTTCGGATCGGCGGTTTTGCATACGTGACGGACTGCAACCGGATTCCCAGCGAGTCCTGCGACCGGCTTCGGGGACTGGATCTGCTGGTCATCGACGCTCTTCGCCTAAAACCCCACCCAACTCATTTGACCCTGAATCAGGCGCTGGGATACGTCGAACGGCTGACGCCCAGGCGGGCGCTGCTCACTCATATCTCTCACGACATCAAACAGGCGGACTTCGAGACGAACCTGCCTGCCGGCGTCGGGATCGCTTATGATGGACTGGTGGTGGAATCGGCTTGATGAAGATCATTCGAAACATCGAGGATTCGCCCGTAACGCCGACGGTGCTCACCTTCGGCGTCTTCGACGGATTGCATCTGGGTCATCAACTCATCATGAGGGACGTCGTCGAACGCGCCCGGGTTACCGGCCTCACCTCGACCGTGGTTACTTTCGAGCCTCATCCGCGTGCAGTGTTACACCCGGACTCCGCGCCGCCGCTGCTCCAGACTTTCGATCAGAAGATGAGCGGATTGGAACGGCTCGGAATCAGTCAAACGGTCGTGCTCAGATTCGATGAAGAACTTGCCGCGGTTTCCGCCGAAGACTTTTTGGTGAACTCGATTTTCGGAAGGCTTGACGCGCGCGAGGTTTTCCTCGGTCAGGGCTTCGCCTTCGGCCATAATCGCGAAGGCCGGTTCGAGTTGCTTATGCGAACGGCCTTCAGACTGGGCCGCAACGCGTTCGACGTACCCGAGGTAATGCTGAGAGGCCAGCGAGTGAGTTCGACGATGATTCGGCGGTTGCTGAGCGAAGGCCGAACAAATCTCGCGCGGCGAATGCTGGGAAGGCCCTATAGCGTCGAGAGCACGGTGATCGAAGGCCGAAAGATAGCGGCCTCTCAATTGAATTACGCCACCGCAAACCTCAAACCGCATAACTACGTTCTGCCGGCGGCCGGCGTTTACGTTACGCTTACGCTTGTCGGCGGCGAATGGCGGCGCTCGATCACCAACATCGGCCATCGGCCTACGTTCGGAGGAGATCCCGAATTAACGGTCGAGAGCCACGTGATGGACTTCGACCGGGAGATCTACGGCGAGAAGATTCGCGTGCGATTCCTTCATCGAGTTCGCCGCGAAACGAAATTCGATTCGGTGGACGAATTGCGCGTCCAGATCGCTCGCGACTGCGTCTGC
Organism: Blastocatellia bacterium; assembly: GCA_023265195.1. Taxonomy (GTDB): domain Bacteria; phylum Acidobacteriota; class Blastocatellia; order UBA7656; family UBA7656; genus QHVH01. The sequence goes on along the minus strand of JAHFUG010000210.1, from coordinate 5,496 downwards.
GCCGAACGCTATTTCGCGTCGGCGGCGGTAAAACGGACTCTGGGGTTTCGATAACGGCCCGCCGGCTAATCGCTTCCGGCGGCGGAAGGGCGTCACGTAGAATTCACATCCAAGCTGGATCATGCGATCGAACTATCAATGTGGGCTCTCCGTGGCCGCCCCTCTTGAAGAAGCGCTTTCCTAATGAGCATCGCGTGGCTCAAAGAGGGGCGGCCACGGAGACCCGCCCATACGTTGATCTTTAAGCTTAAGGTGAAGTTTTCTTTTTTCTTCTTTAGGTGACTGGATATGAACGACAGGCGGCAACGGAGAACGATTTTGAAAGCATTTGGCGTCGCGGTGGTTCTGGTCTTCTCCGCGGTGCTTGGGAGCAGCCAGAACGTTCCTCCAAAAGAAGCCGGGCAGTTTCGCGCGCCGGATCCGCAACCCTATTGTTTGATTTCGTTTAGGCAGTAAGGAACCAGCACAATTCCTGATACCGTCCCTCCCGTGGTCGGCACTCGGATCAGGAAGGGCTCATCTCAAATCCCCTAACATTAGGAGGTCTGAATGTGCGCTTCTGCCTTGTCTGCGTCATCTGTGGATCATTCTTTCCTGGTCAGGATAAGACGTTCGTATTCGAGGCGAACTGCGCCGAAGTTCAACAAAAGGGCGCGCTCGATGCCGGCAACCTTGAGATAGTTGATTACCTGAGCTTTTTCCCTGCCGCCGAGTTGATCGAGCGCCTTCAACTCGACTATGACCTGATCATAACAAATGAAGTCTGCTCTGTATTTCACCGCAAGTAATTCACCCTTGTATCTGACGGGCAATTCAACCTCCCGGCGAGAGGGGATTTCTCGAATCATGAATTCCTTTGCCAGGGCCTCCTGATAAACGGGCTCCAAAAAGCCGCATCCAAGCACCCGATGGACCTCCATAGCGGCCCCTATGAGTGCGTATGTCTGTGGGTCGCGACCATTATCCACGGATGACGCGGGACTGCGGGAATTATCCACAGATGACGCAGATTTCGCAGGGTCGCGGGCATTATCCACAGATGACGCAGATTTCGCAGATTGCCGGAACTGAGTAAAGTTATTATCTGGCATGCGATGGCTCCTCCTCTGTTCTACTGCCCTGCCGTTCTACCGCTCTTATGTTCTACTGCTCTTCTGTTCTGTGTTGCTGTTCTGTGTTGCTGTTCTGTGTTGTTCTTTGTTCTGGTTGCGCTTCTGTTTCCATCACTCTTATGCCTTGTTCCCTTCCCTAACCTCTTCGGTTTCCTTCCCGGCTGTTATTTTCCTTCTGCCCCATTCCGCGCTCTCACTCTTTTCCTTTTTTCCTGCTTTTCCATTCTTTCCCGTCCTTCCTTTCTATCTCTTTCTTCTTTCCTATTCCTGTCCTTTCCTTTTCTTCATCTGTGACATCTGCGTCATCTGTGGATTCAAATGATCAGGGCCGCTTCCATTGCGATCTGCCTGTTCAAATTTCGATTCATACCGAGCGTTACCGATTCGAGTCTCTCCACAACCGCCGTAATGCTCTCTGGCGTGACCGATTCGGCGGCGCGGGAGAGCCTGTCGGCCACGTCGAGATTAATTATTGATTCGGCGCCGCCTCCCACTTTAAGCCGAAACAGATCCGACAGTAACGTCATAAGCACATCAATGTGAGTAATGAAGTCATCGCGCTCGATCTTTTTTCCAAGGTACTCGGCGGCCTTGATCAACCTCACCGTGTCGCGCTGAACGAAAAGAGCTTCAGCGAGTTCCATCATCAGTCTTCGCTTTTCGATATACTCGTCGAGATCGACGCCAATCGCGGAGCCGATGCTGCCACGAGCCAACCGCGCAACCAGCCTCGCCTTCTCTCGTGGCCGGCCCGCCGCCAGGAGGTAATTCTCGAGTTCCGTTGCGCTCAGCGGTCCGAAATTTATCCGCTGACATCTCGACCGAATTGTCTCGAGCAGCGCGTAAGGCTTCGACGTAACCAGGACGATCAGCGACAGCTCCGGCGGCTCTTCCAGGGTCTTCAATATCGAATTGGACGCTTCGATTCGGAGCCTATCCGCATCATCAACGATGATAACCCGATGCCGTCCTTCATAAGGCCGGAACTGTGCTTCGAGTGAAAGTTCTCTTGTCTGAGCGATCTTTATGAACTGGCCGTCGGGAGTGACGGTGCGAACATCCAGATGTTCGGCCGCCGAGATCCTTTGACACGCAGCGCACCGACCACAAGCGTCGCCCTCGGCTGGCCGTTCACAGTTAAGCGCCTGTGCCAGAGAGAGCGCAAACTGATACTTGCCGACTCCACGCGGCCCGGCGAAGATAAGACCCTGACCAAGTCGTCCATCTCCAATCAACCGGCCAAGAAGCTTCTTTATTCTTTCATTTCCGATCAGTGAAGAAAAAGGCATGCGGTCTCCAGTGTAGCATTGGCTTGGACTAGTTTCATCCGCAGATTACGCAGATGACACAGATGTAGAAGAGGGACTGGGGAGAAAAGGGAACAGGAGACCAGGGGACAGGGAACAGGGGACAGAGGGGACAGGGAACAGGAGACCAGGGGACGGGTACGCAGGGAATTGGGAAGCGGACGAGAGAAGGAGGACTGGAAGGAAGAAGGGAAATGCACGGCAACGCAACGCGGGAATCCTGGTTCGCGTGGCTAAGCCCGTGCGTCCCCTGTCCCCCGTCCCCTGTCCCCTGTTCCCTGTCCCCTGTTCCCTGTCCCCTGCCTGTCCCCTGTCTTTCCATCTGTGTAATCTGCGTAATCTGCGGATGAATTCTCTGTCCCAGTTCCCTGTTCCCTGCTCCAGGTGTTATCATTCCTTCCAATCATGACAGGCGTCGGCGCATTGCCACATACAAGCGTCCTCATATTATTCATCGTGCTAGCCGGCAGTCCTACCCAGAGCGACAAGGCGGCCGCGTTTTTTGAACAGGGTCAAGCGGTTCAACAGCGAGGCGACAACCAGTCAGCGATTCTCTTTTATTCAAAGGCCATCGACGCCGATCCCAGTATGTTTCAGCCTTACTACCAACGCGCCGCCGCACTCATCGCGCTGGATCGAGGCTCGGAAGCCGAAGTCGACTTAAGAAAAGCCATTGCTCTAAACCCCGGCTTCGCGAAATCCCATCGCGCTCTGGGCCAGTTGATGTTGGATCAAGGCAAGACGGAGGAAGCCAAGCGCGAATTCGCCCGCGCCCTCGAGATTGACCAGAAGCTGAGCGGGGTTAGACTGTATTACGCGAGCGCGCTCCTGAAGGGCAACGACCCGGTGTCCGCGCTAGAGCACTTGCGCGTCGCAATTCAGCAGGGCGAGGCCAAACCGCTGACCTACGCCTTGCTTGGTCTAGCCGAAGAAAGAACCGCCAGGACCGCGGAGGCCCTCGATGATTACACCCACGCCATTCAGTTGAATACTGACGAACCCATCGCCCGCGAAGGCCGCGCCCGGCTGATGGAAGCCAGGGGCGAGTTGTCCAAAGCCATAGAAGACTACTCAATGCTGTACCGGGTTCACCCGTCTCGAGATCTGGCCTTGAAACTGGCTGAGGTTCACACGCGGGCGGGACAACCGCAGGCCGCCATCAATATTTACCGGGAACAGTTGCGATTGAAGCCGGAAGACTTTGCGATTCGCGCCGAGATGATCCGGTTGATGTCTGAGAGCGGCCAAAAGGATGAAGCGGCTCGTGACCTCGATGTATTAATCAAAGCCCAGCCCAACAACGCCAGGCTGCTGGTGTTTATTGGCGAGTTTTACGCAACAGACAAACCCGATCTTGCCTCGGGCTATTACCGCCGAGCCGTTGAGGTGGAGCCGCAAAACAACGGCGCGAGAGTCAGCTACGGAGCCTCGCTGGTGAAGTCCAGGCAATTTGAAACCGCGATTCCAATTCTAGCCGAGGCTCTGTCCTCGGACCCTGATAATTATCAAGCTCACGCCAATCTTGGAGCCGCCCTTTTCGAGTTGAAGCGATACCCTCAAGCAGCCGCTGAGTTCGTATGGATAGTGCGAGCCAAGCCCGGTCTTGCCACCGCGTATTACTTTCTCGCGATTTCGCTCGATCGAATTGGTGATTGCGAGCAATCGCTTCGGGCGTACCGCGAGTTCTTGAAGAAGGCCGACGCATCGGGAAACTCCAAAGAGATTGAAGACGCGAGGATTCGAGTGAGCCTGCTCGATAAGCTGGCCAAGGAAGGAAGATGCAAGCCGCTTTCCAAGGGAAAGGGAAAATGATGGGCTCGCGGCAAACACTGTTTTCGCGCCTCGGCTCCCTGGCGGTGATTCTGTCAGCGTGTGCGGCGTTGATCACGACAGCATCCGCGTTGCAGTCCATTCAAACACAAGAACCGCCACTTCCCACCGACCCGACTCCGCTCAGGGATCTTATTACCAACTCAGAGCGTGCATCGCTCCTAGCGGCGCGCGACCCAAAGAAAATTGTGGAAGTGCTCCTGACGATCTCAGACTCGCATCTAAACGCGGCGCTTGCCGCCATCAACGGCGACGACTACCGCAAATCGGAACTGGAACTCGATATCTACCGCAAGGCCTTAGCCGAAGCCGGCAAAACTACGTTTGCTCTCACCGAGGGCAAGCGAAGATTGGCGAAGAAGATCGAGTTGAAACTGCGCGATCAGATTAGAACTCTCGATCAAATCGACCACCGGTTTCCTCTCGAGCGCGAGCGCTTCGCGGCCGCGGCGATCGATCAAGCCAGGCATCTGAGAATCAAAGCGCTCAACGAAGCCTTCGCTTCCGATGTGCTCAAGGATCCCGATGAAAAGAATGAACAGGAGGCGGCGCCCAGGAAGAAGGGCGCGGCGCTCTATTTCTCCGGAGCAAATATCCACGACGCCGGCGCGGCCCAACTTCTTTCGGGCGACTATCTGACGGAAGAGGAAGACAACCACATTCGCGAGGCGCAACAGATCGAGCCGAGAGTCCGCGTGTTCATGAAGATCGCGGATCGCCGCCTGGCCGCGCTATCAGGGCCGCTCACAGAAACCACCGATAAGAAAGAACTGAAGAAGCGCGATGAGGAAACTCGCGAATGGGGAACGCTGCCGAAGTTATCGCGCGCCGAACTATTGACTCATTACAAGCGCACGATCGAAGAGGGAATGGCCAAGCTGGAAGACGCATACGAGCGCAACCCGAAGGCGTCGGCGATCCCTCGGGCTCTTCAGCACCTCAAGGAGTCGACTGACCGCCACCTCCAGTTGCTGAAGTCACTTCAGCCGGAGGCGGAACCGGAAAAGGTAGCATTATCACGTGCGATCGGAGCCGCGGAAATGGCCAACGAAGGCGCGCGCGACGCAATGAAACACCAGTGAGCAGTGGCCAGTGGCCAGTAGAGGCAGCGGTCAGTGGCCGGCAGTCAGCAGTCAGCGGTCAGCAGTCAGCGGTCAGCAGTCAGCGGTCAGCAGTCGGCGGTCAGCGGTCAGCGGTCAGCAGTCAGCGGTCAGCAGTCGGCAGTCAGCAGTCAGCAGTCAGCAGTC
>JAHFUG010000209.1:10488-12421 GCA_023265195.1 Blastocatellia bacterium | reverse complement strand
TGAAAAGGTCATACCCGCGATGCAACGGGGCCGGTACGGCGAAATTCTCGCCATCGCCTCGCGCGATATTGGCAGGGCGGAGGCCGCGGCCCGGGCTCTGAAGATTCCAAAATCATATGGCTCCTATGAAGCTCTGCTGGCCGATCCCGAGGTGGATGCGATCTACAACCCCTTGCCGAATCACTTGCATGTCCCGTGGTCGATCAAGGCTTTGGAAGCGGGCAAACATGTCCTCTGCGAAAAGCCGATCGCGCTGAGTTCGGCGGAGGCAAATCAACTGTTGGAAGCGGCCCGGCGGCGGCCCGAAGCGAAGGTGATGGAAGCATTCATGTACCGCTTCCATCCACAATGGCTCCGCGCTAAACAGATCGTGCTCGACGGCGGGATCGGCGAGCTTCGCATGATTCAATCGTTCTTCTCTTACTACAATGTTGATCCCGACAACATTCGCAACCAGATTGACCTCGCCGGCGGAGCCTTGATGGACGTCGGCTGCTATTCAGTGTCGCTCTCTCGTTTTATGTTCGGCTGTGAACCTCAAAGAGTCTTCGGAGTGGCGGACTTCGATCCGGCATTCCATACCGATCGTCTTACGTCGGGTATACTCGACTTCGGCCGCGGATACTCGACTTTCACTTGCTCGACTCAATTGGTCCCTTTTCAGCGAGTCAACATCTTCGGAACCGAAGGCCGCGTTGAAATCGAGATTCCTTTCAACGCTCCCGCGGACCGGCCTTGTAAAATCTCGCTTCAGCAGGGTGGAGAATTGAAAGAGATTGTCTTCGATGCGTGCGATCAGTACGCGATTCAGGGTGATTCGTTCTCTCAGGCTATTCTGAACGATAGCGAGGCGCCTACTCCATTGGAAGATGCGGTAGCGAATATGCGGGTGATCGAGTTGCTTCTTGAAAGCTCCCGGCAAGGAACTTGGGCTTAGGCGATGCGAATCAACCACGAAGATCGCGAAGACCACGAAGGGAGAATCAAGAGCGCATTGCCTTAGAGAGCGCATCTCGTGCTTGAAACGAGAGATTATTTCTTACATCTGATTACATCTAATTCTAAGGCCGCGCGCTGTTCTGATTGCTTGACCAGTGGCGGCGGATTGGTGCAGCATAATGCGAGTATGGCGAACCACGATCCTGAGAATTCCGAGGACGACAGCGAGAACATACGAGTATTCACGCTAACCGAAGCTCGAGGACTACTGCCCACTCTGCGAAGCCTGCTGGCGCGCGTTTCCAAGGAGCGTGATGCGCTAATCGACATTAGACCCGAGATTGACAGAGCGCGGGAGAAGGCCGCCTCTAACGGTGGAACCCCCTTTGGTCAGGCGTACCTGAAGCACATGCTGGCCTTCACCGCCATCGTCCAAAAGATTCAGTCGCTGGGTGTTCACGTGAAGGATTTCAAGACGGGTTTGGTTGACTTTCCATACGAGCACGATGGCAGAATCGTCTTCTTATGCTGGCGGCCCGACGAGGATGAAATAGGTTGGTGGCACGAGATCGAGGCTGGCTTCGCTGGGCGCCGGCCGCTCGGGGACGACCTGGACGAAATCCACTGACCGTGCGCCACGAAACGGCCAACCATCAACTGGTTTTCTTACCGCTGATCAAATAGAACTTGGCTGAAGAAGAATAAACGAATTGAGAGGAGAGATTGAGCGGCTCCGTTCAAGTCCTTTGAGTCTCTTCTCTTCGTTCCCTGTCGTCGGCGAACTTGCGGTCGTCTTTTCTTTCGTCGCCGTGAAGGCCGGTTTTGAACCCGCGTATGCCTTCGCCAAGCCCTTTTGCAAGCTCAGGTATTCGGCGCGCGCCAAACAGCAGAATAACGATCACGAGGATTATCAGTAGCTCCGGCATCCCAAGTGGGCCCATGTGATTGCTCCTTCTTTCGATTCTTTGCGAATGACCCGATTGTAGACCCCGGC
>JAHFUG010000209.1:2428-10388 GCA_023265195.1 Blastocatellia bacterium | reverse complement strand
GGCGCGGCGCTCCGTGCCTTCGCCGGCGATTAGCAACTTGGCGCCGGGGACGGCTTGCGTCACTTCAGCGAAGGCCGCCAGCAGCAGCCGATGGTTTTTTTCGGGATAGAGTCTCGCAACGATCACCGCGACGCGGTCGGATTCTCCAATTCCAAGCGCGAGTCTTGCCTCGCTTTTCGACTCATTGAACGCAGCCGGGTCGACGCCGGCCGTTATGATCTCGATCTTGCGCGCGGAAACGCCGGCTTGTTCTCGAAGTACGCGGGCCCCTTCGTCACCAATCGCGATGACTCGGTGACATAGCGCCGACAACAGCTTGAGCGCCAGGCGCAGTCGCTTCTTCTTTAAGTATTCCACGGAATGCTCCGTGTGAACTATGCGCGCTCCGGCCAGTCTTGCTCCAAGAGCGCTGTAGAAGAGTTGATTGAAGTGGTGCGTGTGAACGACGTCAACGCGCTCCTGCTTGAACAGCCTGTAGAGCCGCCACATCAAGCCCAACTCGACGCCGGGCCGCCTATCCATGATGAAGTAGGGAATTCCGAGAGCTCGAATTTCCGGCTCGAGAGCGCCTCCCTGGTCTACCGCGCAGAGCAGGCTGCGATATTTATCGGCGTTCAATCCCGACGCGGTCTTCAACGCGTACATCTCGGCGCCGCCGGCCACAAGCGACCAGGTCACCTGCATGACAGTCGTTCGTTTATCGAACTCCGTATCCCTCCGGGACTACCGGTCTGATGAGCGCTCGTCTTGTCCGCCCACCATGAAACGGCTGAACATCAGCTTGGCCCGAAACAGGTTGAGCGACTGATTCGACTCCACGTGTATCCGAGGCAGCGCGTACCTGTCCGACACGCCCGGCTGCGCAACGCCTTCGTCGTATGAAACCGCGAACCTATACCCTGCTTTTTCCACCGCCTTCATCGAGTCCGCGGTGAAGTTCCTGCCGCGGCCAACCGGATAAGCGAACGCCACGGCCTCTTTGCCCAGCTCGCGATCGATGGCCTCTTTGCTCTCGCGTAGCTCGAGATCGAGCCGGTCAGCGCCGACGTTAGAGAGCACGGGATGCGTGACCGTATGGCTGCCAAACTCGACGCCGCCTTTCGACATCGTTCTGACTTCATCCCATGAGAGATGCATGGCGAACGCGATATCGTCATCAAGCGTGACGTCAAGAAGGCCGGGGAGCCTTTCCAGAAAAGCCCGTCTGATCTCATCCGGCGCTTTTTTTGTCCACGCCAGAACCCGTTGAATTGCTTCCTTCCGTTCGGCATGCCCCGCGAGGCTCACTGGCTCCGTTGAGATCTCACTAAGAAGAACCGATTCGAGTTCCGTCTCCTTGAAACAGAAGGCTATGAGGTCCCACCAGAAGAGTACTTCTTCGCCTATGTGGCCCGTCGCGAGGAATATGACGGCCGGCAGCTTGAGCTCCCTGAGCACCGGAAACGCGTTCGCGTAGTTATCTCGATAGCCGTCGTCGAAGGTGACGATCAAGCCGCGGTTGGGCCACTGCTTTCCTTCGCGCTCGCACTGGAGGAGGCCGCCGAAAGTAACGACGTCGAAGTTCTCGCGGACGAATCGCATCTGATGATAGAACTGTTCCGTCGTCGCGCTCACCACTCCTTCGTCGAATGGCAATTCCGCCGGATCGCCGTCGAGAATGCGATGATAAGCCAGAATGCGCAGGCCGCCGTCCGACACTCGGCCAAGGCGGTTGACTACCGAGTTGCCTAGCACTCTTGCCGCAAGCTCTCTTCTGCTCATTGCGAAATCCGATCCCGGATAAACCGCTGATTTGCGCCGACTCCGTAACGCCGATCCGCGCTGCCGTATCCGCGCTGATCCGCGCTGATCCGCGTTACGTAGTCAGCGCAAATCAATGGCTTTCCCGTATGGCGCCTTGCGCCGAGCGTCACTACGAGACCACAGCCCGCTTTAGGGACCGAAGTCCGGCGACGACCTTGGAAGTCGTGTTGTAGATCGCCTCTTTCGATTGCGCGCGCGCGAGCCTCACCTGCAAGATTCCCTTCAGTTCTCCTCGCCAGCCGGACTTGTAGCCCGCCGGATCGCCTTTCATGAAATCGCATTCGGTCAAACCTTCTTTGATTGCGAGATCCATCGCGTAACTCCGGATCAAGATGCCCGGGCTATGCACCGCGGTTCCCGCCGGCTTGAGACCGCTCTGGTAATATAAAACTTTCTTGTCGTATACAAAATCATAGAGCGCGGCCAACTCTTCGCCGTCCATTTTTAGAAGGAACAGCCGCAGCCGGCCCTTCGGAAGAAGCTTGGGCGCCAGCAGCCGATGAAACCGCGTGAACTTCTCGCTCGCGAACACTCCGGGAAGGCCCTTCTCCAACCAACGGCTTTGATGGAGCCGCACAAGAGCGTCGAAGCCGGCGGGAAAATCGACAAGCTTATCTATCACAATGAACTCGGCGTTTCCGGCGGCGGCCGCCCGCCCGTCTTTGATTATTCTATGGCGGTAGCTCGAGCTTATTCCTTTCAGGAAGCCGTCCCAGGTATCGGGCAGCGGCAGCGAGATGCAGACCTGGCTTCGGAGAATGCTCCAACCGAGCGAGTTGGTTTCGCAAAGACCCTTCAGAATTGGAAGGCTCGGCGATCCCTCGAGAACGTCCGTCAATACGATCTCATCCCAATCGGAATCTTGATCGGTCAGGTATTGAATCATTATTCCGAGGACTTCGGTCTCCCGACCGCGCTCGAGTATGAAATCGAGATACTCGGAGCATATCTCGTCCGCTTCATCTTCTCCCGAAGCGACGAACTCGAGACGCCTGAAAGCCAATACTCCGAAGTGCTGGACGGTTCTCTTGAGAAGCGGGGCTATGCCAACCAGTTCCTGGCCGTCGCGCACGGTCAGGATGTTGAGCTCCCTATCTCCGCCAAAGACCTCCCACCAGGTCGAAAGCCAATCGTATGTCAACGTGATCGCGTTGGCGGCGCTTCGCGTCAGCAGCGCGTCCCACTCCGGCTCCAGCAGCTCGAACTCCTTCCGAGTCGCGATCTTTTCTACTCTCAGCATTGACCGTTATCCGCCCAACATTCTCTTCGCTCCGCCGAGGGCGCGAAACCCAAAGCACTTGATTCCGTCAACAACCCGCGACCGGCCAACCGGGATTGGATGTCTTACGCCCAGAGCCCGCAAACGCGCGTTGAGAGCATAAAGGGTCTTTCTGCGGCTGCAGAAGGGAGTCTCGAAAGTTATGCTGAACGATATTGAGACTTCACCGCCGTTCTCGACCCAGTGAGGAGCCGTTACGGGAAAGTGCAAGCCGAGCCCGGGACTCAAGCCGAATCTGGCAGCGCGCGCGCGGAACCCGTCCTCGAAACGCATCACGAATTCGCCGGACGGAGTTGTGTAGTAGTTTTCAAGATCTCGTTCCGACAAAACCGTCCGGTCAGCCGGATCGACTATGTTCACGGTTTTCACGCCGCGAACCTGGAGCAGGAAATTGTACTCGGGGTCTACGTGAAGCGGCGTTACGGAACCGGGCGACGAGATGAAAATGAATCCTTCTCTCTTGATCATACCGGGCGCAACCGCATCCGACAGGGCTTCCACTTCGTCCAGGCAGGTGTCGAGAAGATCGCGGTACTCGGGATCCTTCTCGACGAACTTCAGCACCATCCACGAGCGGCAGTCTTCAATTCGACGGATCGTCTCCTCGATTGAAAGCCCATTCCGCGGCCCACGGTAGAGTCCCTGGTCCAACGGAACGTCGCCGGAATTGTACGCCACGCAGTCGGCGGGTAAACGCTTCGACAGTTCGATCAGCCGCGGCAGCGAGAACAACGGATGATCCGCCAGCCCGTGCCTGATCACAAAGGGCCTTCGGTTCAGGTTAGACCGAAGCGTCGCGGCGTCCAATGCCAGCAAGGACCGTGGCCGAAGCGTTTCTTCATTGACACCGCTAGCGGATGCTTCGTCAAGAACGGCGATGGAAGTCATATGTACATCCTTACCGACTTATTCCGTGATTTCGTCTATGAAGAGCGCCGCGAAACATATCTCTTCGAAACAGCGCGCGATTCAGCCATTTCAACATCGGCATTACCGACACAACAAAGTCGCCGCGAGCCTTACCCGTCCCGACGACGACGTCGCGAACAACCAGCCGATCCTTCCAAAGACGATTGATCATATTGTTCCGAGGATTCGCGCACGAATTCATCCATTCGATCTCCGGCAGTTGGTGCAGGCGCCGGATGTTCTCTATCTCGAGCAGAACCCCCGGCGAGAAGCGGGCGAACTCCTCGTCATAAGCAATCTTGAATGCGAACGAGCCTTGCCCGCTTATGAAATTGCATTTATGCGCGACGGGCCTGCCGTCCAGCCGCATCGCGAGCATCATAAGCTGCTTCCGTCGGAACGCCTCGGCGGCGATCTCCTCGAAGTAGGCTCGATCTTCAGGGCTGGACGCAAGCGCGCGGCCCTTCTCACCTTTCCAACTGATCTCTTCCAGCTCGAGGAACTCTTCGACCCACGCGTGTACGTTGCCCTCCTGTCCGAGCGAAGCGAACTCGAGGCGGCCCCGTTCAGCCAGGCGATTCTGCTGCCGCCGAAACTCCTTTCTACTCAGGCCGGCAATCGAAGCTCGCAGGTATTCATCCGCGTCTTGCTCGGGGCGGAACATCGCTCGAGTAAAGCTCTGGGAAACAAAGTTAAGGACGGCATTCCTGTCGAAGTAATCCACCAGCAGACGATGAAAAGCGCCTTCCCCTGGAACACACCTGAACTCCATCAACGCGCAACCGTGGTTGTATGACCGGAGCCAGTCGAAGAATGCCGACAGACACTCGACTTCGTAACCTTTCTTGATCAGTGGAGTGCACATATAGCAGTACTTGTGCTTCCAGAGACTGAGGGTCTTGACCGGGATCTTCTTATCGAGACCCTTGTAGTGGTTCGACAATTCCAGGGGAAAGAATCCGCAAAGAACAGGCGCACCGTGGGGCCGCTTGCGGTCAGGAGCGAACACAAGGACGAATCTGATCATCCTGCCGGCGCTGTAAGGCCTGATAGCCGGCGTCAGCATCCACGGCTCGTAGAACACGTTCGGCTCGATGGCGTTCGCGGCCAGGTCCTCCCACGATGGAATGAAGTCCAGCAGCGCAATGGCGTCGTCAATGAACAACACATAGGGCTCGGAATCCGGCCCGCGCGCTGACTGCGCCTTGCTATCTTTCATGGGATGGCGATCTGGCGGCGGAAGAGCGCTCAAACCCGAGTCCTCCAGTTCTATGTTCGGGCCGGCTCTCATCCTGGCTCCTTTCGATCGCGGCGCGCTCGGCGGAGCCGTGCGGTGCGAAAGGCCCAGCGCAGCAGAGGCATCATCGAGACTATGAAGTCCCCGAGCGGTCCGCCGTTTCCGGCGACAACTGTCTCAATGATTCTTCTGTCCCTCCACAGATGATTGAGATGACTGTCGGAAGCGGCGCAAGAATCCATCCATTGAATGGCGGGATCCGAATGGAGCCGCCGCGCCTGTTCGACCTGCAGCAACACACCCGGCGATTGACGCGAGAAGCGCTCGTCGAACGCCGTCTTGAAGGCGAAAGAACCCTCGCCGCTTACGAAACACCATCTTTGCGCGATCGGCCGGCCGTTGATGCGCAAACCGATTGCTCTAAGCGAGCCTTGCCGATGAGCGGCCTCGCAGATTTCGGCGAAGAACTCCCGCTGGGATTTGCTGCAGTTGATCGCGCCGCCGGCGCGGCCCTTCCAGCCCGCCGCCTCCAGCTCCAGGAATTCCGCGATCCAGGTTTCGAGGTCGCCATTTTCTTCAAGAGAAGTCCATTCAAGCTGCCCGCCGTCGGCCAGGCGATTCGTCTTGCGCCTCAGCTCTTTTCTCCGGGCGGTATTCAAGGAGGACCGCATAAATGCGTCAGCGGTTTCGGAGCGGCGGAACAGCGCTCGTGTGTGTTGCTCGGACACGAAATCCACCGAGCCGCGATTGAACAAGTAATCGACCAGCAGCCGGTGAAATGGTCCGTCGCCCGCCACTGAACCGAACTCGATAATGGAACAACCAAAAGGCGCTTCCGCGAGCCAATCGAAGAGCGCTTCGAGGCATTCTTCCGCGCGTCCGCGCCTTAGAAGCGGCGTGCATAAGAAACAATGAATGTGCTTCCACAGCCTCAACGAGTTCACCAAACCCATCGCCCGCCTGGAACGCTGGAGCGGAAAAAATCCACACAAAAGAGGCCGTTCCGTTGGCTTGGCGCTGTCCGTTGCGTAGATGAACACAAAGTGTAACTCATCATTGCCGGCCAGGTGTTTGACCGCTGGAATCAACATCCACGGCTCATAAAAGGCGTTTGGTTCGATGGCCGCCGCCGCCAGTGATGCCCACGCCTGCGCGTGTCCGGCGATCTCTTCCGGAGCGCCGGCTACAACAACCCTCATCTTGTGTCTTCGATCGTTGACTGCAACGAGCGTTGCTTCTTGGTGAAGTCCGCGCTCACGCGCCCCACCGGTGGAATCCGCCTCAATCCATTTTCGAGCCGCCGCCATATTGTTCTTCCATGTTCCTATTCTAGCCCGGCCATCGTCCGCGCGAGGCAAGTCAAGCCCTGCCGCGGGCTCGCCGCCTGGTCTTCTTGTGATTGAAGAGCACAACGAAAAGCCCGAGCGCCAAGCCGGCTCCGCCGCCTATAACGGCAATTGTCCGAATCGAATATTTACCCAGGATCGACCCCGCGAGAACAGTCTCATTTTCCCTTATCGGTTCCGGGCCGCCGCCCCGTCCTTCGTGAGCACCGATGTCATAAGCAGCGCCTTGCGGCCTCGCAATCCCGGAGTAATCCGTTTTCACTCCAAGCAGCGTCTCGCCGTTATCAAAAACAGGACTGCCCGCGCGCGGCTTCAATAGATTGCCTGCATCCAGCATCGGGTCGGCCAGCCGCGAATGGGAGTCGGCGTTCATACTGCTTTTCCAATCGGCAAAACTCCAGGCGTCATACTGGCCTGTCGCCTTCACCTCACGGCGGAAGGGACGATTGGCGCTGGGTGCGTAGTAGACGTTGTTATCGCAAGCGAGGCGGTCCATCAGGTTCAGCACGAACACAGCGGGACGTTCGCCGAGCACCACCACGACATTGTTCTTGAACGTGATCCGTTGCGAGGGCGTCTCCCGGCTGTTTATCACGACGTAGAAGCCGGCCTGATTCTTCCGAGCCACATCGTAGACGGTGTTGTTCTCGAAACGAACGTTGTCGCCTGAATAGGAACCGACGCCCGCCGACTCCGCGCCCGAGATGATGTTGTTTCGAGCCACGCAGTTGATTGCTTCGTGCCTGGCGTTATCTCGCATGTATTCGAGGTCGGTGTCCTGGCCCAGCAGGATGCCCGAGTTCCCGCATCGTTCCAGGCGATTGCGCTCGACGATTCCGTCTCTCGCTCCTCCCTTCAGATATATTCCGGTGGTTGCGGTGTCGTGCACGTAGCAGCCTCGTATTGTTATTCCGACGGAACCGATTGAGTCTACGCCTTCGGCGTTCGAAGGATCGCGCAGCCCCGACGGGCCTATTTCGCAATCCTCGATCAGAAGATTGTCGGCGTTGAAAGTCTTTATGCAGTCGCGCCCCGAGTTGTGAATACGGCATCCCCGCACCACGACTCCGTTAGTGGTCTTGTTATTATCGAGGTCGATCTTCAGTGCGTAGTAAGACCCGCCGTCGATGTCGAGGTTGATCAAAGATACGTTGTTGGCTACGACGATTACGACGCTTGGCGGACTGGAGGGGCCCTCGGTGTTAGCGCCCGCAAGCACGGCGCGCTCTCCTGGCTGGGATGAGATCGTGAGATTTGGCTTATCGACCCAGAGGAATCGCTCCATCGAATAGCGTCCATTTCGAAGAAAAATAGCGTCTCCAGCGGAAGCCAACTGAAGCGCCTTTCGAGGCGTTGCAACAGGCTGCGCCAGGGTTCCGGGATTTC
>JAHFUG010000209.1:0-2328 GCA_023265195.1 Blastocatellia bacterium | reverse complement strand
CACATCGCTTCCACCAACGCGGTGATAGTACAAAACGACCACGCGCGATCGGCCCATCAGCGAACGGAGGGCGTCGCGAAGTTGAACGTATCCGCCGTGGAGATAAACAAAAAAGAGAACATCCTTAGCCAGACGCCACAGCCACTGCGCGAAGGAGCGGTCTGCGACCGTCGGGCTCCTCGCGGTGGATTCCGTTAATGTGTCGGCAAGTTGATTGCTCATGCTTTTGTCGCGACTTTGTTAGAAAAGTTCAGAGCGCTCGTTGTGGCGGGCCGTCGGCCGCGCGGGCGCGCCGTGTTTGCAATTGGCTGGACTCGAGAACCGTTTCAAGCGCCGGCGGAACGGGGCGCTCCTTTAGCCTGATCTCCGGAGTCAACTGGCTGTACAGACTAACAAGAGATCTCACGCGCGATTCGACCGAGTGGGCTCTTCTTACTCGGCCGCGGGCGTTCGACGCGAGCCTCGCCGCAAGTTCTCTATCGGTAAGAATGCGGGCGAGCGCTTCGGCCATCTTTGTCTTGTTTCGCGGTTCCACCAGCAATGCATCCTCTTCGTTCGTTACGATCTCTGGAACTCCGCCGACTCGGGCCGCAACAATGGGGAGTCCGGCCGCCATCGCTTCCAGCAAAACGTTTGGCGATCCTTCACTGTGAGACGGCAACGCGAAAACATCGGCAATGGCGTAGAGCGGACCAACGTCGCTCACGTGGCCGGCCAGCTTGATGCAATCACTCAAGCGGAGTGACTCGACCGCCTTTGCAATCCGGTTTCGTTCCGGGCCCTCGCCTGCAATGACGAGCTTGGCGTTGAGTTCAGGATGCGTGTGACGCAGTTCGGAGAATGCTTCGACGAGGTCCACATGACCCTTCTCGCGCGAAAGACGGCCCGCTGAAATCACGACCATCTCCCGACCGATCAGGCCCAACCGCTTCCTCAACTCGCTAACATCTTGCTCGCGCGGGTCAGATAATTTCTCCCGGTCAACGGCGTTTTGAATTACGGTTATTTTTTCGGGGCGGACGCCTCTGCTCGCCAATTCCCCCGCGAACTCCTCGCTGACCGTGACGACTCGAGCCGCCGCGCGAAGCGACCAGCGGTCGAGTTGATTGTACGCCCGCATTTTGAGATCGGTGGCCGTGTACCCGTGATGAAAGGCAACCCACGGACGGCTTCGCCACAATCCGGAGAGCCGCATCAAGAAGTGGGCTTTTACGCCGTGGGTTTGAATGATCGAAGGATTGCGCCGATTAACCAACTCGCGAAGACTTCTCAATACTCGTGTGTCAAAACGAAAGCGTTCGTCGATGTAGCCTGCTTCAATTCCGGCTGCGCGAGCGGCGGCGATGAACCCGTTTTCGGTTTCGGCAAGACCTCGCCGAAACGTCGCGACCGATGTCTCGATGGCGGGCAGATCTGAAAAGGCGTGATCGATTGCTTTCGTCGAGAATGAAATGAGGTTTTTAGCTGGACCGGTGACTCGGTCCGCTTCAATGATCGCGAGTAGCTTGATGACGGGTCTGGTTGTTGTGGGTCCGGCGTTCATCTTCAATTGTCACAGCGGGTAATCGCATTTATGAAAGGATCAATTGTCTCGCTTATCCAGCAGCCGCAATCGAAGTTTTTCGTAGGTTGTGGGGCCGAGAAGACGTTTAGCGGCGGCGAATAACGACTCTTTGGCTTTGTGCGTCCTAAGGCCCTCGCCGCGGATCCAACGATCGAAGTCTCGTGGCCGTGTTCCGCGCCTGATTGCGATCCGCGCCAGCGCGAAACGATCCGCCGCCGCCGTGTTGACGCTCGTGTGGCTGGTAGCCATTGACCTGTAACCCGCTTCACGGCAGGCGAGCGCAACGCGCGCGCTCCATCGCCCGCCGGGGCAGGAGAAATGATCGACGCTTCTCCCGATGACTCCTTCGAGCCGCGCCTTGGCCTGTACGATTTCAACTTTCAACTCGTCATCGCTGAGATCGGGGAGATAGCGATGGTTCATCGAGTGGCAGCCGATCTCAAAACCCGTCTGAACCAACTCGACGATCTGCGCTTCAGACAAGCAGCCTCGCCGGCCGACGATGCCGGCTACGACATAAAAGGTGGCGTTATACCCGAAGTCCCTCAAGAGCGGAGCGGCCACCGTCAAATCCGTCTCATTGCCATCATCGAAGGTCATTGCGACGGCTTTACCGGTCCAATTCCGATCGAGCGCCTCGCTTACGCTCAGGCCGGTGAAGCCTGCGTCACGTATTATTTGGAGCTGGCGCCGGAAGTCTGATTCAGTGTTGACGTACCGAAGATACCCGCCGTCTTGTTGGCGCAGTGACCGGCCGGCGGCCT
>JAHFUG010000208.1:7779-12446 GCA_023265195.1 Blastocatellia bacterium | reverse complement strand
TGCTGTCTCGAAAGGCCGCTAGCCAGTATCGGCGCGAAGGGGCAAACGGCCATCGCCGCGATCGGAATGAGCCCGAACCACGAAGGCTTCATACAAAACACCTCCAAACGAAAACATCCTTCAAGGAACCATGACCGACAGGGCATCGG
Organism: Blastocatellia bacterium; assembly: GCA_023265195.1. GTDB lineage: Bacteria > Acidobacteriota > Blastocatellia > UBA7656 > UBA7656 > QHVH01. Next base: position 12,297 of record JAHFUG010000208.1, on the reverse strand, counting down.
GCACAGCTTCTATTGTCACCGGCAGAGGAGCAACGACTTCGCCGTCAACTTCAATCCACACCTCGCCGGCCGACGTGGCGGTTATGTGTTTGCTCCTCAAGAGAACGCCGCTTGTTCTCTCGGGCCTGCCTCGCATGCAACCGGCCAAATCGATCAAGTACGAGTAGTTCCTTCTGTGTCTAGGCAAGATGAATACTTCGAAGTCCGGGTCTTCCAACCGGGCGTTCGGAGTCATCATGATGCCGCCGCCGTAGCCTTTGCCCTTCCCGACAAGAGCGAACGCTCCCTCGTGCTTCTCGCCCCCGATATCGAGAAGGAATGGGACGGGCTCCCATCCAAACAAGTGCCTGATACCCGAAACCCAGAAGGCGAATTGGCCGGTCTTGCGCTTCAACTTCTGATCGACGCCTCGGCAAATCGAGGCGTCTAGTCCTATGCCGGCGAACATCAAGAAGTACCGGCTTATACTCGAATCAGCCGTTCGGACCAGCCCGAGCGATATTCGCCGTTCTTTGCCGGCCGCAATAACATCGGCGAGCGAGCCGGCGTCTGAGGGCAGGGCCAGATCGCGCGCGACCACGTTCGCAGTGCCGCCCGCCCATATCGCCAGCGGAGTCCGGCTGCCGGACATTCCTTGCGCCACTTCGTTCAAGGTGCCGTCCCCTCCGTAGGCAATCACCATGTCTTTGCCGCTGGCGACGGCTCTTCTGGCAAGTACCGCCGCGTCGCCCGGCCCCGCGGTAGCGCGAACCTCTACGTCGACGCCCTTTCCCGCGAGCAGTTGGCACATCTTCCTGATTCGGTCCGGCCTGCCGCCCGAACGCCCGGACATCGGATTAAAAATAAGGGCCGCACGCCGCTCAGTCATGGAGTCAACTCCCAGTAAGGCAAGCTAAGTGCCGAGATGGAATTCGAGTCAATTATTGCAGGTTTGGGCTGGTTTGTTTATCAAGTGAAGCGCGTGGCGCAGCAATAACGCTGCTTTTGATGGGATAACCGGACAGCGTGCCTGTGAGGTGAGGCCGCAGGCGCGCTACTCGATCCGGTAATTCGGCGCTTCTTTGGTGATTATCACGTCGTGAACGTGGCTCTCACGCAGCCCCGCCGAGGTCACTCTTATGAATCGGGCGCGGGCTTGTAAATCGGCAATGGTGCGGCAACCGCAATAGCCCATACCGGCGCGAAGTCCTCCAACGAGTTGATGGACAAGTCCTCCAAGAGGGCCTTTGTGGGGAACTCGGCCTTCGATTCCTTCCGGCACAAGCTTCGCCGCTTGCGGTTCTCCGCCCTGACCGTAGCGGTCTTTGCTGCCTTCTCTCATGGCGGCGATTGAGCCCATGCCGCGATATGCTTTGAAGGACCTTCCCTGAAACAGGATTATTTCGCCAGGGCTTTCATCGGTACCGGCGAACAGCGATCCGATCATGACGGAATCAGCGCCGGCGGCTATTGCTTTGGCTATATCGCCCGAATACTTGACGCCGCCGTCGGCGATCAGCGGGATGTTTGATTTTCGCGCCGCGCGCGAGCAGTCCAGAATAGCTGTTATCTGCGGAACGCCGGCTCCGCTGACCACGCGAGTCGTGCATATGGAGCCGGGCCCCATGCCGACCTTGACCGCGTCAACGCCGGCAGAGATCAGGTCTCGCGCGGCTTCTTCCGTGGCTATATTGCCCGCGATCAGGTCGATTTCTGGATAACGGCTTTTCATCAGCCTGGCGGCTGCTATGACCGACGCGGTATGGCCGTGCGCGGTGTCGATTACCAGGGCGTCGACACGGGCGCGAACCAGCTCGGCGGCGCGATCGACGTAGTCTCCCGCCGGGCCGATCGCCGCGGCGACTCGCAGCCGTCCGAGACCGTCTTTGGACGCGTTAGGATACTTGATGGCCTTCTGAATGTCTTTGACGGTGATCAATCCCTTGAGCCGATAGTTCTCGTCGACGACGAGCAGCTTTTCCACGCGGTGTTTCTGAAGTATGGCCTTTGCTTCATGTAGAGTCGTTCCAACGGGGACGGTGATGAGGTTCTCGCGAGTCATCACCTCCGTGATAGGCAGATCAAGCCGGGTTTCGAAGCGAAGATCGCGATTGGTCAAGATGCCCACGAGCCGGCCGTCTTCCTCCACGATCGGGACTCCGGATATTCGATAGCGCTCCATGACTTCAACGGCGTCGGCGATACGGCGGTCGGCGGTCATGGTCACGGGATCGACTATCATTCCGGACTCGCTGCGTTTGACCTTATCAACCTCATCACGCTGCGCGTCGATGGAGAGGTTTCTATGAACGACGCCGATCCCGCCGTTTTGGGCCATCGCGATCGCCAGTTCCGATTCGGTCACGGTGTCCATCGCCGCGGATGAAATAGGAATGTTCAGCGGAATGTTTCGACTGAACCTGGTTGAAGTATCGGCTTCGGTCGGCAGGAGGTCGCTGTGCGCGGGCGCCAGCGCCACGTCGTCGAATGTAAGCGCTTCCGGGATCTCATTGATATGCATGGCTGCGCCTCAAAACGAAACCGCGCGCCAGATCAGCGGCGCGCGACGTTGCTGCTATGACACTTGTCTTGATAACCACGATAAAAGTTGGGTGAACTCTACCAAAGGGCCTTTACCATTGCAAGCGCGCGCCTTGAGTTTGACCTAACCTAACTAACTAACTAAGCTAGCTAAGCTAGAGTGGCATTGTCAAAATTCAGTGCGAATTTAGCGATGGAGAAAGTCGATGAAACTTACCCGCGATTCATAAGCCTCAGCACGTTCAAAGCGCGACATCGCGAAGCTGGTGCGCCAAATGAAGAAGACGAAGGCGCCTGTCGTATTGACCGTAAATGGAAAAGCCGAGTTGGTTGTGCAAGACGCTGAGAGCTGCCAGCAACTGTTGGATGCGAAAGACAGAATGGACGCCATCGAAGGAATAAAGCGTGGGCTCAAAAGCATGAAGAGTAACGCCGGCAAACCGGCGGAGGAGTTCTTCCGGGAGTTCTTTGCCGAGAAAGGCATCGCGGGAGAAGAATGAAGCGATATGTCGTGATCTTCGAGATTTGGCGCAATCGGATGTGCGAGTGTCTTATGAATGGGGCTGTCGTGCGAGAATGCATTTCGTCATACTCTGCTCGATGTTCATTATACAAAAAGTGGGTGGTGCTCCCGGCGCGATTCCAACGCGCGGCCTTCCGCTTAGGAGGCGGACGCTCTATGCAACTGAGCTACGGGAGCACAATGTTCACAAGGTAGCAGACGCTCTTTTGAAATGTCCAGCATCCAGCCGCGCCAGTCCGTAGCTAAGCGAGAGTTGACTCCGCGCATCAATCGCTACTTCCGTATTTGGCCATCGAACACCAAGTCCTCGCCGCTTCTCCGGGTTTCGAAGCTCGAAAAGGTGATGGCTTCGGTCAGATCTCTTACGCCGAGATTACCAGCCCATTCGATCCCGGCGCCTATGATCTTCGGCGCAATTACTACTACCAACCGGTCCACGAGGCGCTGCTTTAGAAGTGAAGTGATCAATGAGGCGCCGCCTTCGACGAGGACGGACTGAACTTCCCTGCGATCGAGTTCCGCGAACAATGCGTTGAGCTCGACTCGCGCCGTGGGAGTCGCCGAGCCTCGGCGGGGAGTTTGATCCGCCGCGAGCGGAAGCCGCAACACTTCTGCTCCGAGACGCCTTATCTGATCGACACGTGCGGGGCCGGCGCTCTCAGCCGTCGCGACTATGGTATTGGCTGCTCGGTCTTCGGAGAGAACCCGCGCAGTAAGGGGTATGCGCAGCCGGCTGTCCACTACAATCCGCAGAGGATCTATTCCCTCGACCAGCCTGACCGTAAGCCGGGGATCATCGGTCAACACAGTTCCTATGCCAACCATGATTGCTCGGTGATCGCGCCTCAGCTCGTGAGCGAGTTTCAGCGACGAATCTCCGCTGATCCACTGGGATTGGCCGGTCGAAGTGGCGATTCGGCCATCCAGCGTCTGCGCAATCTTCACGGTAACGAGCGGCATCCAGTTACAAACCTCATTCGGCCATTCCTGGCCGATTCTTGGAGAGATTAGTATCACGCAATGTCCGTTGAACGGCAAAGCTGAGAACAGTGAGAACGGGTCGCGCTTGTTTGCGGTTTGATCGGAACGGGGGATAAGATTGCCCTCGATGATAGTCGATCTTGTGAAAGAGTTTTCTTTTGAAGCGGCGCACAGACTTCCGCACGCGCCTCCGGATCACAAATGCGCGCGTCTTCACGGCCATTCATTCAAATGCGAGGTGGCGGTTCGAGGCGATGTTGACCCGGAAAAAGGCTGGTTTATCGACTACGCGGACATCACCGAAGCGTTCGAGCCGATTCGGCTGCAACTCGACCACTACTACTTGAATGAGGTTGAGGGTCTCGCAAACCCAACGAGCGAAAATCTCGCAAGGTGGGTGTGGGAAAGACTCGACGGTCTGAAGGGACTGCATCGCGTAACCATACGCGAGACTTGCACAGTGCGCTGCGATTACTTTGGCGAGTGATTCAGGA
>JAHFUG010000208.1:5358-7679 GCA_023265195.1 Blastocatellia bacterium | reverse complement strand
GGCCGTCTTCATTCGGAATGCGAATCAGCGAGATATACAAGAGCATTCAAGGCGAATCGAGTTACGCGGGCCTTCCCTGCGTGTTCGTTCGCACGGCTGGCTGCGATCTTCGATGCTCGTGGTGCGATTCCGAATTCACTTTTACGGGCGGCGTGACGATGACGGTCGATCAGGTCGTCGATGAAGTTGAAAAGGAGAACTGCCCGTTGGTCGAACTAACCGGAGGTGAGCCGCTGCTTCAAGCGGACGTGTACGAGCTTGCAACGCGGCTCTGCGATCTCGGGCGCACCGTGTTGATCGAAACCGGCGGGCATCGCGACGTCTCGAGACTGGATCCGCGGGTGATCCGCGTGATGGATCTAAAGTGCCCCGCATCGGGCGAATGCGAAAAGAACCTATGGTCGAACCTTGCGCACTTGAGGGTGTTTGATGAGGTCAAGTTCGTTATCGCGAGCCGAGCCGACTACGAATGGGCGCGGCGCATTATTCGCGAACACGGGCTCGAAGAAAAGGTTCACTTGCTGATTTCCACGGCGCATGGATTGCTCGATCCTAAGCAGGCCGTCGACTGGATGTTGGCGGACAAGTTGCGCGCACGGTTTCAACTCCAGCTTCACAAATACATCTGGGCGCCCGACGCCAGGCGAGTGTAGGCGTAAGACGCGCAAGACCCTCTTCTGTCACAAAGAGCGCCGTCGGGTGAGGGAGGTAAGGAATTACTTCCCGTTTTTGGGTATGCGCCTGCACGAGGTCAGGGACACCGAGGGCTTCACCGCGGAGCCGCGGAGAGAGCCGCGGAGACCAATCCTCCTCTTCGTCCCTCTCTGCGACTCATGCTGCTCCGCGGTGAATTCCCCTTGGAAAAATGGGAGCCAAATTCTTTCGCGCCTCTTAGCGAACACCAGCAACTGACGTCCGTCTTCAGCCAGTCAAGCCGCCGGAAGACAAGGCAGCGCGCATCCAGGGACGGCGACAAAGACGCCTCCCCGTACGATGAGCGGATTGTGCTCGGGGCGTCAAGGTTATACATTATTTGAACAAATGATCGAGTTTTCCCGTCCTTAATCTTTAGAAAATCGCCGAGGAATCAGGATGAGCAACCCTTCAAGCGGAACAGCCGGCTTCTTTGAGTACGCGAGAATAGCGATGCAGTCGCTTCGCGCGAATCTGCTACGTTCCGCCTTGACGTTGCTTGGAATTATCATCGGCATCACTTCGATAATCGTGGTCATCTGCATTCTGAACGGCCTGGACCGCTACTGGAAGGAGAAGGTCTCCAACTTCGGGCCCAACGCGTTTGTGGTTACTCAGTTCCCGATCACTACCAATCTGGACAAGCTCTACGAATTGCTGAAGCGGAACCCCGAGGTCCGCGCCGATGACGCCGAGTTCATCCGCAAGAACTGCCCCGCGTGCGAAGCTGTAGGCGTGGAAACTCACAGGGCCGCGCGTATTCGATATGCGAACCAGGCGGTCGAAGACGTGGACATGGCGGGCATGACGCCGAGCATAATCGATATCGAACCGTATGACATCGAAACCGGCCGCAACATAGCTCAGTGGGAAGACGACCATTCTCAGTTCGTGACTTTCCTGGGCTGGGATCTGATGGACAAGTTCTTTCCTTCGACAGATCCCATCGGAAAACAGATTCAAATCGAGGACCACTGGTTCACGGTTGTGGGGGTAGCCACAAAGCGAGGCTCGGTATTCGGAATGTCCCGCGACAACTTCGCGAAGATACCGCTGACGACTTTTCAGAAGATCTACGGCGCTCGGCGCTCGGTGAACATTTCGATAAAATCCCGGCCGGGACAAATGGCGGACGCGGAAGATCAGGCTCGGGTAGCGATGCGAACGCGGCACAGGTTGAGCTTCAAGGAAGAAGACGACTTCGGGATGATAACGTCGGAGGGGGTTAACCAGTTATTCGACAACCTGACCCGGATCATCTTCTCGGTGATACTATTCGTGGTTGGGATATCGCTGGTCGTCGGAGGCATCGTGATCATGAACATCATGCTGGTTTCGGTGGTCGAGCGCACGAAGGAGGTCGGCATACGCAAAGCTCTCGGAGCGCGTCAGCAGGATGTTATCAACCAGTTTCTAGTTGAATCGGTTCTCTTGTGCTGCGCCGGTGGAGCGATAGGCGTAACGATAGCGTACGGCTTCTCGGTATTGATTGGGGCGCTGACGCCGCTCCCTTCGTCGTTTCCACTATGGGCGCCTCTGCTGGCGTTCACGCTGTCTTCAATGATCGGCGTGTTCTTTGGAATCTATCCCGCTCGACGGGCCGGCCGGTTGGATCCGATCGAAGCTCT
>JAHFUG010000208.1:0-5258 GCA_023265195.1 Blastocatellia bacterium | reverse complement strand
AGCAGTGGTCAGGTCGCAAACGGAAGATTCTGGCGAGCAAAACGAGCAGTTGGCCAAGGCTGGTCGGAGGGAAGAGTGCAATGACTGTGAAGAGTTATAGAGAACTGATTGCCTGGCAAAAGGCTATGAGCTTGATTGAGGCCGTCTACCTTGCTACAAGGACATTTCCAAAGGAGGAGTTGTATGGGTTGACGCTTCAGATGAGACGAGCTTCGGTTTCGATACCCTCGAACGTAGCGGAAGGACAAGGGCGCAATCCACCAAGGAGTTCATTCACCACCTGTCAATTGCTCTTGGATCCTTGTGTGAACTGGAAACGCAGGTGTTATTGTGTTCAAGACTAGGCTATTTGAAGCACGAAGGAGAACGTGAATTACTCGAGCCGGCGGCCGAAGTGGGCCGGGTCATAAACGGTCTGATCAAGTCATTGGCATAACATAGTGGCCATCGATCGTCTGGCTTTCGCCTTGCGAATTGATCACTGACCACCGACCACTGATCACCGGCCATTGACTACTGATCACCGGCCACTGATCACCGATCACCGGCCACTGGCCACTGGCCACTGCTCTTCGCCACTGGCCACTGCTCTTCGCCTTCTTATGAGATTTTCGAGCGTTAAAGAGAACACGACTCTCGCCATGGCCACGCTGCTTGCGCATAAGTTCCGCGCGGCGCTTACTATCCTTGGCGTTTTTATTGGCGTGCTTGTGATTGTGTCGGTCGCGGCGGTGCTCAACGGTTTTCGCCAGAACGTCGTAGACAACACCGAAGGATTTGGCACTCGCAACGTCTATCTGTGGCGCTATCCCTTTATTCAAACCGGCAAGCTTGCGCCCGAGGTGCGGAATCGCAAGCCGCTGAGCATCGATGACGCCCGAGCCATCGAGAACAACGTGAGCGCCGCTGAATACGTGCACGCGGCGTTGCTGTATTCGATGCCCAGGCCCGGCGAGATCCCGCCGCAGCCGCCTCAAGCCCGATACCGCGACCGATCGATGGGCCGGGCGAGACTGATCGGTGGCTTTCCGGTGAGCGAGATAGTGTTGAACGTTCCGGTGAAAGAAGGCCGCTACTTCACGGATTCGGAAAACGAACACCGCGCCAACGTGTGCGTGCTTGCGTTCAACGTCGTCGAGGCGCTTTTTCCGTCCGAAGATCCGATAGGGAAGACGATCAACGTGGCCGGCCAGGAGTTCACCGTCGTAGGCGCGGTGCAGAAGCAGCGAGCGGGCCCATTCGGCGCCGAGAACCAGGAAGACAACAATATAGTCATTCCATATTGGACCTTTCACAAGATGTTCCCGACCCTCGACGACCATTTCATAGTAGTTCGGATTCGCGAGGGACGGATGAAGGAAGGGAAAGAGCAGATCGAACGGGTGCTTCGCCGCCGTCGCAACGTCCCCTTGAAATCAGAGAACAACTTCGAGATTGGCACGGCGGATTCGTTCATCAGCGCATTCGACGACATAATCGGCGGCGTTTTCATGGTGATGATAATCATCTCGTCGATCGCCTTCATCGTAGGCGGCGTCGGAGTGATGAACATAATGCTCGTCGCCGTTACCGAGCGCACCCGAGAGATCGGGATTCGCAAGGCGGTGGGCGCAAGACGGTCCGACATCATATGGCAATTCCTCACCGAGGCGGTCACCCTCACGGGCATCGGCGGCGTCGGCGGTCTGCTCATCGGAAAAGCCTTCGCCTGGGGAGTAACGGCGGTCATTCCGAGTCTCACGATGGACATTCCGTATTGGGCGTCCGCGATCGGTTTTCTTGGATCGCTCGCGGTTGGAGTGGTGTTCGGAATGTGGCCTGCCGTCAAAGCGGCGAAACTCGACCCGATAGCCGCGCTTCGATATGAATAATGGTTGCGCCTCGAACGCGGAAACAGTCGAGCTTCGCTAGTAACGAGGAAAAGCGTATTCCTTCAACATCTCGGCCCGCTCTCGCTCCTCTTCCACCTTCATCGTTATGCAATCGCGGAGCGATATCATTCCCATGAAAGCGCCGTCCTCATCCTCCACGGCGAGGTGATAGATGCCTTTTTCATGCATGGTTTGCAGGGCTTCCTCGCATTGCGCATCGAGAGATGTTTTTATGACGTCTTGAGTGGCGATAGCCGCCACGGTGAGTTCGGAAGGCCGATAGTTCTCCGCCACTACCTTATCGGAGATGTCGCTTTGCGAGATGACCCCTACGATTTTGCCCGACAGATTGCATACGCCGGCGGCTCGGATGGCTCGGTCTTTGAGATAGCGCGCCGCTTCGGCTACGGTGGCCTGGTTCGAGAGACAATAAACTTGCTTCCTCTGCTTGATGGCGTCGCGAACGGTCTTTGACATAATTCCTCCGGCAGGGTCTAAAACGTTAGTCAGTTCGTCCGCTGATTCAGTGATGCGGCGATGATATCAAAGCGAAGCGAGAGTGTCGAGAACTCAACCCCGCGCGGCTCCGAGCCTCTTTAGAACCCCTCTAGCATCGTCAACGAAGTGGCGAAGGCTGGCTTCCGACTTACCGGCTCTGTACAGGTCCATAGCATCCACGATCTCGCGCGCAAATTCGATGCCACCTAGCGTGGGTGGATGCCCTCCTTGCGAGATGGCCTTCGATAACATTGTTTTGTACAAGTCTCTCTCACATTTTCTCTTGCCCGGCTGCGGCCTGACTCCCACGACCTTCCTGAATGAATCCGGATCTGCCATATACCATCGCTCGACGTGCGGGTCGGGACACGCAATGACCGTTAGTTGTCTTAATGGCGCCTCGACCGAGGCTTCGATGGCGGTCCGGGCGGAAGAGAACGAACTGCAATTTGCATCAATGGCGACTACTACAAGGTCGGGGACGGACAGATCAGCGACTCCTCCCAACAGTGCTTTTTGGTAGCGTGAGAATTCGCCCAGCGCCTTTGGGTGACCACCTCGGGCCGAGCGAATTTGAATTCCCAGCGTGACCGCTTCCTCCTGGGCCAGACGGCTGAGCATGTTCTTGAGGAACTCTTCGTGCGCTCTGTCCTCGACGAAGAGGTCGGCCTTACTCATTAAACATTCCTTTCAGCATAAGGCTTTCGAAGAGCCCTTCTTCAGTCCCAGCAGCCAGAGAGGTTCTTATTTGATCATCTTGGAATAGCGGCCCGACTGCACCGAACTCGCGCACCTCCGTGCCATTCGGGCCTCGTTTGACGTTGAACAAGGACACACCGTATTCCCGCGATATGGCCTGCTTCAGGACCGCGTCGCAAAACAGAGGTGAGTGCGTCGTTACGATGACCTGCCGCCCTTGATCAAGAGCAAGAGACGTTAGCAACTGGGCTATCAATTCAATGCGGCGAGGGTGCACGCCATTCTCCGGCTCTTCAAACGCCAACAAGCCTCCGCTCCAGGGATTCACGGCAATCGAGCACAGAGCCAGAACGCGGAGCGTACCCTCAGAGATGATTCGGGACGAGAAATCTATGCCGTCCTGTCGAACCTGAATATCCAGTGTGCCACGCCGCTTGTCTAAATCGACGGTCAAATCTTCAACACTTGGGATGAGCGATCGCAGCGTTCGCTTAACTGCGTCGAAATGCCTAGGCGGATTCTCAGCGCGCAGCCGGTAGAGAAAGGGAGCGATGTCTTCGCCTAACACGCCGATGTCTCTCACGTCGGCCGGAGGCTTTGCGATGCGCATCGCTATCCGCGGGTCCAGGTAATACGTCCGCCAAACGGATAGCTCGGCCCGGCATTTTTCTATCGAGGCATAATAAGGTCCAGCGAGACGTGGATCGGATAGTACCGCATAGTTGGATTTACCCGGCTCCTCCCTTGGCCTGGCGGCCTTGCCCTTCCGTCGTATTCGTATTTGGTCACCCACGGTCTCAATGGTCGCGGCGCCCTTCGCGTCACCATTGGCCGCGATGCTCGTCAAGTACTCATGGCGAACCGTGAGGCTGCCGGATGCGGGTTGAATCTCAACCGTGATCTGATACCGATAGCGCTCCCTCCTGACGGAAAGGTCCGCACCCAAAGTGAACTCCGCTTTCTCTGAACTGAGCAGTTGCGCCAAACCGCCCTGGGAAAAAGCGAACGACTCGATTGGATACCCGCGAATCGGCTCCGACAACGCGTCGGCGATAGTACGGCTCGTCCCGATGCGCGACAGCGCCTGAATCGCATCAAACAGATTGCTTTTGCCGGCCGCGTTTGGGCCGAAGAAAACGGTCAATCGAGGAAAATCAACCTCAACATCGGCGAGCGACTTGAAGCCCTTAACACTCAAGCGTCTAAGCAATCGGCCACCTCCTCACCTGTGAACGATCGAGAGCATAGCATTGGAGAGCCATTTCTCCAGTATCTGGTAATAAGAGAAGAGTAGCGATGCGCGCACCGCTGACCGCGAGGTCTTGGCAGCCACGGCGTGATCGGTTTCCAGTTTCAAGCCCCTCCACGCATACGCATCTCAGCCACCAGATTCGACGCCCTGATCAAACTGTCGAAGGTGCCGGCGTCCGTCCACCAGCCCTCCAACACATCCCACGTGAGATTGCTCGAAGCAATATACGCATTATTCACGTCCGTGATCTCGAGTTCGCCCCGCCCGCTCGGTCTGAGCGTCTTTATTATTTCGAAGACGCTGTTGTCGTACATATAAACTCCGATTACCGCGTATTGAGAGGCCGGCGAGGAAGGCTTTTCCTCGATCCTGATTATCCGTTCCCCTTCGAACACCGGCACGCCGAATCTCTGCGGGTCCGGCACTTCGCTCAACAGTATCTTCGCTCCTGAAACCTGCCGCTTGAAGTTCCGAACAGCGGCGCCGATGCTGCTCTGGACTATGTTATCGCCCAGCATAACGCAGACGGATCCGCCTTCGGCGAAGTCCTCAGCCAAACGTAGGGCGTCCGCGATCCCGCCTTCGCCTTCTTGATACGAGTAGTTGAGGCGCCGCAGTCCGAACTCCGCGCCGTTGCGCAAGAGCCTAAGGAAATCGCCAGCGCTGGCCCCGCCCGTTACGATCAGTATGTCCGTGATTCCAGCCTCGATCAGCGTCCGAATGGGATAGTAGATCATTGGCTGATCGTAGACCGGCAATAAGTGCTTATTCGTTACCCGGGTGAGCGGCGAAAGCCTCGTTCCTAATCCGCCTGCAAGTACAACCCCTTTCATTTGCCCCCTCTTCAGCGCACTACCGCCGATCCTGGTCAGCGGCTGATGATGATCTTATTCGAGAAGACCGGAATGATATTCGACTCGATGGGTAAGAGCAACACT
>JAHFUG010000207.1 GCA_023265195.1 Blastocatellia bacterium | reverse complement strand
CGAGGGAGAGAAGGAAAGGAAAACGGGAGTCCGGCCTGCGCCCTTTGTAGGCTGTGTCTGAACAATCCACCAACTGCGTTGGTGGGATTCTCGAAGTTTTCACACAGTCTCTGCCGTGTGGGGGATTTCGAAAAGGGAGAAGGTGGCCTTGTGTAGGTTGAGCTTGAACTATCCCCACACTGCCGTGTGGGGGATTTCGAAAAGGGAGAAGTTGGCCTTTGTGTAGGTTGAGCTTGAGCTATCCCACACTGGGCGCGCGCATTGTCGCCGAGATTCGGTAGCCGGATCAACCGGCGCCGCGCACCGACTCGACATAAGAAACGAACGCGGATGGAGACTGGATATAGCCGGGACGGCTGTCGATCACTCGTCCGCTGCCGTTTAGGATGACCGTTGTTGGGTAACCCCGCACGCCCGCTTTGTGGGCGAATTGTTCTCCTTCACCGCCATCCTCCGCATCGAGTTTGACGAAGACGACGTTCCGGGAGAGCGCGGCGACCTGCGGACTGGAGTAAATATTCTCATCCATCTTGCGGCACCAACCGCACCACGTGGTATACACGTCGACTACTATTATTTTCTTGTCGCTGCCGGCTTCTTCGATTGCCCGATCCAGACTTCGCCGCCACGTAATCGAACGCGCGTAGGTCGAAGAGTCCGAAGCCGCCTCAGTCGGGCGCGAGCCTTCCGCTCCGGGCGTCTTACGCGGCGCAGCATCCTTCGAAGCATGTTCAACGGCGCTCTTTGATTTACCGGCATACGCCGAAATCAACAAGACGATGCACAGCGCTCCGAGGAAAACGGCGCCAAGGGCAAATAGATTTTGTCCAGTCGTGTTTCCCGTCCGTGGTGTTGAATCTTGTTCGAAACCGGCGCGGTTTTGGATCGGAATTCTATCTCTGTCGTCCATAAGTCCTCTTTTCCTTGGAAGTGAGTTTGGAGGACCTCGCCATTATCGTTTTCGCGGAAGGTGAATGCAACAGTTTACTTGTGTTTGACGCTCAAATTTGGCCGGTGCTAGATTGAGAGATCGCTTCCGAGCGAACAGGCTTCGAGACGGGCAGATTCCGCGAGCCGATCCAACCACAGAGGATTTCAAGACAAGTCAATGGCCTTTTGGAAACGCAAACAACAGGATCTCATATCGCTTGGACTAAACCGCGCCGCAACCCCTGAGGAAGAGCGAGTCGTCCGCGAAGAGCCCAAGAGCGGCGACCAGACGGGCTTCTACGCACGAATCACAAGGGCGGTCGCCTCGACTCGCGAGAATCTAGCGGGGCGAATCGATTCGGTGATCTCCGGCAAGCGCGAGCTTGACGCCGAAGTGCTCGACCACCTCGAAGAAGCTCTGATCAGCGCCGACATCGGTGCGCAAACGTCGCTCGATATCATTGACCGCGCCCGCAAGCAAATTGAGCGAAAGCAGTTGAACGATATTGACGAGCTGAAACGGCTCATCAAATCCGAACTGCGCGGAATACTCGAGGCCGCGGCTGAAGGCCGCAAAGCGGGAACGGTCGCTTCGGAAACGGAAATCCCCATCGACATTAAGCCTTACGTCATGATGATCGTCGGCGTTAACGGCGTGGGGAAGACGACGACCATAGGCAAGCTGGCGCACCGGATCAAGAGCGAAGGCAGCAATGTCATGATTTGCGCCGCCGACACATTCCGCGCCGCAGCCAACGATCAGTTGGCCATATGGGCCGAGCGATCCGGCGTTCCGTTGATTCAACAGAAGCCCGGGGCCGACCCATCGGCGGTGCTCTTCGATGCTTTGGCGTCGGCTCGCGCGCGAGACGTCGACGTGCTCATAGTCGACACCGCCGGACGCTTGCACACCAAGACCAATCTGATGCAGGAACTCGAAAAGATGCGGCGGATCGCGGGCCGGGAAGTTCCGGGCGCTCCCCACGAAGTGCTTCTAATCATAGACGCGGTCACGGGCCAGAACGGGCTCGAACAGGCTCGGCAGTTCACTCGCGCGGTTCCCATCACCGGTCTTGTTCTCACCAAGCTCGACGGCACGGCGAAGGGTGGTATCGTTATCGCGATCGCAAAAGAGATCGGGGCTCCAATTCGGTACGTAGGGATCGGCGAGCAGTTGAACGACCTTGTCGAGTTCTCGGCTGAAGCCTATGTTGACGGGCTGTTTTGTTGACTAACTCCGCTCGGCTCGGGATCTCCGAAGTTGGAACAAGATCGAGTTTTCGCCGCCACAAGCCGAACTTGCTCCTTGCTTCGTGGTCTTCGTGACCTTCGTGGTTTTCTTCCAAATCTTAATTCTGTGACGGGAATTCATTCTGATATATAATCGGGCGGTCGAGGTGATCCCATGAGGCTGATGAGATTTAGGACCTGGATTGCCCCTTTTACGTCATCGTTGATCGTCATCATTGCGGTTTCGGCCCACGCTCAGAATCCATCCGGCCGGCCGGAAGAACCTTCCAAAACCAAAAAGCCGGCTGCAAAGACCAAGCCAAAACCAATCCCGGAGCCGCCGAGCGTCACGCTTACGGTGATGACCGACCCGGCGGACTGCGAGGTGTACATCAACGGAGAGAGGCGTGGCTCGACCGGCGTGGACGGCAAGATTCAATTTTCGAAACTTCCGGTCGCTCAATATTCCATCGAGGCGCGCAAGCAGGGGTACACTTCTCTATTGCGCGGCTTCAACGCCGGATCGGAGCCGCCGACTCTTCTGTTCAAGCTTATCGCCAGACTCGATGACGTCGTGGCTGAGTTCAACGCCCTGGTCGACGCCGGCAAGCTGACGCCGCCCGACACCCCGAACGCGCTCGATATAGTTCGGAAAGTATCGGTCACGCACGCCGAGAGATCCGAAGTAACGCGAATGCGAAGTCATCTCGCGGAAAGGCTCATCGATAAAGCCACGCCACTGATTGATAGAACCATTAGCGAATGGAGAACCATAAGGCGCGAGGACCTGGCCGCGGCGCGGGACTTCACCGCGCACGCAATCGAGTTGAATGCCGAAGACAAACACCTGAAGTCAAGGGCCGCGTACTTTGGAGCCCTGCTGGCGTTTCGAGACTGGCTTGCCTCCAAGCCGGCGGCGGAGAGCACGGCCCCGCCGGAGCCCACACTAACAGATGCTCAGTTGATCGAGCGGGCGCGAGGCGGTTTGGCGATGGCCACGGAACTGGACGACGCGTGGGCCGCCGCGCAATATCAATATGGAACCGTGCTGCTTGCGTCAGGCAACACCGCTGCAGCCGAGGCGGCTTTCGTCAGAGCAGCCGCTCTCGAGCCTCGCTGGCCCGCGGTTCACAACGGGCTTGGAGCGGCCTACTACGCTGGATATAAACTCAAAGAGGCTGTCGCCGAATATCAAAGCGCTTTGGGGCTCGACTCGAAGTCGGCCGTGGCCTATGCCGGGCTGGGCCTCGCACGCGCCGCGCGCGGCGATACGAGCGCCGGGATAAAGGACGTGCAGCGAGCGATGGAACTCGATCCAACGAGCGCTCTTCCATACTTTAATCTCGGCGTCATCTATTCGCTCTCAAAGAAGGAAAAGGAAGCGGCCAGGGCGGTCGAGCCTTTGAAGAAGGCGATTCAAATGAATCCGCAAAACCTGGAGTTTCGAAACTCCGTTGCGGATCGCATTATCGCCGACGTTCAGAAGAAGAAGAAAAAATAGGCCGGCGGTGGACAACGCGTGACCCGATTCTCCGGAGAGCAGTCCTTGGGGCAAGTTGTCATCCCGATAAACCGCTGGTCTGGGTTCGCTACGTCACTATGACCAGAGCAGATCTGAGGTCTAGCCGCTGATTTGCGCTGACTAACGTAACGCTGATCCGTGCTGATCAGCGTTACGATAGTTAGTCAGCGCAAATCAGCGGCTTTCCTGGATGTCAATTTCCGCCGAGCGCCACTAGTTGAGCCTGGCGCGGCTTAGCCTTGCGGCTTGAATTCGTTCGCGTATGGTTGCGGCGTCATCGGCGGCGGGCGCGAGTTTCAAGTAGCGCTCTAACTCGGCAACAGCGTCAATAGTTCGGTCCATAGCCGCCAGAAGAATACCGCGGTCTCTTACGTATTCAGGAGCGTCGGGAGCAATCAGTAACATTCGTTCGACGGCCGCCAGCGCCCTCGTGTAGTCCATGCTTCGCGCGTACACGGCGTACAGGTTCGCGAGAATTCTCGTGAGGATTTGCTTGTTCGACACCGCCGCCAGATGCTCGCTGCTCAGCTTCAACCGCCCGCTGGTCACCTCGCTGAGAAGGCCGGACACACCCGATTCGTCAAGTACTCGGCCTCCGTTGAACGGGTCAATGAATAACTCGCCGGCGCGTCCCGCGTACTTCACCAGAAAATGACCCGGCAGGCCCACTGGCAGCATCTCCAAGCCGGCCCGCCGCGCGACCTCCAGATAAACAACCGAGAGCGTGATCGGTATGCCCTTTCTTCGATCGATAACCTGGTTTAAATAACCGTTTCGCGGGTCGTAATAATGCTCGGTGTTTCCCTGAAAGCCCAGCTCGTGGAACATCGTCTTGTTCAACGCGTCAATCATGTCGAAGCGAGACGAACCCGCCGCGGCATGCTCGCGGACCTCTTGGGCGAAGCGGTCGAGCTTAGCGAGATAATCGGTAATGATGAGATTCGGATACTCTTCCGAGGCTATAAGCAAGGCGGCTTCGGCCAGCGCGATCTCCGCGTCGCCGCCTGAAACCATCTCGCCAAAGCGGCGTCTCGTGCGTTCCTTGATGTGGCTCATCAGTCAATCGTCCCGCACCCTCATATTCAGCGATGATGTCGAGCCCGGATATGCCGGAGTCTCGCATGATAATCGCAATAGCGAGATGGGCACTCTATACCAAAAGAAGCAGGAGAACCAAGCTGTGCTGGCCTCGCAGTTCACAGAAGCCCCGTTGTTTGGATCTAAGCGCCGCTCCAGGCGAGTAACACGATAACAAACGGACGCACGCGCGCGGTCAAGCTCAACAAGCTTGGACATGCAGACGAGGTGACACTTATTCCGTCGATCCCCAATGAGGTTTTTGAGTCTGTTGAACGACCGTCCGCGAACAACGCGCGAGGGTGGTTGTTACCGCTTGATCAGTTGGAGGCGGGGCCTACCTGGCGCCCTTGGATTCCGTGTTTCCTTGGTCAACGCATGACCCAGGTTCACCGAGTGTGTTTCGATTTTTTCGTGTGACGCGTGGCGTAGGCAACAAAGGAATTTGTTTGATTATGACGTCATCCAGTTTTGTTCGAGGTGAGACGCGTGCGAAGCGGATAACCACCGAGCGCTTACCTGGCCTTGCTCTCTGATGAATAGTAGCCCCGCAACGGGAAGGCGTTCGCGGGAAGACTGCTTCCCGCAAACACCAATGCGGGATTGTAGAAACACCGGCTCGCTAATTGCGGACTACTTTTGCAGGTGTTTCCCGATGGCGCGTAATGACATTCTTTCCCAGTGACCGGGTCGATCCAAATAACCTGAGGACACAGCACTCTTGCTGTGGCAATCTGGCCGCCGAGCAAGATCAAGGCGGTCATTAAGATCAATAGCAACGCGCGCAATATCTTCATAATTCTCTCCTCCTTGAAGTTAGTCGGCACACTTCACACAGCCGCGACCGAAGTGAAAACGGAAGTTCTGTGTCTCGTTGCGGCGGCCATTTTTACTACCGGGGGCCATGTCTCGGGAATCTAAATCTCACATTCACGAACTCTCAAGAGAAAAAGCGGTTGAGGGCGAAGGCGCACTCTTGTCACTGAACTTGACCAGCCTGCGACTTTTTCGGCTGTGAGGTAGACCAGGAAATGGACGCGCGCCGCTAATGGCGGCGGTTGAGGCCCAATACGGCGTCACGAATCGTAAAGGTGAAAGAGCCGCAAGCAGGGTCAAGACTCGCCTGTTATTCGAATAACTTTGAAGGTTGAAACGAGAAATCTCAAGGAAGCCGGTAACGCGAACGCAGCCGGCCTGGAGATGCACGATGTCTAATTTGAATAGGCTCCAGATCCGCACGGCGCGAAGGCCGCCGCGACCCCTGAATAGTTCTTGACATTCGATTGCGGAGGAAATAATGTGGGAGTTCTTCCTCAGCCACGAGGTTTGGCGATTCGCTGTAGTGTTGGTCAGGTCGGCGCAACGTAGGTGTTTTTGCAATACGTTCAACCATAGCACGGGAGTCATGGCCCATTACATTCACTTTTGCTGTTTGCTCATTTCTACCGCTACATTTGTATTTGAGTTTTCAGGTGAACCAAGGTTAGCCATTCATGGCCAATCAGACTTCCCGCTCAGAAACAATGAGACTCTCGCGCTGCCTGGGCAGGAGCGCTTACTTGGCGGCGGTTAGTTCAAACCAGTTTTGAATACGGATTTCAACTTGAGAGAAATCGAAAGAGAGCGGAACTATGACCAGAAACCTAAAAAGCATGCAAGCCCTCAAGCACTCTCTCCTGATAGGCGTATTGGTGTTCGGTCTCGGCTTCCAAACCAGAGAATCCAGACAGAGTACGACGCAGATTTTGACAAGCGCCGCGCAAAAGATTTTGAATGCCGCTGGGGCTGATTTAACGAAGGAAGCACAGAGTTCGTTATCGGATTTCATTGAAAACGGCGTCAATACCCTAAGCGCGGAAAACGGAGGGGGCGATATCAAGCTGGCCACGAATAACATTGAAAAGTTCGCAAGGGAGTTGGTGAAGAAGGCCAAGAGGACCGCCAAGGGGTCTCAATTCGTTGCGCGCTTAATAGTCGATCAAGAAGTTTTTGAGGCAGCCAGGTTCAGCCTCTGTCCGTTGTATCCTTTCTGCTGAGGAGACCGCATTGGACCCCGAGACAACGAGGTTAATCGGAAAGACGGCGTTCGATCTTGCCAACGACGTGGCGAAACAGCTAATCACCCTGTCGACCGCCGTGCTCGCCCTGAGTATTACCTTTACGAAAGACGTGTTGAAAGACGCCGCTCATGGCCCCCAATTAGTTCTGCGATTGTGCTGGCTCCTTTACCTCCTTTCGATTTGCTTCGGTGTCTGGACGATGCTTGCGTTAACCGGCACGCTGATGCCTGTCGATCCCGTAGCGCAACCTCCCAGCCTGAGCTTCGGTGGAAATGTGCGGCTGCCGGCGGCATTGCAAGTCGTAGCCTTCGTTATGGCGACCGTTTTTATTATTATGTACGGCTGGCGGTCTGTTCGTACCCAGCGGCAGCCAAATGGACACAACAAGGATGGGGACTGTAGTGACCGTTCCAACCGGTGATGGCATGCAAGGGGCGGATGAGTTGGAAGAGCGCCTCTCGATCAAAGTAAGAAGATCAATAGAGCAAGCCTTAATGCGGCGGACACCGCAAGGATGATCTTCCCAGGTTATTTTCCAGGCTCACTGGTCGAACCCTTCTGCCTCAGCTTTCCGAGCTTCACGATCCATATCCCGGAGTTGATGTCATTGAAGTACACGAGCCCCTTTCCATCCGGCTGCGCGCCCCACGTGAATGGAAGGTTAGGTCTGAAGCCGTCCGCGGCTCCCGTGAACAAGCGCCCGATCTCGCGGCCCTGCCGATACAAATCGCCTCGAAGCTCGCCGGAAACATCCAGCACTCGGCCGCCCGCACCGTAGTAGCCCATGTACAGAATGTCGTCGAGAACCCAGATGTTATGCGCACCGCCTTCGGGCACTTCGTATTCAGCAACCTTCCGGGGATGATTGATGTTGGAGACATCGACTACGTGCACGATTCCGCGGGCCGGAACCCTGTTGCGGGCGGTTATATCGAAGCCGTCCAGTAACACTTCATCACCCACGAACACGTAGTTCTTGTATCTGAATACGGCGTGCGCGCCCGCCAGCCATCCGTTGCCATACATCTCGTTGTAATTCAACCGGAGTTGAGACACGAACACCGGCTTCTCAGGACTGCCTCCCTTCATGCCGTTTCCGACGTCGAGAATGATCAGCCCGTCCCTCCAGTAAGCAAGATAGGCCAACCCATCCTTCACCTGAACGTCGTGCAGGTAGCGCCCATGCGTAGCGACACCCTCCGGTCCGGAGATCTCGCGCGCGTTGGGGCTTTCCACCTGCCATCTGGCGACTTCTTTGGGAGCTTTGACGTTTTTGAAATCGATGACGCGCATCGAGCCGGTCGCATCATCGGTCAGGTAAACGTAATTCCCGTTGACGAAAGCGCTGTGCACGCCGCCGGTGACGGTTTCGGTGTATTCGGATAAGACCTTCGGATGAGCCGGGTCGGACATGTCGAGAAACACGATGCCGTTCTTGCGGCTCGAGGCGGCCTCGCGCGTGATGACGCCGATCTTTCCATCAGCCGTCGTGCTGACGTCGTTGACGATTCTCGCGTCAACATTCAGGGTGTCCGTCAACTTTGGATTGGCGGGATCGCTGATGTCATAGGTGAATACTTTGTCGAAGATCGTGGACACGTACATGTAATTGCCGATTATCCATTCTTCGGACATCTGAATGTCTTTCGCCGTTGCGCGTCCTACGACTTCAAGCTCTCGCTCTACGTTGCGCGGCGAGACGGCGACGGTGGCTATGCCACTCTGGGAGCCGCTTGACGCCGAGACGACATATGAACCCGGGCGCTCGGCGACGAATCCGCCGTCCGGCTCGATCGCCGCGCCGTCACCGCTCACCGACCAGCGCAGCGATGGATCTTTGACCTCTCCGCCGGCGTCCTTCACCCTTGCTGTGAACCGGATCACGTCCCCCGTTCTGACGCTCGAAGTCTTCGGCTCGACAGTAACGCCGAGAACGGTGTTAGCCACGACGTTAATCGAAACCGTGGAGGCCGCGCCGTCAGCGGTGGCTTTTACGTTCGCCCTTCCCGGCGCCAAGGCGGTAACGACACCCGCGGCGTCTACCATCGCAACTTTCGGATTGTCGGAGGAGTAACTAATCGGCGCCTGACTCCGCGGGTCGCCGCTGGCCGTCCGAGCGGTCACCGCCAGCTTTTCGGTTGCAAGCACCGGCAGCGGCTTGACCGGTGAGATGTCGATCTTGGTCACCCGCGCGGGCTTCACGATTATCTTCGCGCGCCCGGTTTTGCCGCCGATGACGACGCCGACGGTAACCTCGCCCGGGTTGAACAACGAGATGACTCCCGACTCATCCACCGCGGCCAGATCGAACGGAGAAGCAAACCAGATCATCGGTTTGAGATTGAGGTCCCGTCCGTTGGAGTCTTTCGCGGCCGCCTTGAACCTGACCTGTTGGCCCACCTCGGCTTCCATCGTAGCTGGAGTAACCTCAACGGTGCTGACGGCGACGCCGCCTTGCTGAGCGGCGGAGAAACCACACATCAGTATGATGAGAGAAAGAAACGAAATTAGCTTAATCGAAATGGTATGACACCAGGACATTCGCTGAACCTCCTAACTATCCAAGGGCCTTGCAATCGATATCCCGAGCGCGTAATTCGGAATTTCGGACTCCGCGCTGATTCGAATGAGAAGCGCAAAAAAAAGTCTCGGTAATATCCGTATAAGCGGCCGAAAGCGGCGCCGGGTCCGCGAGTCACATCACGCGAATGGCGGCGGCGAGTCAAGTTCGTCGCGGCCTGTAAAAATGACATCTTCCGGATTTCCCTTAAAGGCGAGTAATTCAGGTGTCTCCCCCGGGCCTAAACCAGATAGTTCGATGTTATGGCAAGCTAATTCAAATGCCGTCTTAACATTCCTTCCAAACCCTAAAGCTTGGTAAAAGGAAATAGCAAATCCTACCGCCATACTATCCGTTAATGATCTCGATAGGCCAACAACACACTCAAAGTGCTCGGCGACTGCCTGAGCCTGTTGCCGACTGCAACAAGCATCGAGCACCACACACCGAACGTTATCAAGAACTGCCCAAAGCTCTTGCTGCGCCAGAGCCGGTCTCCGCCCTCCGTATCGGAACCAGCCCGCGCATTAGTTCCGTTGCGGCAAGGGTGCACGCATAGGCGCCCGCTTCCGTTGTGTCGATTTCATTTGCCCACGCTGCTCGGCATCGCTCATCAGCCGGTTCCCAGTCAACTTGCGCCACAAGTTCTTCAGGGCTCTCTCGAAGAGTGAATTGTGTTGGGGTCATGTGGTGTCTATCAAAGCAAACTCTAGCCGCCTGAAGGAAATATGCGGCTATTTCCGGAGTAAGACCCGGATGCCGGACCCACATTTCTTGCAACGGCAAGGACGGTAATTTCGTGGGCACGCCAACCCTCTCGAGTAAAAGACATTTTCAGTGCCTGGCGAATCCGGATATGTTATCGACCAAAGGAACATGGCTGACTTCTTGCGCTACGCCCAATGCGCTATCCGAGAGGCCCGCGCCAGTAACCCGCCGCGGACGTTTATCCCGGTGGCCATGCGAGGTTGCGACCGCCTAAGACGTGCAGGTGAAGGTGAGGAACACTCTGGCCGGCCTTTTCCCCCGTATTGACCACAACGCGATATCCACTCTCGGCGATGCCCATCTGGTTAGCAACCTTTGCCGCCGTATATAAAGCATGACCCAAAAGAGATGCATCGAGTCGTGAGGCGTCATTCAATGATTCCAGATTGTGCTCGCGCGTGATTATGAGAACGTGGATGGGCGCTTGCGGGTTGTTGTCCTTGATGGCGATGACCTGATCGTCTCGGTAGACCGTGTCGGAAGGTAAGTCGCCGGCGATGATGCTGCAGAATACGCATTCTTGCTCTTGTGTGGTGTCCGTTGTCATCGGCCTAATTATCAATTGTACCCTATGGTGTAGTCAATCATATTCGTATCTAATTAAGCGCCGCCCTGAGATACCGCCTCCGCTCCCGTCGAATCGGACTGATCCCGAACCCGCTCGATATCGGCGCCTACCGCGCGCAATTTCTCCTCAATTCTCTCGTAGCCCCGGTCAATATGGTAGACGCGGTCGATCCAGGTTTCGCCGCGTGCGGCCAACCCCGCCACCACCAGCGACGCCGAGGCCCGTAAATCGGACGCTTGCACCCGCGCCCCCGTTAGATGATCCGCGCCTTCGACCACCGCCTGCTTCCCGCTGATCCTGATCTTCGCGCCCATTCTCAGCATCTCGGATGCATGCATGAACCGGTTTTCAAATATGGTCTCCGTCACCACCGACGTGCCGCTCGAACGGGTCATCAACGCCATATACTGAGCCTGCATATCGGTCGGGAAACCGGGATACGGCGCCGTCGTCACATCCGAGGGCGCAATGGGACCGCCCACGCGCACCTGGAGCGAGAATGCGTTACGCTGTTCAATGACGACGCCTGCTTCGCGCAGCTTATCGATCGCGGCCGACAGATGGGGGGGACAGCAGTGGGTTATCTCGAGACTGCCTCCGGTGACCGCCGCCGCGGTGATGAAGGTGCCGGTTTCGATCCGGTCGGGTATGATGGTGTGCTCCGCGCCGCCCAGGCTGTCGACTCCCTCAATTCGAATGGCGCCACCACCCGCGCCTTCGATTCTCGCGCCCATTTTGATGAGGAGTTCCGCCAAATCCACGACCTCCGGTTCGCGCGCCGCGTTTTGAATTATCGTGACTCCGTCGGCGAGAGCGGCGGCCATCATCAAATTCTCAGTGCCCGTGACAGTGACGAGATCGCAGTAGACTTCCGTTCCTTTAAGGCGCCTCGCCCGGGCTACAACATTGCCGTCTTCGAGCGAGACCGTCGCTCCGAGTTTTTCAAGCCCGGCAAGGTGCAGGTCAATCGGCCTTTGCCCTATAGCGCAGCCGCCGGGCAGTGAAACCCTCGCTTCGCCAAAGCGCGCAACGAGGGGTCCGAGAGCCAGCACCGACGCCCGCATCGTTTTCACCAACTCGTAAGGGGCCTCAAACTGCTCCACCCCGTCGGCGTTGATCTTCAGGGTTCTCAACTCGGGCATCAACACCGTGCAGCCCACGTCTTCGAGCAGCCGCCGCATCGTTATTATGTCGCGAACATAAGGAAGGTTATGAAGCGTTACCGTTTCGCCGGTCAGTAGCGACGCGGCCATACACGGAAGCGCGGAGTTCTTAGCTCCGCTGATACGCACGCGGCCTTCAAGCGGCCTGCCGCCGTTGATTCTGAACTTGTCCATTTGATCCTGTATTCGAGTTCTCAGCGATGTTACCACAGGCCTCATGAGCCGGACAGCCGGCGAACACTCGTGTAGTGTCTTAATCGTGTGTTGCTCGTAAGAAAAAGAGAAGCAACCCGAGAATACCACCAACTGCGTTGGTGTCGCGCCAAGAAAGCCCGTGACGGGGGGAAGGCGCAAGTTGAAAACCCGTCGAAGCAACCCAGTGGGAGAGTGCCCAAAGGTATCGAGACCCACCTGATCAAAGCCTAGCCAGCAGGTCAGAAGCGAACCCGCGTGGGTAACAGTAATGTTGGGTGCGAGGCCGGGGGAAGCGAGGAAGCAGGCCGTGAGATAGAGCCCCGAAATGCAGAATGTGGTGGCCAAGAGGATAACCACCGGCGGAACGGTGGGAAAGCCG
>JAHFUG010000206.1:9401-12485 GCA_023265195.1 Blastocatellia bacterium | reverse complement strand
CCGCTCTGATCAGATTCACTCAGGATTGTCATCCCAATTATGGAACGAGCGTTCGAGCTTTTGAGATCTTCCAGTTGACGCCGTCTACTTATGTCGAGCGCGAGGTTGAGCGCAGCCCGATATTGGAGGGCGGAGGACGCGAGTGGAATCGAGCCGGTATGCACCACGTCGATCCTCACTGGGTGGCCGGCGAGTGGCTGGCTTGCGTTGATGGTTGGCGAATTGACACATCCGATCGCGAATGGGACTAACCGCGCTGCGACGAATTGGCGCGGCCGGGTAAACGCGTTATGAAGTTGAATTATTACCGGCGGGACTGGACGTTGTATTTGCAAGATTGCCCATGCGATCTGCATTTCGTTCAATACCTCGAGTCGAGGCAGGTCTCGGATAAGTTGATCTTTCATTTCGGAACCGGGGAGCACCACCTTGTCGGTAAGACAAACTATGAGCGCGGCAATCCGAACGAGATCCTGGCGGTAACGCTTTCGCGCGGTGAATATGACGCTTACATCGACTTTGTAATCGCCAACCCGGCCGCCGCGAATTATTACAAGGTTTTTTTCGCGGACATCTACACCTTGAGTTCGCGGATGTTGCCGAGCTTCGATATAGCCACTCTATTTCACTTGTGTGAATACTATGACGATCGGGAATATCGCGACGACGAGGATTACTCCGAGTTTGAGAAGTCGGGAGAGCCTCATCTGAACTCGGCGTACGCGAGACTGGATGACGCCGGAGTGCTGGAATTGTTCCTTGGGAAACTTAATCCCGGGGGGAAATTGCTATTTTTCAAAGGGTCAAGCATGTGGGAATGGAAACCCGAAAAAGTCGTAAAGGCGGCGATTTCTCGGGGAAGGTTGGTCGTTGAAGACGAATATGAGTCATTGCTGATTTGCGGCCTTGCTAGTTAGTTTCCGGCGGAGTTCGGGGTTAGGAGTGCGGGGTTAGGAGTTCGGGGTTAGGAGTTCGGGGTTAGGAGTTAGGAGTTCGGGGTTAAGAGTTAGGGGTTAGGAGTTAGGAATGCCGGATCACGCGGTGGTCCTCGGGGAAAATGCGAACGGAATTCTCGTGACGATCGGCATAAACGATTAAGCGCCGCGGCAGGAGTCCCGAGTTATTGCCGGGAATCTCTGGTCATCCGAATTGAGTCACCTAAAACCGCGGAGGTGTGGCGGAGAAAAGGGAGCGAGGAAATGAGAATACTGATTACGGGCGGAGCCGGGTTCATTGGTTCGCATCTCGCCGAGCGCCATCTCGAGAGCGGCGACGAGGTCTACATACTGGACGATCTATCAACGGGCTCGATCGACAATATTCACCACATCAAGGGTCATCCGAAATTTACCTATCACCTTGATTCCGTCAGCAACTCGTATCTGTCCGCCGAGCTTGTCGACCGGTGTGACCTCATATATCACCTCGCCGCGGCAGTCGGCGTGCGGCTGATCGTCGAGAGCCCCGTGCGCACTATCGAAACCAACATCCGCAGCACGGAAATCGTCCTTGGTTTGGCGGCCAAGAAGCGAAAACGCGTGCTCATCGCTTCTACTTCGGAAGTGTACGGCAAGCGCGAGAAGGTGCCCTTCCGAGAGGACGACGACCTGGTGATGGGCCCGACCAACAAGGGCCGCTGGAGTTACGCCTGTTCAAAAGCCATCGACGAGTTCCTGGCTATCGCATATTGGAAAGAGAAGCATGTTCCAACCGTCATCGCCCGGCTTTTCAATACGGTTGGACCGAGACAAACGGGGCGCTACGGCATGGTGATCCCCAATCTGGTTCGTCAGGCGCTGGTCGGCGAGGAGCTTACCGTGTTCGGCGACGGCGCTCAAACGCGCTGCTTCACACATGTGTCGGACGCGGTAGGCGCATTGATGGGCATTGCATCGCATCCAGAGGCCGTCGGGCAGGTCTACAATATCGGAAGCACCCGCGAGATATCGATTCTCGAACTGGCCGAACGCATCAAGCATCTGACCGGCTCTTCATCGCGAATCGTGCTGGTTCCCTACGATCAGGCGTATGAAGAAGGATTCGAAGACATGATGCGGCGCGTGCCCGACCTCTTCAAGATCAATGCGCTGATCGGCTATGAACCGAAGATAGGGCTGGACGACATTCTCGAGAGCGTGATCGAGGATCAGCGGGCGAGGCTGGCGGATCACCCGTACCGCGCTCCCATGGGCGGAACAAAGCAGAGCGTCGTGCAGCGCGCCGTATAGGAGACGAAATCAAGAAAGTGAGGCTCGAATTGCAAAGAAGGGCAATGCGGCGCGTCGTCGCCGGTCCTCGGTGCGTCAAGCGGCGTTGGACGCGGGGGACTTGTCTCGTGGACGCGAACGTTGTTAGCCGTTGTGACTCGCCAAACTATTTGCCCACTCCGGCGCGGGTGCAAACACGCCGAGCAAGGGGCGTCCTGATTAAGACGCGATCGGAATTCTTGCCGGCGGCGGCTTTTGTTGTCTTGTTGTTTTTCCACGTGAACGCCTTTGCTCAAACCAACACCGCTCAGTTGACCGGGGTGGTTAAGGATGCGGCAGGCGCGGCGCTGCCCGGCGCGACTGTGACTCTATCGCATGCGGCCAGCGGCTTGAAGCTCGACCGAGTATCGAATGACGCGGGAACCGTCTTCTTCCCTTCCTTGCCGCTCGGCGAATACACGGTTTCGGTCGAACGAGACGGATTCAAACGGACGGTGCGCAACGGCATAGTGCTTCAACTCGGCCAGACAGCGAGTCTTGAATTCGTCCTCGAAGTCGGCAACGTCACCGACCAAGTGACGATAACAGGTGGTGAAGCCCTGCTGAAGAGCACAACCGCCGAAGTCAGCGATGTAATTGATAACGAGAAAATGGCCGCTCTGCCGCTCAACGGACGCCAGTTTCTCCAGTTGGCGCTGCTGAGCGAAGGCGTAATAAAACCGCCCGGCGGCACGCGCGGGGCCGCGCTGCAACAGGCCGGCGACCTGGTCAACGTCGGTGGACAACGAAGCGGCCATAACATTTATCTCCTGGACGGCGTCAAGGTGACTGACGAATACCTGAACAACCTCGTCATCAGTCCGTCGGTCGACGCGAT
>JAHFUG010000206.1:5996-9301 GCA_023265195.1 Blastocatellia bacterium | reverse complement strand
TTTACGACGCGCATTCGTTTCAACCTTTTGGGACGAGCCAGTTGAACGAGAGCCTCATTCCGGGATTCGGCCGGTTGGTCGCTACTGAAGCCTCTAACGTGGCGTTGAGCTATACGCGAATCGTAAGCCCGAGCGTGCTAAACGAGTTTCGATTTGGCTGGCTCAGCGTGACGGGAGGACAGGCGAGCGAAAACGCCGGGGCCGGCTTCGCGTTGCGCGCCGGCCTAAAAGGCGTAACAAATGATTCGAAGGACGCCGGCTATCCTCAAGTTTCTTTCGCCGGACTCTACAGCACTATTGGAGATCCAACGAGCTTCATCTCTCGCCGCGACGCCGACTTCGAGTTATTCGATAACGTGCTGATTCGCCGTGGCGGCCACACTCTGAAATTCGGCGCGTATTGGTTTCATTTTGCCTTTCGTCCGTCCAACCCGGATACGGCGAGGGGCAGCTTCTCCTACACGAACAGGTGGACTTCTTCCGCGGCCGGGCTGACGGACGGTAACGCGTTCGCGGATTTCCTTCTCGGTTATCCAACGTCGGCGCAAGTAGGTCTCGGAAGGGGAGACGAAGACGGGCGGACGAACTGGCTGCACTTTTACGCTCAAGATGATTGGAACGCGACTCAAAGCCTGACCATCAACGTGGGATTGAGGTACGAACTGAATCAGCAGATGGTTGACGTCAACAACCGAATGTCGGCGATCGATTTGTCGGTTCCCGGCGGGCGAATTGTCATCGCATCCGATGAGCGAGGCTCCATCTCGCCAACCGCGGCGGCGTTGCTGCCGCTGCTGCCAATTCCGTACGTCTCTTCGGCGGCGGCGGGCTGGGATCGGAGCCTGCTTCGCCCAAACTACAACCGCTTCGCTCCGCGAATAGGACTGGCGTGGAAGGCTCCCGGCAAGTCACAAACCGTTGTCAGAGCCGGGTTCGGAATCTTCCTGAATCAGTGGGCGTACAGCGTGCAGCAGGCGCTTGCCAGGAATCTACCGTTCTTTCTGGTTAAGAGTGTAAACACCGCGGCTGACGCGCGAACTCCTCCCTTCACGACGCGAAATATTTTGACGGCGTCGGAGATTGGCACGGTCGGCGGCAACAACATGGACCACGACTATCGCATCGAGTACAACGAGGCATGGAGCTTGAGCATTCAACGTCTCCTGAGCCCGGTTACTCTTCTCGAGATATCTTATTTGGGTTCGCGAACGGTTGGAGCGGACAGCTCCACGGTCCGCAACGTGCCCCTGCCTGGCCCCGGACCTATTGGACAGCGCCGGCCGATTCCCGCGCTGAGCGCTTTCAACAGCATCCGGTGGGACGGATGGTCCACTTATAACGCGCTAACATTGAAGGCCGAACGGCGGCTGGCCCGAGGGGTTAGCTTCGCCGCGAACTACACATGGTCTAAGTCCATCGACGACGCATCGGATCCTGGCGCGACAACCTTCGAATCGAACCTGCCTCAAGACGTCCGAAACCTTCCGGGAGAGCGGGCGCTTTCGAGCTTCGATCATCGCCATCGTTTCGTCGCGACGTTCGTCTATGATTTGCCGTTCGGCTCGGGTCTAACGGGTCTCCGGCGGAAGCTGGTGAGAGGATGGCAACTCAGCGGAATCGCGACCTTGCAGAGCGGGGCTCCGTTCACCGTGAATCTGGGAGTTGACCGGGCCAACATAGGCTCCGGTCCCGCGCAACGCCCAAACCTGCTGCACGATCCGAATCTCAGCGGCGGGCGAACTCCGGAGCGCTGGTTCGACACTTCGGCTTTTTCAATGCCAGGCCAGTTTTCTTTCGGTGACGCGGGCCGCAACATCGTTTTTGCGCCCGGATTCAACGACGTCGATATGTCTTTGCAAAAGGAGACTCAGTTGCGGGACGCGGTCAAGTTGAAGTTTCGAGTTGAAGTATTCAACGTGCTCAACCACCCGAATTTCGACGTGCCGAACAGGGTTGCGTTTACTGCCGGCTTCGGACGGATTCTCAGCGCGGAGCCCTCTCGTCAGGTTCAGTTGGCTCTTAAGCTGGAGTTTTAGTTGAGAGTCGCGTGAGAAGATTTTGCGCTTCGCGGATGCGGCTCGAGGGTCTTGATTGGAATGGATTGGAATGGATAGCAAGGCGGTTGTCAAAGAGCAAGCGAACTTTGCCGATGAAGAGCCGGTGGTTTGGTCGATCGGGATCTTCAGCGGCCCAACGCTGCTCGATCTTAAGCCGGCTCGGGAGGCTTCGAATCCGGTGATCTCCCCCGAGGATGTTTCCGACGCCCGGGCGGAGTTCGTAGCCGATCCGTTCATGATAGAAAAAGACGGCGTCTGGTGGATGTTCTTCGAGGTTTTGAATTCGGAAACGCAAAAAGGCGAGATCGGTCTTGCGACAAGCGAGAACGGGTTCGTATGGGACTACCAGAGCATCGTGCTGGCCGAGCCATTCCACCTCTCGTACCCTTATGTGTTCGCGTTGGACACGGACTACTACATGATCCCCGAGACTCTTCGCCGCGGCGCGGTGAGTTTGTACAAGGCCGATGTGTTTCCGGCTAAGTGGTCTCTTGCGGCGACGATTATCGATGGCGCGTGGTCGGATCCGTCGATCTTCTTTTACGAAAGCAGGTGGTGGCTCTTTGCAAGTCCGGCGTCGCCAAAGAACGACACTCTCTGTCTGTTTTACGCCGAGGATATTGGCGGCCCGTGGCATGCGCATCCAATGAATCCGATCGTCGAAGGAAACAATCAAATCGCCAGGCCGGGCGGCAGGGTGACAGTGACCGAGAGCGGGGTCATTCGGTTTACGCAGGCCTGCTACCCGGACTACGGGATGCACGTACGGGCCTTTCGGATTATCGATCTCACGACGACGGCATACTCTGAAGAAGAACTGGAGCGAAGCCCGATTCTGGGACCGGGCGAGAGTTGGAGCCGTTCCGGTATACATCACATCGACCCTCATCGGGTGGATGGCGGATGGCTGGCGTGCGTTGACGGCTGGCGGGTCGTGAAGGAAGTTTAGAGTTCAACCTAAGGAAGTTTAGAGTTCAACCTTCAGGTTGCCTTTTCCGAGCCGGGCAAGCTGAAGCTTGAACTCTGAACATCGCGGCAAGCTGAAGCTTGAACTCTGAACATCGAGACAATTTGAGGCAAGCTGGTGAAGCTGAATTTCTATGACAATTCCTGGCCTTTGACGCTCACGAATTCGCCGTGCGATCTGCACTTCGTTCGTTGGCTGGAGGATAAGAAGATCGAGGGAAAGCTGGTGTTTCATTTCGGGACCGGAGAGCACCATCTTGTCGGCAAGAATAATTACGAGCG
>JAHFUG010000206.1:4485-5896 GCA_023265195.1 Blastocatellia bacterium | reverse complement strand
TCCAGCGCGTTCGGCCGCCATAGCGCTAAGGCCGCGAAAATAGTCAATGACTTCGCTTACCGTAAGCGAATCGTCATCGAGGAAGAGTACGAAAGTCTGCTGATTTGCAGGCGTCCCTGGTGAGCGAGGAGACTTGGCGGTCTCGGGACCGATCGGAAGCGAAGCGCGATTTGTACGCTCTTTTTTGGGGAGAATGGAGGTGAGTATGACGGAAACCGAGCGGTATCTATTCGATGTCAGGGGATATCTCGTCGTGCCCGGCGCTTTGTCGGAAGAGGAAGTGGACGAAATCAACCACGTGATTGATGGAGTTCTTCCTTCCTGGCAAGCTATGACAAAGACGGGATACATAATCGCCGGGTGGGACGAGGAAAGCACCCAGGGAGTCAACGATTCAGACTATGGCCCGGAGGGATTCAATGTGGCTCCACTGCTGGATTGGGGAGAACCAATTCGAAAGCTGGTCGGCCAAAAGAAGGTGCTGCCATATCTAAAGGAGATGATGGGGCCAACGCTCAGATTGGACCACGGATACGCGGTATTGATGAAGGCGAAGTGTTCTCCCTTGGTTCTTCATGGCGGCGGCGCGCCTTACTCCGCCAGCGAGTACTACCACTTTAGGGATAACCGGTTCTTCTGCGGTCTCACGGTAGCCTCTTTCTCGCTGTGCGACATTCCGCCCGGGTCGGGAGGGTTTTGCTGCATACCTGGAAGCCATAAGGCCAACCTTCCGCTGCCTCGGCAGTTTAGAGATCTCGTCGAGCCCGCCGAATGCGTGGTTCAAATCCCACTTCGAAAAGGGGACGCTGTCTTGTTCTCGGAGAACCTGACGCACGGGACCTTGCAGTGGCGGGAGAGCTACGAACGGCGCGCCGTGCTCTTTAATTACTGTCCCGGACACATACAGTACGCCAAAGATCCGCCGATTAGGTCCTCGGATTATGAATGGGAGGATCATCAGAAAGCGCTGCTCAGACCGCCTTCCTGGTTGATTGATGAGAATGCGGGAATCTAGGCGTCGTGATCGGCGGCGAGTGGCGGCGTGAGAATAAGCGGGCTCTTTTTGAGTGAGATTCCAGGATGTTCAATGGAGTTATGGCCGATGTGAGGGCTAGTGGATGAAGCTGAACTACTATGACAATTCCTGGCCGTTGACATTGAAGAATTGCCGGTGCGATCTATACCTGAATCAGTATTTGGAATTGAAGAAAATCGAAGGGAAGCTGATCTTCCATTTCGGGACGGGAGAGCATCATCTTGTGGGCAAGACTAACTACGAGAGGGGCAATCCGAACGAGATAATGGCGATAACCGCTTCCAGAAAAGAGCACGATGCATACATCGACTTCATAATCGACAATCCGGCCGCGGCGAATTATTACAAGGTGTTGTTCGCGGATATCTACACCCT
>JAHFUG010000206.1:0-4385 GCA_023265195.1 Blastocatellia bacterium | reverse complement strand
GAGAGGGAGATAGGGGGCGAATCCGAGATTGCTTTGAACTCGGCGTACGCCAGATTGAACGACGTGAAGCTGCTGGAGTTGTTCCTGTCCAGGCTCAATCCGGGAGGCAAGATAATGTTTTTCACGACGTCCAAAGCCTATAAACACAAAGACGGCAAGGCCGCGAAAATCGTCGATGACTTTGTCTACCGGAAGAGAATTGTCATCGAGGATGAATATGAGTCTCTGTTGATTTGCGGCCGTCCCTGGTGACGAATGGTTCGGTGGAATTAGGAGCGAGACCGATGGTCAAGCGAGTAGATGAGTTGCCAGTGGTTCTTACCTGCTTTGCATACAGGGATGAGTACTTTCCAGAGATGGAAGGCATGCTGGCCACGATAAGAGAACATCATCCAAATTGGCGGGTCGTGGTTGGCAGAGGTCCCGTCGCGGGATTCGATCTGCCCACATTGGAGGTCGAGTCGCTTGAAGAAAAATGTACGTGGACCTTGCCGGTTTCTCTCGACCTCGACGGCAGTGAACATGATTGGCGGAAGATCACGCGGATGAAGGGATGGTGGATGGCTCGAGTTTGGCGGGAGTATGGCAACCCCGGTGACTCTGTTAATCGCGTTCTCTGGCTTGATGCGGACGCGCGGCTCAACGGCCCGCTGGATATAGAACTCGATCCTGAAGCGGAGGTGGTCGCGAGTCCAGTTGAGGACTATCCGCAATATCCGGATTACGACGGCCTGTGCAGTGGCTTGCTGCTGTTTCAGGGATTCAGGAGCGGGACCGTGGAGACAATATTGGACCTCTGGTCGAGTGTATGCTTGAGCCAGATACAAGACCTGCGGCCTCCAACGGTGCCCTGGCTTGACGGCGATCAGGAGGTGCTGAACGAAGTGCTTCAAAGCCTCCCGGATATCCGCGAACGTGTGTTGCTCAAGCTGGATCACAATAAGTACGTGGGCTATGCGAATAACGACGGCACGACTCCTCCCGGCGCGCTTGTTGACCAGTGGCAAATGAGCAAGAAGATGAAATTCCCGGAATGCCGCGAACGGAATTGGCCTCCGCCCGAAGAAGCCAGACGCCGCTCGGCGAAAGGACAGCCGGGTAGATGAACGCTTGACTGGAGAAAGACGAATGATTTCCGATGCGAAAGCCACCATCGAAGACGCGGAGCTGATGCTCGAGCTTTACGAGCTTCGAGAAGATCAGAAGATGCGAGAGGCTTGGGATTGGTTCGCGGCGAGCTTCTTCCCAAGTTCGGCCGGCGACGTGAAAGCGGTCATGGACCCCGCTCATCCGCATAACGCTCACTTCGACGCCGTCACGTCGTATTGGGACATGGCCGCCTCGTTCGCGGCAAACGGAGCCCTGAACGCGGAGATATTCGCGGAGACGGCCGGCGAGATGCTGTTGCTTTGGGCGATGATTGGCAGGTTCGCCCCGCAAATTCGCCGCGACTTGGACCGCCCAGGTTTTCTCGGATACGTCGAGAAGACCGTTAGCGTTGCGGACGCCGGCGGAAAGCGCCTGCGAATTCTAGGCGACGCAAACCGAAAGCGCCGCGTCGTCAAGGAAGCGCGGGAGCACCTGGCCATCGGATGGGCATGCTCGAATCGCGACGGAGAGATGATTCTGCGGGACTACGAGGCTGTATGCCTGAACACTCAGGTGGGCGTTGCGAGCATATGCAACCTCGAGTTCGCCGCCAGACATGTGATCGAAAAAAAACTGCGCGGCGCCTTCGTCGAGTGTGGGACCTGGCGGGGAGGATCGCTGGGCTACTGGGCGCGCAGCTTCATCAGGAATGGGGGGGATGACTCGGCGGCCCCACTATACGGCTTCGACTCTTTCGAAGGAATGCCGAGGATGACGGCGGCGGACGGTGAAAAGGCTAGCCAGTGGCTTTACGGCAAACAGCTAAGCGAAGTCGAGAGGAAACTCATCGACGGAGCGCTTGTGCCGACCGGCGCGAACGTGGCCTCGGAAGCCGAGTGCAGGGCGCTGGTGGAAGCCTCGGGTTACCACAAAGACTCCATCCATGTGATCAAAGGATGGTTCCAGGACACTCTGCCCGTTCATAAACGGGGAATAGGCCCGATTATGGCGTTGCGTCTCGACGGCGATCTTTACGAGGCGACCAGATTCTGTTTGGAGACTCTGTATGACGCCGTTCTGAGCCGGGGCGTCGTCATCATCGATGACTACGAGTATTTCGACGGGTGCCGGCGCGCGGTAGATGAGTTCATCGCGGCGCGCGATCTGAACCTGGACCTGATCTACTATGGCGACTTCGGCCGGTTTTTCTTCAAGCCGTGAGTTGGACGGTTCGATGGGACGCGAAGGAGAAAGAAACGAATGAGTTCAAGCGCTGGCTCCAGGGACGCCCTGCTGATGCTCAAACTGGATGAGACGTGGCAAAGCGATAGAATGCGCGCGGCCTGGGATTGGTTTGCCGCCGATTTCCTTCCTTGTTCGGCGAGCGAAATCAAGGCGGTAATGGACCCGGCTCATCCGCATAGCGCCGACTTCAGGGCGGTGACGTCATATTGGGAGATGGCCGCATCGTTTGTTGTTCGAGGCGCTCTTAATGCGCAGATGCTGGAGTCCGCGAGCGAGTTGAGACTTGTGTGGATCAGAGTGATGGAGTCCATCGAGCAGGTCCGCGGGGAGATGGCGTGGCCCGGCTTCCTGGCGAACGTCGAACGAATAGCAACGGCGGCGCCGGTTGAACTCGAGCGCGCCCGTACCCTGGACGAGGCGGGTCAGAGGCGCCGCGCCGCCAAAGATGCGCGGGAATATCTTGCGAACGGATGGGCCTGTTCCGAAAGCGTTCAGGAGACGATATTGCGAGACTACCTGTACGTATGCCTGCGCGGCCAAGCCGGCGTCGCGAGCGTATGCAACCTGGAGTTCGCGGCTCGGCACGTGATTGAGAAGAAACTGCGTGGGGCCTTCGTCGAGTGCGGAACCTGGCGCGGAGCCTCGCTCACTTTCTGGGCCCGCAGCTTTCTCCGGAACGGCGGCGACGATTCGGCGGCCCACATATATGGCTTCGACTCCTTCGAAGGAATGCCGAGAATGACTCAGGAAGACGGAGAAAGAGCAAGTCAGTGGCTCTACGGCAAGCGGCTGAGCGACGTCGAAAGCCCGCTTACCGACGGATCGCTCGTTTCCACCGGCGCTAATCTGGCGTCGGAAGCCGAGTGCCTGGCCTTCGTTGAAAGCACGGGTTACAACAAAGACTCCATCCACGTCATCAAGGGCTGGTTTCAAGATACATTGCCAAAGCATAAGCGCCGAATTGGCCCGATTGCGGTGCTTCGGCTCGACGCCGATTTTTATGAAGCAACCAAGTTTTGTTTGGAGACTCTGTATGACCGTGTGTTGAGCCACGGCTTGGTCATCCTGGATGACTACGAGTATTTCGACGGGTGCCGCCAGGCGGCGGACGAGTTCATAGCTTCGCACGAACCCGGCGCGAACCTGATTTATTATGGAGACTTCGGGCGGTGTTTCTTCAAACCCTGAGGCGAGATGGAGGAAGTGTTAATGACCAAAATAGTGCGCGATTTGCCGGCGGTTGTGACCTGCTATGCGTACCGGCCCGAATACGTCGCCGAGATGGAAGGGATGCTGGCGACCATAAGAGAGCATCATCCGGACTGGCTTGTCGTCGTTGGAAGAGGGCCGGTTCCGGGTTTCGACCTGCCTACCTTTGAAGTCGAATCGCCATCCGGGAAGCATCATTGGAGCCTGCCCGTTCCGATCGAGATCGATGGCAGCGAGAACGATTTTCTTCGAATCTGCTATATAAAAGCGTGGTGGATCGCGGAAGTCTGGCGGAACTTCGGCGGTGTCGCCGGTGAGCGCCGCAATCGCCTTGTCTGGACCGACGCCGATGCGCGGTTCAACGGCCCGCTGGACGTCGAGCTTGATCCGGAAGCGGAAGTAGTGGCCGGGCCCTGGTGGTCGGAGCCTGAAATGTCCGAGTTCGAGCATATATGCGGCGGCCTGCTTGTTTTTCAGGGGGGAAAGAACGGCGTCGTCGAGAGAATTATTAATGAGTGGTCAAGCAAGTGTCTGGAGTATATTCAAGACTTGCCGCCACAAACTAAGCCCTGGCCGGACGACGATCAGATTGTTTTGACCGACGCGCTGAAGCATTTCGCGGAGTCCGAAAGCGGTTTCAGGTTGCTCAAGATGGAAATGGAAAGGTATATACGTTTGCCTACCGACGGCGGCAAGGAGATCGTTGGGAGGAGCCTGATCGATCATTGGTACATGAGCTCGAAGATGCGGCTGCCTGAGTACCGCGATCGGGATTGGCCTCCGCCAGAAGAGTACAGGCGGCGCGCGGCCGTCGGAACACCGATCCCAAACGTCAATTGGAA
>JAHFUG010000205.1:8564-12486 GCA_023265195.1 Blastocatellia bacterium | reverse complement strand
GCTGGCGGTGCTTTGCGCAACCAAGGCTCCCACAATGCTCTTGGTTTCCTTATGCGCAAAGATATTCCTCAACATCTCTTTGAATTGACTTTCATCATTCGCGGTGATCTCTTGGGATGCCCCATCCGCCTGTTTCTCAGACATCGACTGGTCCACAATCGTCACTGGGTACATCTTGACGGCGTGGTGCCTAACGGAAAAGAGTGGATAGCGATAAAAATTGAGTGCGGGAGCCACTAAAACGAACCAGTGTTCCATGTGACGGGCATAGTCCGTCGCCTTAGTCTCTACAATAGCCTCGACAAGATTCTTAGTCGTTTGGCCGAGTAACGAAGCCTGTTGTTTGAGAATCGCTATTGGCGCCTCTGCTCCTTCTGTCGCGGCGATATCAGCGGGCCATAAGTTATCAATCGCAGTTGCCATGATTGCCTCCACTGCTCAGATTCTTAGCCTGAATAATAGCGGAAGGTGATCGGATGCGCGAGTGTCGTCCGGCGTCCCAGACGGCCGAAGGAGCGAGGTCTCTCCACATTGCGTCAGAATCCGCAACGCGTCAGTGTCGAAATAGTCGAGTAAAGCGGGTCGGATCAAGACCTGATCAAAAACGTTCCAGAAGTATTCAAGGAGATCCGATCGACGACAATAATAAGTGCCGGGCGGTCCTTTAGTAGTATCGCCGAAGCACCCCCACATCGGATTGTAAAAATAATGGTACTCTGTTCCAAGAACAGTTCGGGATTTCCCGGCTGCTATGTCCCTCGTCATAACGGCGTGCAGTGTGTCGGCCGAACTTAGACCTTTTTCGAACGGATTCATGTTCAGATCCCCGACAAAAGCCGTCCTCGAATGCCCATATCTTGTTTCGCACTTTCGGATTGATTCCGAAGCCCCACGCGCGATTTGTACCTGCTCGTCATCTGACTTGCGGTGGAGTTTACTCGGGATATGCGCCGCCGCAAGGAATATCTCCGTTCGTCCCGGCAGGCAAACGCGGCGAATCGTCAAGTAGTTGTCGTGGTGCTCGGAATGAATAAACTCGTTAGAGAATCGAGTGTAGATAACCACTCTTGTCCCCTTGCTATCCGTGAGATGAAATTGATTATCGGTGGCCGAGTTAAGGCTTGCAAGAATCTCTCCTCCATCTCGACACTCGGTCAGGACGACTAAGTCAACCTCGTGTTCAGATACAATTTGAGACAGAATTGGGCCGACTGAGTTTTTATTGATGTTCCAGAAGAGGAACTTCATCTATCGCTCCTACGTTGGGAACCCGTTTGGCAATCAGCCCTCGGCGATGACCACTCATCCTACGAAAAGATCTATTGGCCGTCAACGCGCCGGTCGATTGGCTTTCGCCATTGAGCTGAGGCGATTCCACCACATGAATTGCGTGAGCGCATTTGGTTCTACCGAGGAGACCTCGACTCCTATTGGTCAGGCTATCCTCGCTTCGCCCCGTTGAAGCCTCGCGCTGAACCGAACGGTAATCGCCTCGATAGATTTCCCTATGCCTAAGAAAACTGATGCTTGCGATTCCCAGGCCCTTGGATTCGACCTAACAGATCAAATGCAAAGCGTCCGCATGGTCAGACCATTCTGACAACAACCGCCTGTTCAGTTCGTTTTTAATGGCATTCAACACTCATGAGTGACGTCAGGAAAGAGATACCGGGCGAAGCTGGCGGGAATGAAGGAATGGGTGAAGCGAGGGCGAAGGCAACCGCTGAAGAAGCTGATGGCGGGAATAGGAGCGAAGCTGAACGGACACTAACAGTATTACGGAGTGACGGACAACGATCGCGGGATCGGACGGTTCAAGGAAGACGTAAAAGGAGCTGCTGTTCAAGTGGCTGAACCGGCGAAGCCAGAGACGAAGCTACACGAGGGGCGAGCATGAGAAAATGCTCGAAAGACAACCACTACCCAAGCCGCGAATCCGAGTCAACCTATACTACAGTCGCTGTGGAGGTCTGTTTGGGGAGCCGTGTGCGTGAATAGTTCAAGCACGGTTCTGCGAGGGGCTGGGGCCAACTGGTGCGCAAGCATTGGGAGAAACCAGCCTACTCACCTCCCCGTTTCTCCGCTTACGGCTCACTCAAGCATGCCGCAAGGAGAGGAGCGGGGATAAGTCCCTCTTCCCGACCTCTGATTTCTTGATGTTTGGCGAACAGAACCAAGTTCATCCCGCCAAAAAGGGAGACCCAAAATCTCAAACTCGAGAACCACGACATGATTTGGCAATGAGTGCGCGATGTGGCGACGGGTAGACGCTTGTTTTGTTGCAGAGGTACACTGCCTGTTCCGGCTCTCAAGGAGATTTTGAATGAAAAGCCGCCCGATTGCTTTCCTCGTCATCTTTGCTCTTACGATTTTTTCAGTACAAGCCCAGTCGACGATTCCGCTCCCGATTTCTTCTCAGCCGGTTTCTCAGGCTGCCTCTTCTCCGCCCAGTGCAAAAGACGGCGGCGATGCGATCTCGCGAATCAAGGATGAGGCGTTGAATCGCTCGCGGTTGATGGACACGTTGAGCTACCTCACTGAAGTCATCGGCCCGCGGCCGACGAATTCGCCTAACTTCAGGCGGGCCGCCTCGTGGACTCGTGACAAGCTCGCTTCGTGGGGACTGTCCGACGCGCGCCTCGAGCCGTGGGGTCCGTTCGGACGCGGATGGTCGCTGCATCGCTTCTCCGCGCAGGTGATCGAACCTCAGACCATACCTCTGATCGCATTTCCGAAAGCGTGGTCGCCCGGCACGCAAGGCGAATTGGTGGGCGAAGTTGTTTACTTCGACGTTCAGACCGAAGCCGACTTGAACAAATACAAAGGCAAGCTGAAAGGCAAGATAGTGCTCACGCGCCGTATACGGCCGGTTGAAGCGCATTTCAAACCGCTGGCCACTCGCTGGACTAATGAAGATATGCTCAAGTTCGCCGATGACGAGCCCTATCCTTCCGATAATCCAGTGCTCGCGCCGCCGCCAACACCGGCCAGGGGCGTTGCCGCGAAATTCTCAGCGCAAAAGCTCCAGTTCCTGACTGATGAGGGGGCCGCCGTTCTTCTCGAATCGAGCGGCGTCGGCGATGGCGGAACGATCGCGGTGATGGGCGCTTCAGTGCCTCAGCCATTCGATACGCCTTGGAACAAACGCGTAGCGCCGTGGGCGGTTAATGCTCCGAAGATCGTCCCTCAGATCGTCGTGGCCGTCGAGAATTACAACCGCATGGTCCGAATGATCCAGCAAGGCGAAAAACTCAAGATGGCGATCGATCTGTCGGTGCGGTTTCACGACGAAGACTTGATGAGCACTCACACGATCGCCGAGATTCCTGGTTCGGATTTGAAGGATGAAGTGGTTATGATCGGGGCGCATCTGGATTCGTGGCACGCCGGCACCGGCGCGACCGACAACGGAGCCGGAGTCGCCCTGATGATGGAGACCGTGCGAATTCTTCAGGCGCTGAAGCTGCAGCCGCGCCGGACTATTCGCATTGCGCTGTGGGGCGGCGAGGAAGTCGCTGGCGGTTCTCGATTCTACGTCGAACAACATCTCGCAAGGTGGGACGGGTCCGGATCAGGCGGCGATGCGGCGCGAAAGCTGGTGACGACTCCCGAATACGACAAGTTTTCGGCGTATTACAATTTTGACGCCGGGACCGGGAAAATCCGTGGCGTCTTCCTGGGTGGCAACGAAGCGTTGCGTCCTATTCTTCGTCCCTGGCTCATGCCTTTCAAGGACATGGACGCCTCGACGCTGACGATCAATGGCGATTGGGATTCGGACTTCGCATGGTTCGATGAAGTCGGGCTACCGGTTGTGAACTTCATCCAGGATGAGATCGAATATGAGACCCGTACGCATCACACGAATCAGGATGTATTGGACCGGATACAGCCCGACGACCTGAAACAAGCGGCGGCGATC
>JAHFUG010000205.1:0-8464 GCA_023265195.1 Blastocatellia bacterium | reverse complement strand
CGGGCTACCGGTTGTGAACTTCATCCAGGATGAGATCGAATATGAGACCCGTACGCATCACACGAATCAGGATGTATTGGACCGGATACAGCCCGACGACCTGAAACAAGCGGCGGCGATCTTGACGTACTTTGTCTACCAAACGGCGATGCGTAATGAAAAGCTGCCGCGCAAACCAATGAAGTAGGCCGGCGGCGTTCCAAGGGCCAATGCAATGCGTCTTATCTGCTTGGTTCGTTCGGCGTTGGGAGTCTTTATCCAACGTGTAGTTTAGCCGTTACCGCTAAGAAAAGCAGGGCCACGACAACATCTCAATCTCGGGATTAGCGATGTCCCGGAGCAAAGGACATAAGATGGATCGTTTCAGTTCATCCGGATCGACGTTGGCGAGAGCCGGCGTCTGGCGTTTTGCCATTTTATTTCTGGCCGTCTGTAAGAGGGTCAAGTTCATAGCAGGTGTGGCAGGACGTTCCTCCCGCGAGCGATTCCTCGACGCCGGCGTGGACGCTGGGGTCATGTTTATGACAGGTGTGGCCGGATGTTCCTCCCTCCGTAGGAGGGTCATGTTTATAGCAGAGATTCGGCGCAGTATCCGCCCTCCGTCAGGAGGGCCATGTCCATCTGTATTTGCAAGGGAACAACAAAGCTGCCTCGATTCCCAAGAACGTATGGCCCTCCTAAGGAGGGCGGAACATCCCGCCGCGCCTGCTATAAACATTGCCCTCCTAACGGAGGGCCGCAATCTCCTAACGGAGGGCGGCAAGCTCCGAGCTGAGGGTCGATCGGCGGCGAGAGATGGCGTGGCTTTCCTCGCGCTTCTCATTTTTGCTCCGATTGTTCAGGCGCAATCCGTCGGCGGCGCAAATCCAACCCGCGAGGCGAAACAACCGCTGAGAGTCTCGACGCCACGCATCCCTACGACGGGGCCAACACTTCCGAGCACTGCGCGAACCGCCCTTTATTTCGAATCAATCCGCAAGTCACCTCCGCGGATGCTGGCTTTCTTTCTCGCGATGCCAAAGGGCGCCGATTTGCACAATCATCTATCGGGCGGCGTCTACGCCGAGTCCTACATTCAATGGGCCGCGGATAAGGGCTTGTGCGTCAACAAGCGAACGATGACTCTTTCAGCGGCTCCGTGTGACCAGACGTTGGATCAGGTTCCAGCGAGCGGGGCTCTCTCGGATACCGTCTTGTACCGCCAACTCGTCGACGCGTGGTCAATGCGTCATTGGGAGTATTCAGGTCAGAGCGGGCACGACCAGTTCTTTGACTCATTCGGCAAATTCGGCGCGGCGACCAGCGGAGAAACGGGAAGGATGCTCGCCGAAGCCGCGGCCCGCGCCGCAAGAGCGCACGTGACTTACCTCGAGTTGATGCTGACGCCCGATGGAGGCGTGTCGAGTCAAATCGGGCAGAAGGTAGGTTGGGACGGCGATTTCGAGGGCGCGCTCAGCAAGCTCAAGAGCAATGATATCGACAGCGCGGCCGCCGCGGGCGTACAGGCGCTGCGAAACGCGGAAGCCGATAAGGACCGTCTTCTGAATTGCGGCGCGGCGTCAGCCGATCCCGGATGCTCGGTGACGATTCGGTACGTAGCGCAGGTGTCGCGCGGCGCGGCGCTCGGGCCGGTGTTCGCGCAGATGGTTACCGGGTTCGCGCTTGCCGGCGATCCGAATTCGAAGGTGGTGGCTCTGAATCTGGTGCAGGCCGAGGACTCGCTGCTTTCAATGCAAAACTTCAAAACACAAATGGAGATGCTCGATTTTCTCCGGCCAAAGTATCCCAAGGCCCACATCACGCTGCATGCCGGCGAACTGGCGCCCGGACTGGTTCCGCCGGAAGGAATGAGTTTCCACGTGCGCGACTCGGTCGTCAAAGGACACGCTGAACGAATTGGGCATGGTGTGTCGATAATGCATGAAGACGACCCTTACGGTTTGTTGAGAGAACTCGCGCGGCGGAACGTCATGATCGAGATTTGCCTTACGAGCAACGATCTGATTCTCGGGGTAAAAAAGGACCAGCATCCGCTCGCGACATATTTGAAATTCGGCGTGCCGGTTGCGCTTGCGACCGACGACGCGGGCGTCGCGCGGTCCGAGATCGCGGGCGAGTTCCTGAAAGCCGCCGAAGACCAGGGACTTGGTTACGTTCAATTGAAGACTATGGCGCGGACGAGTCTCGAACACGCGTTTCTACCGGGCGCGAGCCTGTGGGCCGATCCGAAGAGATTCGCCCCGGCTCGTGAATGTTCAAGAGATATTTTGAGTTCGAGCCCGATGTCGAATGCGTGCGCTCAGTACCTGGCGGGCAGCGAGAAGGCTCGGCTTCAGTTCAAACTCGAACAGGACTTCAAGAAATTCGAGGGTGAGTATTGAACGCTCATAAATGAGGCGCAACGCTGGAAGAGCGGCTAACGCAAACCTGGCGAGCTTCGGGCAATACCGATTTCATCACCTTTGTGAGAGACAGGCCGTGAGATGAGCCTTTCCGTTGGTGGAGTAATTGTGTGTTGCCAGGGAAGAAGAGTTTCTCGCAAAGGCGCAAAAGCCGGCACAAAGGCCGCGAAGCCGCCTTGCAAGAAAAAAGAATAGCCGGATTCGATGAACCGCCCCGCATAGACCACGGCGGGGCGGCCCCGCAACAAAAAGCCCGCCGACGAAGTAAACCCGAAGAATATCAATTGTTCGGCAGGCTTCTTTCGGCCTTAGTTGTTTATGCCGATCATTACGAGAATCCTGTTCGCGTTTCCCCGGGAGGACTAACGCGTGATTCGGCATTCCGCACTCCGCACTCCGAACTCCGCACTCCGAACTCTGGATATCAAGGGCGGAGCCTTTGGCTAGTTCGCGCCGACCTTTGCGCCTTTGCGAGAAACTCTTCCTTCCCTGTATTTGTCCTCAGCTTGACCGGCCGGGAAGCCCTTAAGCATAATCTGCCGCTGAAGTGACGTTTGCCAGACCAAGACCAACCCCGGCGAGAACGGCTCTGGCGATCATATTCATCGTCCTCTCGTCATCTACCGTAGCCTGGGTCCTCAATGACAAAACGCCGCCGCCGTGGGACCCTTCGGATCATCTCAGCGCCGGGTACGATTACTACTCGCAGATTGCGCACTTGAATCTCTCGGGGTTTGCCCGCGAATTCTTTATTGAGCCGCACTACTACGCGCCTCTTGTTCACTTGGCGAGCGCAGCGGTTTTTCTGTTGTTGGGCGCGTCGCGCCTGACTGGAGTCGTCGTCAACCTCCTCTCGCTCGCATTGCTGTTGTACTCGGTCGAGTGGATAGGCCGGCGGCTATACTCGGGCAGTGGCCAGTGGTCAGTGGCGAGTGGCCGGGGACATAGAATGGGAACGGGTTTCGCAAGGCAAGTCGTTGGCTCGATATCGGCGCCGGGTGTTGCCGCCGCGCTTCTTGTGGCGTGCTATCACTTTCCTGCATGGCTTCTTCATGATGCGTTTCTCGATTATCCGCTGATCGCCATTACAGCATTCAGTATTCAGATGCTGATCCGAGCCGATGACTTCACATCCACGCGATCC
Source organism: Blastocatellia bacterium (assembly GCA_023265195.1). Classification (GTDB taxonomy): domain Bacteria; phylum Acidobacteriota; class Blastocatellia; order UBA7656; family UBA7656; genus QHVH01. Next base: position 4,918 of record JAHFUG010000205.1, on the reverse strand, counting down.
TCTATTATTTTCGGCGTGACGGCCGGGTTAGGAATGCTGACGAAACAAACTTATCCGTTTTTCCTGGCGCTTCCAGTCGCCTACGTCACGGCTCGAGTGTTGCTGTCACGAAAGCTAAGAGCCGTTCTGAATCTGATTCTCGCCGGGGCGACGGCCGCCGCCACCGCGGCCGTTTGGTACGCTCCGCATTTGAAGGACGTCATCGCCATCTATCATGTGAATCAGCAGGCGGCCATTAGCGAGAATGAAGCCCCGCTGTTTACGTTCATGTCGAACGCCTTTTACGTTCACGGACTGATCAGCGAGCATACCCAGATTATCTTCGGCGGTCTCTTTGTCATAGGGATGTTGTTCTCACTGGTTCGATTCAGAAACGAGAGCATTCTGCTTTATCTGTGGGTGCTCGGCGGACTCTTTTCTTTCGCGTTCGTAGCGAACAAAGATATGCGTTACACGGTTCCGATTCTGCCCGCCGCCGCGCTTCTGTCGGTTTGTTGGCTCGGCGGCAAGAAACAATCCGGAAAAGGCGCCGCCGTATTCAAAGGCTGCGCCGCGGCGTTGATAGCCGTTTGGGCGTTTGTAAGTTTTTTCAACGCGCAGTGGCCGGCTCCCGGAATGGGCCGCTATATCGACACGCCGCGATTCCGCTGGATGGTGTTCGGCCGGAATTATTTTGGCTTCGATCATCGTCCCTTGAAAGACGATTGGGGCGTGCCTGAAGTCGTGCGCGCCGTAGAAGCCGACGCCCGTCTTAGGCACGTCGAAGAAAAGTCCAGCAAGTCAGCCAGACCCGTTGAGCCGTCCGAGTCGGTGTCGCCGAGAACTCACCAGACTTGGGCCGCGGCCGTTCCCATCGTTGGGGTAGTCGTTAACCTGCCATATTTGAACCCATCGTCGGTGGCCTTGTACGCGCGGCTTCTTTCACAAGGGCGGGCTGGAAACCCCGTTGTCGACGTCAACTGGATTGTAGTCGAGTCCGCTAAAGACCGCGTCGATAGGTGCGACTACATCGTTGTGCGCAGCGGCCTCGAAAAAGCCGGCTGGGTTTCGCGGATGGAAATATACATGGAAGAGTTGATCAAGGGCAGCCCTGCCCGTTTCGTAAAAGTGGCCGAGTATCCGATTCCATTGCAGGATGCGAATGTAGTTATCTACAGGCTGGCCAAATGAACTTCCGAAGCGCCTTGCCTCGAAGACTGAGGTTATCCTGTTTCTTAAAGAAGAATTGAAAAGTAAGGATCTGAGTTTTCTGCTGTGGTCGGCCTCAGGAGAGTTGAGCTGCCGAGGTGGTAACGCCTCCCGCTCTAAGATGGCGATCGAATGGGCGATTTTGAGGTGACCAAAGCTCTTGAAAAGGGTGCACAGGCGTACATACAATACTCGCGTGAGTTATGAGTGGGATCTCAAGAAGGCGGCCGACAATCTCCGTAAACATGGAGTCGACTTTGCGGACGCCGTCATGGCGCTTGAAGATGAACTGGCCTTGACGCTCGACGATGATTACCCGGATGAACGGAGATTCATTACCATAGGGACTGACGCTCTGGGACGTGTGTTGGTAGTGGTGTACGCCCTTCGGCGAGAGAACATACGAATTATCTCGGCGCGCGAGGCGACGCCACGCGAACACAGGCAACATACGGAGGGACTATGAAAAAGGAATATGACTTCAGCAAAGGCCGGCGCGGGGCGGTCGTGGCTTCTGCTCCTGGCAAGACGCGAATTACGATTAGGCTCGATGATGAGGTGCTGGCATGGTTTCGGAATGTGGTGAATGAGTCCGGAGGCGGCAATTATCAAACCCTGATCAATAACGCTTTATTGGAGTACATGAGCCAGAGACAAGAACCACTGGAAAAAGTGATACGGCGGGTGCTTAGAGAGGAACTAAAACGGATTGCATAGTGTTCCATAAAAAATGGCGTAACGCTCGTCGATACAGCCGGGCGTTGTAAGCGCATTCTAGTGGGCTAGACCCGCGGATCGCGGCGCCAGTCTACACGCTTTCTTACAGTAGATGGTCAAACTCCAGCGCTCCGGCGGATGTCACGTGGCTCCACTCGGTGCTGCAACGACGTAGTCGGTAAGGGGCCAGTTGGCGTAGGCGCCGGTCTTGCCTCATTTCCCCTCAGTTGAACCTAGCCGCGAAGCGTACGCCTCAATTCGCGGCTTTCCCTTTCACGATAACCGCCGGGATGCTTTGATCCTTAACCGTCTTGTTGAACGCCGGGAGATCTTCCCGCATTATCTGCTCGAGCTTCGTCAACTGCGCGTTGATCAACCCTACAAGTTCTTCATAGACCGCGACCGACTGATCGGTCGGAGCCGCATCGGCGCTCGCGACAACTCCGCCAATAGCCGCCAGTTTATTGTTCAACCTTATCGGATAATTCAACGGGTCCTGGCTGCTCTGATTCTTTGTCTGATAAAGCTCTTCCTCGACGGCGGTCATCTTCGCGTTCAAAGCTTTCGCGGCGTCCGCTATTGGTTTCCCCGCGGGGCCAGCGCCGAGCCGCTTTACTATGTCATCCGCTTGCTTTCGGACGTCTCGAATCTGAGTTATCGCATTATGGACTTCCGACAATTTGTCGCGAATCTTGATCAGCAAGTCGAACTGTTTAGCGAAGTCGGCTGGCGCCGTCTCAACCCGAGGATCTTTCTTCAACTCGAAACTCTGCGTCTCGCTCTTGCCGTCAACGGTAAGCTTGACTTGATAGATTCCTGGCGCCGCCCGAGGACCCTGGACGTTCCCTGCCCACATGATCAAGCCCGGGAATCGCGTGGCGTCGGCATAGCGGAGGTTCCACACGAATCGATTCAGCCCCGCTTCGGCCGTAACGCGAGCGGGAGGCCCGCCTCTGAAGGAGTCCTCTTCATCGCCGTCCCCTCGATCCGCCGGCGTCTCTTGCTGTCTGCTCGAGAACTTCTTGACCAGCTTGCCGGACGAATCCTGGATCTCGATCGTCACTTCTCCGTTAGGCTTGCTCTTCAAGTAATATTGAATCACTGCTCCCGAAGGTGGATTCTCTCCTACTGTTGCGTTGGCAGGCGAGCGGCCGCCGTTCCCGGGCAGGCGATATGCGTCCTCGGGTTTGAATAGGTGAACGTCAGACTTGGCCACGGCGTCGCTCTGGTGAAGCACGGTCAGATCGTCGAGAATCCAGAACGATCTGCCCTGGGTCGCGGCAACCAGATCCTTTTCACGTTTGTGCACCGCGAGATCGGTTATCGGAGTGGCCGGAAGATTGAGCTGAAGCGATTGCCAATTATCGCCGTCGTTGAACGAGACGTACAGGCCCGTTTCGGTTCCCGCGTAAAGCAAGCCCTTGCGATTAGGATCTTCGCGAACCACGCGAGTGAACGCCGTGTCCGGTACGCCGTTCGTGATCTTCTTCCAGGTCTTGCCGTAATCGCTGGTCTTGTACAAGTAGGGTTTGTTGTCATCCCACTTGTACATCGTAGCCGCGACGTAAGCGGTTCCCGCGTCAAAGGGCGACGCTTCGATTGAGTTGATCTGAATCCATTCCGGGATGTCTTTCGGCGTGACGTTAGCCCAGTTCTTTCCGCCGTCGCGCGTGACGTGTATCAAGCCATCGTCGGACCCGGCCCAGATCGTTCCCTTCTCAACGGGTGACTCCATCAAAGCGAAGACCACGTCGTAGTACTCGATGCTGGTGTTGTCCTTGGTTATCGGGCCGCCCGACGAGCCTTGTTTTGAACGATCGTTGCGCGTGAGGTCGCTACTGATGACCTCCCAGCTTTGACCCTCGTTGGTAGATTTGTGGAGATAGTTGCTGGCGGCGTAAAGAACCTTTGGATCGTGAGGCGAAAACACGATAGGAAAATTCCATTGGAAACGGTACTTCAGATCGGACGCCGGATGGCCCATCGGGTTATCAGGCCACGGATTGACGTTGCGCTGCTGATGCGTGCGATGGTCGTAACGGGTTATCAACCCGCCATAAGAACCGGCGTAGATAATATCGGAGTTGCGCGGATCGGGCGCGATCCAACCGCTCTCGCCGCCGCCAATGTCATACCAATCCGAGGCCGTGATTCCCGAGCCGTCCGTGCGGCTGGCGATCTTTACCGTCGAGTTGTCTTGTTGAGCGCCATACACGTGGTACGGAAAATCATTGTCAAGCAAGACTCGATAGAACTGCGCGGTAGCCTGATCCTGTTCAGTCCACGTTCGCCCTCCATTGCTGGTCACGTTGGCTCCGCCATCGTTCGAGTTGATCATTCGCATTGGATCGTTAGGCGCAATCCAGAGATCGTGGTTGTCGCCGTGAGGCACGGCGATAGCCGTGTAGGCGCGTCCGCCATCGACCGACTTGTAGAAGCCGGTGTTGAGAACGTAAACCGTATCGACGCTGACTGGATCGGCGTAGATTCTGGTGTAATACCATGCGCGCTGGCGGAGGTTGCGCTGCTCGTTCACCTTGCTCCAGGTCTTGCCGCCGTTGTCGGATCGAAAGACGCCGCCGTCATCGGCTTCAACGATGGCCCACACGCGTTCCGGGTTAACCGGCGATACGGTGATGCCGATGTTGCCAACCAAGCCTTTTGGCAGACCGGGATTCCGTGTCAGTTCAGTCCACGTGTCTCCCGCATCGGTTGATTTGTAGATGCCGCTGCCGGGCCCGCCGCTCTCCAGCGTATAAGGCGTGCGATAAACTTCCCACAGCGCGGCGTAAATGGTATTCGCGTTTGTCGGGTCGAGTATCAAATCAGTCGCGCCTGCCTTGTTGCTCTTGAAGAGCACCCGCTCCCAATTTTTGCCGCCGTCCTTGGATCGAAACACGCCTCGCTGGTCGTTCGGCCCCCACACGTGGCCTTGCGCCGCGACGTAGACCAGGTCCGGATTGCGCGGATGAACTCGAACCCGGCTGATCTGCCTCGAGTCTTCCAGCCCTAC
>JAHFUG010000204.1 GCA_023265195.1 Blastocatellia bacterium | reverse complement strand
CGAGCGGTAATGATCCGACCGCCCAGATCAACGGATCGGATGGATTATCGACTCGGAACGACCACATATTCTGGCAGGCTCCGTTGGACGGAGTAACGGCGACGCCGACCGGAATCGCAGGACTGAGTCGAGGATTTCTGCTGTACACGAACCGTCTAAGAACGGTGAACAGGACGCAGAACCTGCCTAACGGCGCCGTGCAGGGAGACGATACATCGAACGGGCCGATAATCTTCGAGGAATTCGACCCGAGTCATCAGGTGGCCGGGGCGGACGATCAAGTCTTCCCGTTTACTGGCGATGATGACAATGGAGCGGGAAGCCCGGCTCTAGCGGGACCGTTGTCGGGCGGATTCGAGTTCCTATTCGCGGATCCCCTTGGTGATGTATTCCAGGTGGGAGCGGCGTGCGGACTCGGCAACGGCGTATGGAACGGGTTCTTCCTGAACGCGAACGGGAACATTACGTTTGGGGCAGGGGACACCTCGAAGATCGCTAATGTGCCGGGCTTCAGGGCCGGGCCGCCGAAGATCGCCGGAGCGTGGTGCGATTTGAATCCAGGAAGCCGGGCGAGCGGGTTCGTGAACACGTTCCCGGTGCAAGCGTTGGGTTTTGCCGGCGTCAATGCGTTCACGGTTCGCTACATCAATATACCTGAGTTTGGATTCGAGGCATGCAACTCTAGCAATACGTTCTCGATCACGTTGTTTGACGACGGGACGGGAATAGACGAAAACGCGAATCAACCTCTTAACCCAGCTAATCCAATCGGGAACAACACGGTGCCGTTCGACCTGAACGAAGGATCGACCGCTTTCAGATACAACAACGTGACCATCCCTGGCACACCGACGCAGAACGTCGTAGTGGGCTGTGTGCCGAGACCCGATACGACTGGTCAGTTCTGCTTGGATTATTGCCGGATGGATCTGCTTGGCACGGACGATAACCCGGTGATCGCCGGTTTCTCTATCGGTGCGCAGAACGCCTTGAATCCTCCGGGGTTGTGTTCCACGAATTTAAGCCGCGCCGCGGTAACGGCGGACGGTTCGCAGTTCGTGACGCAGCAACCTGGAGACGTAGACATAGTAGCGCAGTGTCTGCTGGGCGAGGGTACGGAACCGGAAATCTTCGAATTCTTTGCTGGCGGCAGGGGGCCGACGATCGGGTCGGGCGGCGAGATAACGCTGACGACGCCTGTGTTCGATCTAAGGTTTGAAGGAAACGACTCGGGATTGGCTGCGGCGATCCAGACGAGGCAGCAAGACCGCAATCGTGGTCACGTGTGCTTCTTCGGAACGACGTGTCAGTTACCACCGAACCCACAGTGCCTAAACAATGCGACGTACCCAACGCTGCCCGTAGCAGTGCCTCCGGGTGATCCGGCGGTTGGAAGCGCGGCGGCGGCGACGCCTAATTCTCTCGGTCAGAAGATCGCGACGCCTTCGGCTGGAATAATCAACGGCCTGTGCAACATTCAGGTGAATGTCCTGGGCTGCGGCTTCTACCCGAATCTGGTGACGACGATTTGCCAGGGCTTTGCTGATCAAACTGGTATTCCGCTACAGCGGCCTGGTAAGACTGTGTCGACGGCGTTGGTGGTTCGTTGCGACACGAACGGCGACGGCATAACCGATTTGGCGATACCGCTGACGGCAGTCACGCCGATAAATCCGAACTTGGTCCGAGGCACGCTGCAAGCGCTAGCCCCGCAACTGCCCGGCACTGCATTCCCGTTGACCTGCTGTGGCGGGGTCGCGGATATGAATGTCACCGTGACCTTCACCGTCGGCAACAACAATATCTTCAACTTGCTGCCGACCGGAGGGTTCACGCGGTCAACTACTTGCCAGTTTGACCTCGGTCTGAGAGCGCCGGTAATAATCTCGGCGTCTCCGTCCGGCCCGGCCGATTGTGCTAACCCGCAGGATATTATCTTGACGGGCGCTTGCTTTGTCCTGGGGAACGGAACCGCCAACGTAACATCGGTGTTTGCGGTAGAGGTAGGGGTTCCGAGCCACATAGTGCAAGCGCAGAGGTTTGTGATACTGGGACCGAACTTGATTGATGCATTGTTTGATTTTGGTCCTGGAACCGCGAACCAAGGGAAGGTCTTCCTGATCTTCGCCAGCGGGCCGAACGGAACGAGCCGAAACCTGACTTCATTGCCGGCGGGTGCGCCAGCAGGGTGTCCGACTGGCAATGAGCAAGGGATTCTGGTGAGCTTCACGTGCCAGTCTGTAATAATCCCCCCGCCTCCGAAGGCTATAGTGCTGAGTTGCTCGCTCGATAGACCGGCAGGCGGTGGATTCACGCTAACCGTTCTCGGCAGTCGCTTCTTATCAGGGGCCACTGTGAAGATCGGCACGAACACCGTAACAAAGGTGAAGTTCAAGAGCGACAGCAAGCTCGTGCTGAAGGGTGTCTGCGGCTTCTTGCCTGGGTCCATAACCGTTCAAAACCCAGGCGAGGCAGTCTCGGATCCGAAGGCTTGCAACGAGACCTGTCCAAGCTCCAATTAACGGAACGCCAGGAAGAGAGGGAGGCCTTTCCTCTCTTCCTGGCTGAACATCGTCAAACAATAAACCTCAAACCGAGAGGAGGATCCTAACCGATCCTCCTCTTCGCTTTGGATGCGAGGAAGTATCAGTGGCGAAGAGCCGAGAGCAGAGACCGGAAGCGCCATCCGAAACCGATACAGTTCGGCGCGAACCTAATCATCCCTCGAAGAGCCTTGAAGCTAGACGGAAAGGATTCGGGATCGGGGGCGGTTATGAAAGGCCGTTAAGGCGCAAAAGCGAGGCTTGCCCAGGTGGTTTGTATGGGCCGCTCCCTCACGCGGGATATTACGGCAGCGGCTCGCCGGCTACGCGTTTCGGCATTGGGCAAGCGGGCTTCAGTGAAGAGGCAAAGTGGTTCGAGGAGCAATTCGGCGAGAGGACGTCGGCAGGCAGCCTCGGAAACGAAGACCAATAGTGCGGAAAGCCTCGCCAATACTTGTATTACTTTCGGCCTTCGATCAACTCGCGCGCTCGGCCTCTGTCTTCGGTGAACTGAACGTTGTGTTCAATCGTCCAGCCTTCTCCTTCCTTCCTTAAAAGATAGCCGAGCGGCTCCCTTTGAGGCTCGCCTTTCGCATCGGAGAAATTCCACGTAGCGACTACGCTTAGGTATGCTTTGTCCGGAAAGTCTTGTCTCGTTACGAAAATTCGCGCCTTTACCTCTCGGGCGCCCATCTTCTTGAGATAGTCCTCTACCGGCTTAACGGCCTGCTTCTCCTGACCCGAGCAGCCTGTCAGGCCGGTTATGGCAAATGTGATCATCAAATAAATGACGTAAGGACGTGCGCTTTTTGGCTTGAGCATAGATAATGTTTTTATCCGAAGCGGCGGGGAATTTCAAGAACAGGAGCGTAAAGGGTGGCGATATACTTCCGTCAATTATTAGCGGGCCGGGATCTGGCGGACGGCGATGGCTTCGCCGCTCAGATGGCCAACTTCATCTATTTGATTGGCGACGCTGAAAGCCGTGAATGCGTCGTCGTCGATCCCGCGTGGGATATTCCGGGTATTCTGAACTGCGTTCGTAACGACGGGATGAGACTGACCGGCGCGCTTGTTACTCACTATCACCCCGATCACGTCGGCGGAAATATCTTCGGCTATTCTATTCCCGGCCTTGCGGAGTTGGCCGCCCACTGTCCAGTCAAGGCCCACGTTAACGAGAATGAGAGCGAGGGCGTAAAGCAACTGACCGGGCTCTCGAGCAGTGACCTGGAAACCCATCGCGGGGGAGACGTCATCCATGTTGGATCAACGGCAATTCAGTTTCTACATACGCCCGGGCACACGCCCGGGAGCCAGTGCTTTCTTGTGGGATCTACCCTTGTATCCGGAGACACTCTCTTCATCGGAGGCTGCGGTAGAGTCGATCTTCCTGGCGGCGACTCGGAACAGATGTACTATTCACTGACTCGAGTCCTTGCCAAGCTTCCGGATGAAGTCGCGCTTTTCCCGGGCCATAATTATGGAAGCAGGATGCAGAGTACGATGGGCGATGAAAAGCGCATGAACCAGTATTTGAGAATAGGAAGTCTCTCCGACTGGTTGAGACTGATGTAGATAGGGTGTAAGTGCGGCACGTGTCAATGAACATCGAGTTTTCCACACAGTCTCGGTGGTCGTCGTGAAAAGAAGCATACTCCGCCGATGCGATGTACCGCGGACTTCAGTCTGTCTGCTTTGAATCCGCGCAATGTTAGGGCTCGACCTTCAACCGGAATCTGGCGTCTCCGCCCGCGACCGGCTCCCTGAAACGCTTCACTACCATGGCCGCCAGGGAACACTGTGCCTTTTTTACGGTCGAGGCCGTTGTCGTATCAGGCGGTTTCCTGCGCTCAAGCGAACGAATTCAATATCGACATATCCATTATTCAGGCCATGCGCCTGGTAGCCGAAGACCAGGTGCTGTAGATGGCCGTCGATCTGCGATTCGAAGGTGTGAGAGGCAAGCTGGGTAAAACTGATCCCGTCATCGCTGCGCTCGATCGTCACCGTCCTGTGGTTGCGTTTTATTCTATAGACGTAAGTGTCAGCGGAGTTGGGCGGCTCGCGGACAAAAGAGAATTGCGCGCCTTTTTCCACAAAGAAGTTGCCGACTTCGCCGGGGCAGCAGCCGTTCCAGTCATCGCGGCGCCTGTTCAAACAAATAGCGTTAGCGTCGGGGCGAAGCTGCGTGACAAAGATCGGATCGCCGAAAGAGACGCCTAAGTAAGAGTCTCTCCCTCCCCCCGTGGCGCTCATGAAATAAGACACCTTCATCTCGAGTGTCCAGTATTCGCCCCGAAACTTTCGCGCCATCACGGGGTGCGGTCTTTCCGTCGCCTCGGAGATGCTATAGCGCAAGCGGCCCGGGCTCTGGGTGAGGGAGTAAGTGTTCTTTCCGCTGCGCACGGTCCAGGCCGGGTCAAGCTCAGGGCCGTCGAAATCATCGAAGAATTCTTCGGGCGGCGCTTCCTCCTCCAATGCTTCTTTTGACAGCACGCTGATCTGCATGCAGTTGCTTGTGAGTCGGCCGCGGACATACACCTTTCCGGTAACCCGGTCCGTCGTCAGCGATTCGGGTTGTGTTATGGAGAATCTGTTGACTTCCGTGTGAGCGGTCGCATCAATCACTATTATCTGATTCATTGAAGGCGTGGCGACGTAGAGGCGATTGACGCGGCTGTCGGCGTCTATTCCGCCGTTGTATGAAACGTTTTCGTATGGCAGCGTCGCGAGAATGCCGTGCGTGTTCCCGTCAAGCACGTACAGCACGGGCCTCTCGTGACCGCGGACCTGCTGCGCGTAGATTCGATTGCCGACCGGGTCGGCGGCGACGACACACATTTGCGCCAGGTCCGTAATGACCGATCCGTCCTCGCCATCAAGCACCCGCGTGCTTTGCTCGCGCTGAACGTATATCCGATTGGTCGCGGAGTTGATCGCGAGTCCGCTGAGTGAGCCGCCGACTCCTTCGGTCCAGGCGATGGAGTTCGTAATGGGGTCGATTATTGACAGCCTGTCGTTGCCTGGAAATCCCTGGCTCGCTACATAAATCCTGTTCGTGGCTGGATTGACGAGCGGCTCCATCGGGTAACCCGGCGCGCGAATTCTCGCCAGGGTGGCGAAGGTATTTCGATCGATCACCCGGACGTGACCGTCTAAGAACTCACTGGTATAGAGCTTGTTGTTAGCCGTGCTCAGAGCTATGCCGCCGGTACAGACCGGGAAGGGAATAGTCTTCACGATGGCGAGCGAGATGGAATCGATTACGACGAGCGTGGAGGGTCCGTAGACGTAGCCACCGACTTTCCGCGCGTCCGGCCCAATCTTTTCATCTTCCTGAGCATCCGCTATCGAGCCGGCGACGACGTACAGCCTGTGAAATTTCTCATCAATGACCGGCCGTGAGACGGAGACGCCGGGAGGGAATGTGAAGGTAGCGAGGAACCGGCCGCCGGGTGAAGGGCCCGTGCGTTTGATCTCCATTCCGTTTTCGCGTTTGCGGTTCGCGGCAGCATCGATCTTCGACCGCGCGCGGCTGACAAGGTCTACTTGGTCGGGATACTGACTGACGACCGATTTGAAAGCGCGCCGTGCATCCTCTTTCCGCCCGATTCGATTGTAGAGCATGCCTATTCGATATTGCGCCAATGCAGCATACGCGCGATCGGCTTTGGCAAGAGATATGAACTGAGAGTAGAGACGAATTGCGTCCCTGACGCTCTGATTGCTCTCGTCGAGTATGCGCGCGCGCTCGTAGAGATCGCGGGGCGACTGTTGAGCGAAAGAGGGATCTGCAATCAGCGAAGCCAGAAACGCAACGACCGCGATAGCGTGCGTCGGCTTTGATTGCATCCTTCGTACCTCCCCGGTTCGAGCGACCGGCAGCGAAATCAACCGGATTCAATTGAGAAGAGATTAAGCTCCGATTCGCGCGAGGATGCAAGGTTCTTAATCCGACCCACAATAACATGAGGTGTGACTGATGACCCTCCAGACGTGTGGCTGGCTGCTTGGAAGCCTCCCTTCTAGTAGCGCTCGGCGCAAGGCGCCATACAGGAAAGCCGCTGATTTGCGCCGACGACGTAACGCCGATCTGCGCTGATCAGCGTTACGCCGTCAGCGCAAATCGGCGGCTTTCCCGGCATGACAAGTTCCGCCAAGCGCCACTAGCCGTTTGACACATCAGAGAGGAGACTCGAGAAACGTCAGAAAACGAGGCCCCAGGCGCCGAACGGTTTGAACGGATTACCATTCACTGCCCGGTCAACGAATATATCTATCGTGTTCTTCGGACCGAGACCAGGTGTTCGGCTCAAGACGAAACCGCTGGTTAAGTAGTAGCTTCGCGTCTCTCCGCCTATTGTGACGTCGAAGCGGCTATCGGCGACAGCATCGTTGAACCAGAGTCTCGCCGTACCGCTTCTGTGGCCGGCCACGCCAATCCCGATGCGCAGCGAAAGTGCTATGCTCAAGCTGTCGCCCGGTGAACAAGAGACTGGTGAGGAAAGAGCCAGGTCAATAACTCTTGCCACAGCGTTGTTGAACCCGCTACCTGCGCCGGGCACACCGTTGAGTTGTCCCGAGCCGACAAGCGCGCCGTTCTTGAAGACTTCAGCAAGCAAGTCAAACTTGGTTCCTACGTCGTCGCTATTCTTCAAACCTAGCCAGAGCTTAGCAGGTCCAAGCGCCGTCATCCGTGGAGCCGCGACCGTAATGGTGAAAGAGCAATTGACTACATTGTTTGATGCGTCGGTAGCTGAGCAGACGACGGCGGTCGTACCAAGAGGAAATGACAACCCTGATGGCGGTGAGCAAACGACCGACGCGGCGGCGCAGTTGTCGGTCACTGTAGGCGCTTGGTAGACAACCTCGATTGAACCGTGACCCAGCGGCGCAGTAACCGCAATGTCGGCAGGGCGCGTTATCGTGGGTGGCGTCGTATCGACTACTGTCACGGTTGCGTTACATCGGCTGGACGCACCGGAGCTATCGATCACAGTCAAAACAACCGGCGTGCTTCCCAGCGGATACGGACCTGGCGGAGTTTGACTGATGGTAAGCGCATCGCCGTCCGGATCAAACGAGCCGTTGTCAATCGAAGCGTCGGCAACGCAATCAGGCCCGGCCGCAACAGTCACATTGCGGCATATTACCACCGGCGCATTATTGTCAGGCGACAGGGAATACCTCAGCAGCATGACGTCGTCTTGTCCGACTGCATTTCCTGCCGCCGATGCGAAGCTTCTTGACTCTCCTACAACGTATAGGTCTACGCCATCGGTGGCCGCGCCGCTGGCGATGTCATCCAGCGCGCCTCCGTACAGAGTGGTCGACAGGGCGCCGCCGGTGACGGTGTCTATCTCGAGGATCACGGCGTCAGCTCCCCCGGAGCCCATGCTCCTGGTGTAACCGACAGCGAACAGCCGGTTCCCGATCCCGACGGCTCCGGTCAACACGTCGGTGTTGGACCCGCCAGAGACCTTGCTCCACAAGAGATTTCCCGCCTCGTCGTATTTCTCTATCAGGAAATTCTCGCTGTTTGGCGCTCCAGGCGTGTACGAAAAGCCCACTCCGTAAACAGCGTCTCGGAGCCCCGCTACTCCTTGAAACACTCCGTCGAGGCTCGTGTCCTTGCGCCGCCACACGAAGCTTGGGGTAGGACCGTACTTCCAGAGCGTCGGCCTGTTATTTTGGTTGTCCCCTTCGTGAGACCAGGCTGAGACACCCGCAACGTATATGTTGCCGCTCAGAACCGCGATGCCTCCTCCATCCGAACCGCCAGGGCTTGGAACGAAGCAGGACCCGAAGTTGACGCCGACGCTGGAATCGGTGGCGGCTCCAAGCACGCTACCGGAAGCGTCGTATTTCACCAGAGCGTAAGCCGAGTAGCTGCACGGCTGTCCGAATCCCGTCGCGTAAATGAAGTTCGAGCCGCTTTCCACGGCCGTCGTCACTGCCTCGTGGGACTCAACGCCGCTGTAAGAAAAGAAGTTTGGAGTGCGAGCCCATGTCGAACCGCCCGGGCCGGAGCCGGAACCGCCGTCAGGAGCGAACTTCGCCATGATGCTTTTGACTTCCTTACCACCGGCCGAGTCGCTTGAGAGAGAGTAATTCCAGCCGGCGGCGTAGACGCCTTCGCTGCTGGCGGCGACGCCAAAGAGGTTCGTGCCGAAATCGAATAGCTTCGACCATACTGGCGACGAGCTTGGCGGCGCGGGATACTCCAATACCAACGCAGTGTCATTAGGACTCTGTGTCCCAGGTCCAACATTCCCCGTCACGTAGATTGCTGAGCCTTGTATGGAAACGCCGGTCGCTCGCTGGTCGCCGCTTCCGCCAAAGAAGTTGGCGCTAGCAAGCGAGGGTTGAATATGCCGCGCGGGAGTAAACGCCTCCGTACTCGAGACAGGGCCGCAGCCATTGCATATCAAATTAACGACGCCGCTGTGACCGCCGGCAACGTAAAGGGCTCCATTAACTAGCGCCGCCGCCGGATGCTGCCGGGCCACCAACATTGATGGTTTTGTGAGCCAGGCATCAGCCACCGGGTCGTAGGCCTCAACCGTTGCAAGATCGCCGTTGTCATAGCCCCCTATGGCGTACACGAAGCCGTTCATCTCTACAGCGGCTAGATTGTAGCGCCCGGTAGGCATGGGTGCTCCCTGACGCCAAGTATCCGTGATCGGATCGTACGTCTCGACGGGAAGGACGAATCCGCCTGTGTGACTGCCTCCGACGACATGCAGCGAACCACCCACAACCGAAACTGCCGCCGCGTTGCGAGTATTCGCCATTGATGCTCTCGTCGTCCAAGAGTTGGTTTGTGGGTTGTAGGCGAAGACCGCCGAAAGCTCGCCGGGGGAGGTCGTGACCCCACCTACGACGTAGAAAACGCCGTTCGCCACGCCTCCGGCCGATTGCGCAATTGGAATGGGCAATGGGGCCTTTGTTGTCCATGTGTCCATGTCCGGGTTGTAGGCCTCGACCGTCGTTAGGAAGCTGCTACCGTTGGCGCCCCCTGCAACGTAGACAATCCCGTTCACCACGCCGAGGGCGAAATTGCCGCGCGCCGTGGGCATCGACACCCTTGAGCTCCAACTGTCCGTTGCAGGGTCGTAGGCTTCAACGGTTGCCAGGGCGCCGCTGCTGTTGAAGCCCCCAATTGCGTAGACCACGCCGCTAACCACTCCCGCGGCGTGTCCGTGGCGGGCGGTGAGCATGGACGCCTTGAGGCTCCAGGCGCCTGATTGGGAGAGGACTTGACTGGGGGGCACGACGGCGCCCAACGCCAGCGCTATTGGGAGAATCCTTTTTAACATTTTGCTTATGTTTTTCATCGCAGCCTCCTGATTCGAGCCGTTGTTTACTGAAGCCTGGGCTCCCTGGTTACAGACCCAATCGCCATACGTCGTTTTCCACAAGACTCATCTAAGGGGGGCGCAAAAGAAATAGGTTCCCATTTTCGAGGGAGTTCACCGTAGAGTCGCGGATGCCGGGGAGAGAGGACGCGGAGGGGGCTTACTCTCCGCGGCTCTTTCAGCGATCTCCGCGACTCCGCGGTGAAGTCCTCGCTTCACCGGCGGTCCTCATCTCATGCTGCAGCATAACTCAAAACGGGAAGTTATTTTTTTACGCTTCCCAAGATCACAAGGTCCCCAAGCGGGAGATCTCCTGTCCCCCACAAATGGTGACCCTGTCGATGACGGTGATATTAGACTCCTCTTTCGTTGTCTAAGAGATTCTCCACGGCGTCGGTGAGGGCCGATCCGTCGACCCAAGCATCCGGGATTTCACCATCCACCGTGGTTTCGAGATTGATTCCCCGCGCCTCTGCCTGAGGCCGCAGTTCCTCAATCGCCGTGCGGGTCACTGCCACCGGAGAGGCAGGCGCAAAGCAATACTCTCTATGACCCTCCTGTATCTTCTGCGCTTCAAGCAGACGATTGACGTGCCGTTCCAGCCTGTCGATCTCGCCGTCGATGGCGCGGTAATACTCGCCGGCGGATTGTGCTGGGCCAAGGCGGCCGCTGCTCAGCCGCTCCAGCAGCAGACGGACGCTCGTGATCGGGCTTTTGAATTCGTGCGTCACCCCGGCGATGAATTCATTCTGCATTCGGGCGAGATCGGCTTCGCGGCGGGCAACCCAGGCGGTCATCGCTACTCCCGCCATCAACATCACCACAAGCCCCATGACAAAGCCAAGCCAGAGCACTCGCCTCCGGTCGATCCATCCCGCGCGCGTGGAGGTGCTGAACGTTAATTCCCATCCCGGTACGGCCAGCAACGGCTCGGCGTGCAACGGACCAGTGCTCTCGCCCCACACAAGGCGTCCCTGAGCGTCGCGAATCGCCGGTCGAGACTGGATACCCGCGAGCAGCGGCTCGAGGCAGGCGTCGATGATTGGGCCCAGCTTGCTCTCGGAGATTGCGAGGCCGAGCCAGCCGCCGCGGTCTTCACCCGCCGCCCAGACAATTAGAAACGCTCCGTGTTCGCCGCGGTCGAAGTTTCGGGTGATCGCATCCCGTCGAACTGGAGGCGATTTGCGCACGATCTCGTCTACGGCCGCCATCTCATCGAGCCGAGCGTCCCCGGAAAGAAGCGGTCCACCCGATCGTTCGAACAGACGCCGCAGCTCCTCATCGTAAAAGCGCCGCTCGTCGTAGCTCAGCCACCACTGTCCGGCTCGCAGATTCTCGAGTGTTCCTTCAAGTAGCGGCATGAAGGCAGGCCGCCGCCCCTCGGATAAGCGCGCGATGTCGGCGCAGGCTACGAGCGCTATCGGCATTCCGTCAGGACTCAAATCCTGTGTACGGCTCCAACGCCCGCTGGCAAGAAGCTCGGTGGCGGACGGGTCGCCGAGACGATGTCCGATCCGCGTTGTGCACATCTCGGCCCATTCACGGAGTCTGGGCTCGGCGTCTCTTATTCGTCGGTATAGGAAGGCGGCTTCTCGAGCGCGTTGTTGCGCTTCAGCCGCTTGCGCTTCTTCGACCAGGATTTCTATTTTGGCCGGCCACGCGGCTTGATGTTCACTGGAATCGCCGAAGTAGACTCGTTCGCGCATGAACCTGAGGACTCCGCTCCGGTCCAGCGATAAGAGGGTGAACGACGATTCGATGGCGGTCTGATCGGCGCCGTCTTTCAGTCGTAGCCGCCGGGCAAGGTCTTCGAACAGATTCGCCAGCGCGCCATCGGCCAAACGCGCCGACTGAGCTTGCTGTTCGAGAAGCTGCTGCTCGCGCTCGATCCGCTCGGCCCGCACGGCCCTGAGCCCGAGCACCGCGAGTGCGAGCGCGGGAGCAGCGACGAGGAGACCAACGCCCCACCACCGGTTCCAGCCGGACTTGAGTAGGGCAGGAATGAAAGTCATAGCGCTGAAATATGGAGAACTACCTAGCCAAGGGCTCCGCCCCTGATATCCCGAGGGCGGAGTGCGGAGTGCCGGACTCCGCGGCCTGCTTCAAAGAAGAACGGGAACACAATTCTCGTTGTGATTGCATACGCAGCTAATGCAGCCGCATGAACTGAGCAAGCTATCGCATTCCTGAACCGGCTGCAATAGCCGCGATGGTCAAGCCCGGCTAACGCCGAGTCTTGCAGCCCGAGTTTCTCAACGAGTCATGACGCCAACTGCTTGTGAGACTCCGCGGAGACCGTGAAGACGCGATCGTGCTTGAGCCGATGGAGTTTCATCTTCGGCCTACTGGGGAGCTAGGATGAGCCCAAATACCATTCGGCTTTGGCTGATGGAGAATCATCTCTTACCTAACTTGAGTCGCAGGCTGAAATTGACGCTCCATCGGCTGAAGCCCGATGGTATACGTAGAATCGCGGCTGCCGAACTAGATTGAAGTTGACGCTCCATCGGCTGAAGCCCGATGGTATACGTAGAATCACGGCTGCCGAACTAGGTTGAAATTGACGCTCCATCGGCTGAAGCCCGATG
>JAHFUG010000203.1:3291-12511 GCA_023265195.1 Blastocatellia bacterium | reverse complement strand
CGTTCCATTCATTCAACACCTCTTCTCGCTCTCTTTGGCTGAGCATCTCTATCCGGCTTATCCGCTCCTCAGGATTGCTTACGATCCCTTCCACCAGCTTTTCGAAGTGCCCGGCCATCCGTTCGATCGTCGCCTCGTCGAACAGATCCGCGTTGTACTCTATCGTCCCGCTTATTCCGTCAGGCGTCTCCGAAAGCATCAAGCTGAGATCGAACTTGACCGCGTCGAGCTGGATTTCGAATGGGGATATTTCCAGTCCGCGTCCTTCGATCCCTCGCCCTGGAGCCGGCACGTTGCCAAGCTCAAACATCACTTGAACCACGGGTGTGTAGCTCAAGCTTCTTTCCGGGCGTAACTCTTCGACGAGGCTTTCGAACGGTATGTCTTGATGGGCGAACGCGCCCAGAGTCGTCCGCTGAACTCGATTCAAAAGCTCGAGGTAGGAGGGCCGGCCCGACGCATCGGCGCGCAGAGCCAGCGTGTTTACAAAGAAGCCGACCAGTCCTTCGATTTCGGGAAGGTTTCGTCCCGAGGTTGATGTTCCAACGATGAGGTCGCCCTGAGCGGTATAGCGATAAAGCAACGCGTAGAACGCCGCGAGAAGCCCCATGAAAGGGGTCGCGCCTTTTTCTCTGGCGAGCGCGACCAGGCCTCGGCTCGACTCAGCCGAAATCGTAACCGGAAGCCTCGAGCCCTTGAATGTCTGAATCGCGGGCCGGGGACGATCCGCTGGCAGCTCTAACAATGGCGGCGCTCCCGCGAGTCTCTCTTTCCAATAGGAGAGTTCCGATTGTAACGCCTCGCCTTCGAAGCGGCGCCGTTGCCACGCCGCGAAATCCGCGTATTGAATGGGCAGCTCAGGCGAGTCGAGTTGAACTCCACCGTCGATGGAGTCGTAGGCGACCGTTACCTCGCGGACCAGTATTCCCATTGACCAGCCATCGCTGACGATGTGATGCATGGTCAGCAAAAGCACATGGCGGTCCGGTTTCGATTCGATCAAGGTGACCCGCAGAAGCGGTCCCATCGACAAATCGAATGGGGCCGCCGCCTCGCGAAACGCCAGCCGCCGGGTCTCTTGCTCGATTGCGTCTTCAGGCAGGCAAGAGAGATCGATACAAGGCAGGGCCGGCCGCCGAGGAGGGCCGATCAACTGATACGGCTCGCCGCTGATTTCCTTGAATGTGGTTCGCAGAGTCTCATGCCGCTTCACCAGTTCGAACAAGCTCGACTGCAACGCGGCCCGATCGAGATTACCATTCAAACGAACGGCGATGGGAATGTTGTAAGACGCGCTGAGCGGCTCGAGTTGATCGAGAAACCACAGTCTCTGCTGCGCGAATGAGAGCGGCGATTTCACGTCGCGCGGCGCCCGGCTGATCCTCGGCGCCGGCGACATGCGCGGGCTTTCCGGTTGACCTTCTCTCTGATATCCCAGGCTCTCGGCAAGCAGCCACGTATCGTCGGCAAGCGCGTCGGTCTCCAGCCGCTTCTTCCACCGGGATGCGACGGCCGCATCGACCTTGTTGTATGAGTGAAACTTGACGTCGCCCAACATTCTGGACTCGGCGTGGACGCCTCCGGTCATTTTCTTTTCTTTGTTCTTGTACGGCTCCAACATGTCCGGGTGCATTTCCAAACCAAGAAATCCGCAAACGTGGTCCAGTACCGCCTGAGGCTGTTCCAACAGATTTTCGAAGACTACCTGGTGCTTTCGCTCGGAAGGTATTCCTTGAAGGAATTCAAGAATATTCCGGTTGCCGATCAGCCACACGAGTTCCGCGAATTCCCTGGTCGAGAATGAATGACGATACCGCGAGAATATCTGATCGATCCTCGCTTCTTCGAACGAGTTGATCATTCCGAACGGATGGCGGACGAGATGAATGTACAGCGGGTTTTCAAATATCTCTTCAGCCCGTTTCATTACTCCGGCGTCCATGCTGTACGACGGCGTCTTATCCACCAGCGTCCGGCCGCCGATCCGTTCCTGCAGCGACCGGTAGAACTCCTGGCAAGTTCGGTCCGCATTTTCAAACTCGCCCATGAGTTGCAGCGCCGCGTTCGCGTCTCCTCCGTCTACTTCCATGAGAGCCCGCACCGCGCCCTCCAGCCAAAAACTGTTTGGACCCGAGAAGGCGGATTTTCTCTCGCGCAAATAATTGAATGACAGAAGCTCGAGTTCCGGCGGGGCGAACAGGCTCGGATGGCCGGCCAGCATTACACGGAACAGAGTCGAACCGGACCGGGGCGGCGACAAAACGAAGATCGCGGAAGGGTTCTTCGGCGCCTTGTGAGCAGCGTCCAGTTCGGCCGGGGTCAGCGCCGTTATCAGAGCGCGCATGGTCTCGACTCTCGCCGGGTCAATCTTCGGGACGACAATCTGATTCCGTCCGTCCGTTCCTGAGAGAGGCCCTTCTCCGGTGAGCCTTGATAACGCCGCCGGGTAGTTCTCGGTCAACCAAACCGATAACTCGGAGATGGTTGGCGATTCAAAGATGGCGATCACATGAACGATCTCTCCCAGCTTCTCCTGGAGGCTATTCACGAAGACCGCGCCTTTGATTGAATCGCCGCCGAGCGCGAAGAAATCATCGTCAATGCCGACTCTTTCAAGACCGAGTACGCCCTTCCACATATCGGCCAGTACGCACTGCAACGCCGTTGTTGGAGGGTTATACTCGCTGTCGATTTGCGGCCTCGACTGACCGGGTGAAGGAAGGGCGCGGCGATCCAGCTTTCCATTCGAGGTCAAGGGAATACTGTCGAGCATGAGAAAAGCCGACGGCAGCATGAACTCCGGCAGCTTCCGGAGGAGAGATTCTCGCAACTCGCTTATGTTGAGGCTCTCCGCGTCTCTCGGAACGATGTACGCCAGCAGGCGTTTATCGCCGGGGCCGTCTTCGGTAGCGATTACGACGCAGTCTCGAACAGCCGGCTGCTCCGCCAATGCGGCTTGGACCTCGCCGATTTCTATTCTGAATCCTCGAATCTTCACCTGGTGGTCGGTTCGTCCACAATAGTCGATTTCTCCATTCGCCAGATAACGGGCCAGGTCTCCGGTCTTGTATAAACGACCGCCAGGGACGTCACTGAATGGATTCGGAATGAATCGCTCGGCGGTCAATTCGGCGCGCCCAAGATAGCCGCGGGCAAGGCCGATTCCGCCAATGTACAGTTCGCCTACGACGCCGATGGGCGCCATCTGGAGTTGCTCATCGAGTATGAGCGCCTGGGCGCCGATAATCGGGCGGCCGATCGGAGGTCTACGATCAATGCTCGTGCACTGGGCGAGAGTCGCCCACACTGTCGTTTCCGTCGGGCCGTATGCATTGAAGAAACGCCTGCCCTTCGACCATCGAGCTAACGTGTCCAGGGGACATGCTTCGCCGGCCACGATAATCGTTCTTAACGCGGGCAGGCCGGCCATTGGCAACGCCGACAGCACCGATGGCGACAGGGTGACGTTGCTGACGCCGTTATCCGCGAGGATTTCCAACAACCCGGGTCCAGGCAGGATATCCTCCTGATGAGCGAGGTGCAGAGTTGCTCCTACTCGGAACGCCATTGCGATCTCAAAGATGGACGCGTCAAAACTCAAAGAGGCGAATTGAAGGACGTGGCTGCCGGGCCCCTCGGAGAAGGACTCCACTTGCGCGTCGGAGAGGTTAGCCAGTCCCTCGTGACAAACGGCGACGCCCTTCGGACGCCCCGTCGATCCGGACGTGTAGATCGCATAAGCCAAGTTGCCTGGGCAAAGAAAACCGTCCGGATTGTCTTCTTCCTGGCCGGAGATCGTCTCCCATTCGGCATCGAGACAAATCACATGCGCCCCGTCGGCCGGCAGACGGTCGGCAATATGTTCCAACGTGATCAACACGGCGATCCCGGCGTCTTCCAGTATGTATTCAAGCCTGTCCAGCGGATATTGCGGATCGAGTGGCACGTAGGCTCCGCCGGCTTTCATCACGCCGAGGACGCCGACAATCATTTCGATGGATCGATCTACGCAAACGCCGACGAGCACCTCTAGTCCTACTCCAAGCATTCTCAGATGGTGCGCCAGTTGATTGGCGCGGCGGTTCAACTCTCGATAATCAACCTGATGGTCCCCCATCGCCAAAGCCGTCGCATCGGGTGTTCGTTCCACCTGCGCCTCGAACAATTTGTGCAGCGGAGAAAGCTGACCGGTTGGGATGCTCGTCCGAGTAGACTGCGACAGGATGTCCTTGCGTTCGGCCTCATGAAGCAGGGGTATGGTGGCCACGGGCTGGCCGGGATTTGAAGCTACCTCTTCCAGCAGCGTCTGGAAATGCCCGGTCATCCTCGCCGCGGTCGATGCGTCAAAGAGGTCCGTGCTGTAAGCAAGCGAGCCGATCAAACGGCCGTCGACCTCCGTCATGCCGAGTCTCAGGTCGAACTTGGACACCGCGTAGTCGCCTCCAATCCACTCGAGCTTCAGGCCGGGCATCTCGAGAGTGGACGGCGTGATCGTATCCAACACAAACATGACCTGGACAAGCGGATGATAACGGCCTGACCTATCGGGTTGAAGCTCATCGACCAGTCTTTCGAAGGGCAGGTCCTGGTGAATGAACGCGTCCAACACGGCCTCGCGGACGCTCGGAATCGTCTGAGCAAAGGTGCGGTGGGGTTCAATCCGGCTGCGCAACGCGAGAGTGTTGACGAAGAAGCCCGGCAAATCTTCGAGGTCGCCGCGATTGCGGTTTGCGATCGCAGTGCCTACGAGCAAGTCGCTCTGGCCGGTGTAGCGATAAAGAAACGCCTGAAACGCGGCGAGCAAAGTCATGAACAACGTGGCCCCTTCAGTTTGGCTCAGGTGCTTCAGTAGCCGGGTGTGTTCCGCCGACAGGGCCAGGCGCTCGGTTCCGCCTCGGTAGGAAGGCGCGGCGGCGCGCGGCCGATCATGGGGCAGGTCGATCACGAAAGGAGCGCCGCCGAGTTCTCGCTTCCAGAAATCGAGCTGCGCCTGAAGCACTTCGCCTTGCATCCAATTCCGCTGCCATACGGCGAAGTCCGCGTATTGAACCGCGAGTTCGGGCAAAGGTGAATTTCTCTTGTTTAAGTAGGCGTCATACAACACCGCCATCTCGCGGATGAGTATCGCGACCGACCACTCATCGGAAACGATGTGATGCATCGTGACCAGAAAGATGTGTTCCTGCTCCGAAAGCCTGAGCAACGTTCCTCGCAACATCGGACCCTTGGAGAGATCGAACGGCAGCCGTCCCTCCTGATCGCGCAAGCGTTCCACTTCGCGTTCTTGAGATTCATCCGGCGCGCCGGAAATATCCACGAACGACAGGGTGAAGTCCCCGGCTTCTTTGATTTCCTGAGCCGGCTGGCCATTCGACATCACGAAGACCGTCCTCAACACTTCGTGGCGGCGAACCATCTCGCGCAGCGTGCGCTCCAGCGCGCCGGCGTCAAGATCGCCCAACAATCGCAGCGCTATGGGAATATTGTAGAAGTGGCTATCCGGCTCCATCTGCGCCATGAACCACAGCCGCTGCTGAGCAAATGAAAGCGGAAGCGGCTTGCCACGGTCCGTGGGAACGATCTGCTCAACCGTGACTCCCTGTTCTTCCAGAAGGCGGTGTTGAATCGCCGCGGCCAGGCGGGCAACCGATGGAGCGTCAAACAAGGCTCGAACCGATATGTGAGTGGAGAACGAATTGTTTATCCGTGAAACCAGTTGCGTAGCTAATAGCGAATGTCCCCCAAGCTCGAAGAAGTTGTCGTGGATTCCGATCCGATCGACCTTCAGCACCTGGGACCAAATGCCGGCCAATAGTTCTTCGACGGGGTTTCGAGGCGCGACGAATGGGGAATACTGTCCATCTCTTCCGCTTTCGGGCGCCGGCAGCGAATGGAAATCAATCTTTCCGTTAGGCGTAAGCGGAAGCGCGGGCAGTATCACGAAGGCTGACGGAACCATGTGATCGGGCAGCCTGTCGACGCAAAAACCCCGCACTTCGGCGAGAGACAGTTCGGCCCCTTCTTCCGCGATCAAATAAGCTACGAGACGTTTTTCGCAGGGACCATCTTCTCTTACGACGACGATCGCATCGCGAATTCCAGCGTGCTGGTTCAGAACGCTTGCGGCCTCAGCCGGCTCGATTCGGAAGCCCCTGATCTTAACCTGATCGTCGATCCTGCCGAGGTATTCAACGGTCCCGTCCGGAAGATACCGAGCCAGATCTCCGGTCCGGTACATCCGGCCACCGTACTCATCTCCGAGCGGGTGAGGTATGAACTTGTCGGCCGTGAAGCCGGGCGCGCCGAGATAGCCTCGAGTGAGCCCCGCACCCGCGATGTACAGTTCTCCTTTCACCCCGGCAGGGACCGGTTGCAGGCGCTTGTCCAGAATGTATAGCCGGGACCCACCGACGGGCCTCCCAATTGAAATCATTGGCTTGCCGGACGCCGCTATCGCTTGAAGTGGAAATTCATATATGGTCGAGGTGATCGTCGCTTCGGTTGGACCGTAAGCGTTAAAAGCCCTCGAGCGATGGCTCGTCATTTCAGCCCAGCGCACCAGCCTGGCCCCGGACACCACTTCTCCACCGGTGATGAAAAGTTTCAGCCGCTCCGGCGCTTCTGCCTCGCCGCTATCCAGCGCATCGACCATGCCGTGCCAATAAGAAGGCGGTATGTGGAGAGAAGTAACCCCGGAATGATCGCATTCTTCGAGCAATTCAGCGGGAGAAAGACGCGCGGGATTCTTCAAGACGACGAGGGACGCGCCACAGCAGAATATCGGGAATATTTCTTCGGCGAATGCGTCAAAGCTCGAAGAGGTGAACTGCAACAGGCGATGGCTTTGGTCCAGCCCGTACCCGGAGATCATGGAAAGCACTCGATTCGCCAGTCCTTCGCGAGTAGCAATCACGCCCTTCGGTACGCCCGTCGAACCCGATGTATAAATCACGTAAGCGGAATTCTGGCCCGCCGCCGCGTGATTAGGATTTCGATCGCTCTCGGGACCAACGTCGTCCATCTCCGGCGTGATGCACAGGACTTGCGCCTTATCGGCGCCGATCTTCTCGCGGCTCGAATCGTTGATCAAAATCGCGTGCGGCCGGGAGTCCTCGATCATGTAAGTCAGGCGATCCGAGGGATAATCCGGATCGAGGGGAAGATAGGCGGCTCCGGCTTTCAGGATCGCCAGCACGGCCACGAAGATTTCAACGGATCGGTCCGCGCAAACCGCGATGATGGACTCGGGCCTGGTTCCAAAGCCGATGAGCCGGTTAGCCAGCGTATTGGCAAGTCGATTCAACTTGCGATAAGAGACCTGCTCTCCTTCGAAAAGCAACGCGATGGCGTCGGGTGTGAGCTCGACCTGGTTCTCGAACAATTCCTGAACGGAACCCGCTTCGGCGCTGAAGTTCGTTTCGTTCCAGTCGACAAGAATCCGCCGCCGTTCATCGACCGATAACAGATCGAGGCTCGACACGCGTTGATCCGGGTCTACGGCGGCGTGCGCGAGCAGCGTGCAAAAATGCCGGATCATCCCGTCGATCGTCGAGCCGTCGAAGAGATCCGTGCTGTATTCGAAGGCGCCGATCAGCTTGTCATCGGCCTGAGAAAGACTAAGCGCAATATCGAGCTTCGCGGCGCCGTTGTCGAAATCAACGCGGCTGAGTTTCAGATCAGGCAATTCCAAAGTAGTGGAAGGAGCATTTTGAAATACGAACAGCGCCTGAAAGAGAGGCGAGTAACCGGGTATGCGTTCGGGGTCCAGTTCCCGCACCAGCCTCTCGAAGGGCAAGTCCTGATTCGACGCCGCCTCGAGCGAGGAGGCGCGCACTCCGGCGACCAACTCGCGAAAACGCGGATCGCCGGCAATGTCGCCTCGCATCAATAGTGTATTGACGAAGAAACCGAGAATGTCTTCGATTTCAGCGCGATTGCGGTTGGCGACGGGATAGCCGACGACGACGTCTTCCTGTCCGGTATACCGATTGAGAAGCGCCAGAAAAGCCGACATCAAAACCACGAACATCGTGCAGTTTTCGGTTCGGCACAGCGCCTCGAGCTTTTCAGTCACGTCTCGGGAAATCTCGAACGGGCGGCACGCGCCCTTATAACTCGGAACCCTCGGGCGTGGGTGATCTGTCTGTAACTCGAGGACGGCGGGAGCTCCGGCCAGCTCATTCTTCCAATAAGCAAGTTGGCCCTCCATCATTTCGCCGTCGAAGGTTCGACGTTGCCAGGCGGCGTAGTCCGCGTATTGAATCCGAGGATCGGGCAGCCGGCAAGGATCGCCACTGGCCAACGATTCATAGAGCGTGCCCATTTCCTGGATCAACAATCCCATCGACCACGCGTCGGAGATGATGTGATGAATCGTAAGCAGAATGTAGTGCTCGCTGGCGGCGCGTCGAATCAATGTGAGGCGAAGCAGAGGACCGTCGCTGAGGCTGAACGGCTTCAGGGTTTCGCTCTCCGCAAGACGGCGCAGCTCTTGTTCCCACGCCGGTACGCCGCTGATATCGACCAGCGGCAAGCCCACTCGAACGTACGGCTCTATTCGTTGGACGGGATCGCCCTCGACGCCGTCGAAGGTCGTCCTCAACACCTCGTGCCGCCGAATTAATTCGTTCAGCGTCTGTTCAAGGACGGCGGGTTGCAAAAGACCTTGAAACCGAACGGCCGTGCTCAAGTTGTAAGATGGATTGCCCGGCTCCAATTGATCCAGGAACCAGAGCCGCTGCTGTGAGAATGACAGCGGAAACTGATTCGACTCTCGCCCCTGGAAAGTAACTTGGGAGCCACCCTCTTTCTCTCTCTTCTTTTTCTTCAGAAGGAGGTCGTAGAGGGCTTTCTTCTTCGGGCTAAGTTTTTCTAAGTGGTTGAAAGATTCGCTCATCTTCGCTCTCGATTTCACTTCAGTGGATGTATTGTGCAGCCGCGCCCCGCGAGTGGGTCCGCACCCCGTAGGGGTGCAATGTTTATAGATGATGTTCGTTGCGTACATCCGGCGCGCCCCAAGGGGCGCCGCACCCCGTAGGGGTGCAATGTTTATAGTAGGTCGTCTAGCGTAGACCCGGCGCCCCAAGGGACGCCCGCACGCGTAGGGGTGCAATGTTTATAGTAGGTCGTCTAGCGTAAACCCGGCGCCCCAAGGGACGCCCGCACCCCGTAGGGGTGCAATGTTTATAGTAGGTCGTCTAGCGTAAACCCGGCGCCCCAA
>JAHFUG010000203.1:0-3191 GCA_023265195.1 Blastocatellia bacterium | reverse complement strand
CGTAGGGGTGCAATGTTTATAGTAGGTCGTCTAGCGTAAACCCGGCGCCCCAAGGGACGCCCGCACCCCGTAGGGGTGCAATGTTTATAGTAGGTCGTCTAGCGTAAACCCGGCGCCCCAAGGGACGCCCGCACCCCGTAGGGGTGCAATGTTTATAGTAGGTCGTCTAGCGTAAACCCGGCGCCCCAAGGGACGCCCGCACCCCGTAGGGGTGCAATGAGGTTGAGTCGAAATACATACTAACCGGTCATAACATTGCACCCCTACGGGGCGCGATACCGACGGGCGCCGATGCTATAAACATTGCACCCCTACGGGGTGCGATACTGGCGGGCGCCGATGCTATAAACATTGCACCCCGCTGGGGTGCGATACCGGCTGGCGCCGCCTCACGGGTGTGATGCGGAATCGACGATCTCACCAACCGGCTCCGCCATGCAGACCGCGATCTTGCGCGCGCCCACGTATGGCTCGCGGCCGTGCGAGACCAGCATATTATCCAGGATCAACAGGTCGCCCTTTCGCCATGGAAACGAAACCGTTTCGGCGTTGTAAGCATCGCGCAACTCATCCAATACGTGAGGCTCGATCGCCGACCCATCGCCATAAAACGTGTTGTATGGAACCTCATTTTCATCCACGACCGCTAACATCGATCGGCGGACTGTTTCATCCAGACTGGACAAGTTAAAGAACAGGGCGTGGTTGAACCAGACGGGCTCTCCCGTTTTTGGATGCGTTCGAATGGCCGGCCTGACCTGCCACGTGCGAAGGCGGCCTCCGTCCTTCCATTCGACGGTCATCGAGGCGTTGCGGCAATGGGACTCCACCATTGATCGGTCATTGGTCTGAAACGCTTCTTGCCATGAAAGACCCAACCCCTCGCCATAATTTCTCACGTACATGATTTGCTTTTCGATGAAGCGGCGAACGGTCTCCGGGGTGATGCGATTGAGTATCAGGCGGCTGTCGGCCAGCGGGGTCTTACCCATGCCGGACGGCGGCGTCACGCAAAAGAAACAGATCTTCATCGGCCAGTTCAGCGTGTACGATTGCTCGTTATGCAAGACGATGTGCTGATCCGCCGGGTGATCGGTCGATGTGTACACTCCGTGACTCATCCGACTGCGCGGAGACGATCGTTCACCATACTCGATCAGCGGCGCGCCCAACGCCTCTACGCACTCCCGAAACGCCTCAATCGTCTCGACGGCGAACCCTCGAAACAAGAGCCCGCCATGTTTCAGCAACCGCCGTTCGACCCCTGCCCGGTTGCTCGCGATCCAGGCGCTCAGGTTCACCGCTTCAGCATTCGGTTGAACTTGTAGTGGAAGCGCTCCATATTCGCGAGCGTCTACCTTGACCAGCGCCTCTTCGGACAACTTCACTGGCTTAGGAACAAGCGACTTGAAGGGCGCCGGAGTCGAAGTAACTTTGTAGCTTGCCATGATTGTCCTTGCCACCCAGTGGTCCTTGGCGGAAATAACCCCACAGCCCCTGGTTTAGAGTTCACGCTTCAGCGTGCCGCAGCCTGAAGGCTGAACTCTGAACATCTTCCGATCACACCTGAACTCCATCGTACTGTCCCGCCGCTATTTCTTCTTCCGAGAGTTGAGCCAGCAGTTTATCCACTTCGTCGTCCGATAGTCCGTCGACGGTTTCGAATACATCCCGTTCCACCTTAGCCTCGCGCCCGATTGTCATTGACGCGACGATATCAGCGACCGCCGCAACGGTAGGCCCCTCGAATAGAGAGCGCAGCGGAACTTCCACCTGGAATCTCTCACGCAGCCGCGATATGACTCTGGTCGCCAGCAATGAGTGGCCTCCCAACTCGAAGAAGTCCTCCTCTATCCCGATCTCTTTCACTCCGAGCACTTCTTCCCATATACCAGCCACTACTTCCTGCGTCTCCGTCCTTGGCCTCTGCTTCCCGGCTTCCTCTCTCTTCTCCTCTATTGCCCTTAACCCCTTCCGGTCTATCTTCCCATTGCCGCTCTTAGGCATCTCCTCCAACTCCACGCACCCCGACGGAACCATATACTCAGGCAGCCTCTCCTTCAGCCGCTTCTTTATCTCTCGCCAGCCCTCGCCTGCCTGCTCGCCCTCTCGCCTCACTATGTACGCCACAAGCCGCTTTTCAACCCCTTCTCCTATCACTTCAACCACCGCCTCTTTCACGCCCGGTTCCTTACCAAGCTCCGACTCGATCTCTCCTACCTCGATCCGGTTCCCTCTTATCTTCACCTGCCCGTCTCTTCTTCCCAGATACTCTATTCGCCCATCCGCCAAATACCTCGCCTCGTCTCCAGTCCGATATAGCCGGCTCCCTTCTTCCTTCCCATACCCATCAGGCACGAACGACTCAGCCGTCTTCTCCGCCTCCCCTTCATATCCTCGCCCTACTCCTCTACCTCCTACATACAACTCGCCTCGTATCCCTTTCCCTACCGGTTCCATCTCGTCGTCCAGTATGTATATTCGAGTGTTCCCTATCGGCCTCCCTATCGGCGTCCTTCGCTCATCTTCTCCTGGCTCTTCAGCAATCACATAGTGCGTCACGTCGTCAGAACATTCAGTCGGCCCATACGCGTTCATTACCTTGATTCCCTCGTACAGCCGCAGCCAACGCCGGCTCAACTCCGGCGGCAATGCCTCTCCCGTCGCCAGCAGCCACCTCAGTCTCAGATTCCTTCTCTCCCCTTCTCTCTTCTCTTCTTCTTCGACCATCTCTCGCAGCATCGACGGCACCACCTCTAACACCGTCACTCCTCGCGCCTCCACCTCTTCCATTAGCCGCCTCGCATCGTGCGCTTTCTCATCCACTACTATCTCGACCTCTCCTCCTACCACCAGCCCCGACAGCATCTGCCATACCGATATGTCGAAGCTCTGCGGGGCCGTCTGCGCTATCCGATCCTCTTCTCCCAATCCCAATTCCCTCACCTTCGCCCACAGGTGGTTCACCATCCCTTCCTGCTCAACCTTCGCTCCCTTAGGCCTACCTGTCGATCCCGATGTATAGATCACATAGCTCAACCCTTTCCCGCTTAATCCCCTTCCCACTCTCTCCCCTTCTTCCTCGCTCATCCCCTCCAGTCCAATCACCTCTATACCGAGCCCTGCCAAGCTCTCTCTTATTCCCTCCTCGTGCTCTCCTCCAGCTATAACGAGCCGCGTCTTCCCGCCCT
>JAHFUG010000202.1:4572-12540 GCA_023265195.1 Blastocatellia bacterium | reverse complement strand
AGTCAGCTTCAACTCTTGCCGCGTCATTGCCGGAACAGGCTTGAAATAGACGGTAAAAACCTTGCCGCTCATGGTCTTTGGCGCCTTGAACATTTCAGCCAAACTCGGGGAGAGATATGAGAAGGTGACTTCGCCTCCTTCAACCTGGAACGGGCCCGTCAGGTCGTGATCCGCCGGGTCTCCTTCGAGTCCAAGAACGCGCGCCACGTCGGCCGGTGACGAGTGGAGCGGCGTAACGCCACGCCATGAGTTCCTGGCCGCTATGCTGAGCGGCCGAGCCGGCGTTGCCAATGCCGCAAGCACCATGCAAGCCGTCAAAAAAAAGCTGAGAATGGTCAACAACCAAAGCTTCATCATCGACAAGAGATGTATCATACGCGACCCGGATGAATCGAGCCAACAAAACCTGCTGTTTCGGCGCGATTATTGGAAGCGCCGCTCATTCAGCTCTCGAAGAACTCCTTGTGAAGCCGCGCAATCACACTCTCTACTTCCCGCTCCTCGACCACGAGGTTCATAGTCATCGAAGAGGGTCCTCGGGCCATCAAATCGACCGTCGTGTCCCTTATCGCGCAAAAAACCTTCGCCGCTACGCTGGACGTGAGGTTCAGTCCCTCTCCAACGAGCGTGACAATAGCCTTGTGGTTTTCTATTTCGATTGGCCCGATTCGCGAGAGGTCTTCGAGCATATCTCGCCCAGCGGCCTCGGCAAGACGGGCTTCAATCACAAGAACTGCATTCATGCCCGAGACCATTAGAATCAACGGAGCCAACGTTCTTCGCTCCATCAAATCGGTCAGCGCGCGGAGGCTCGACGATTCGGAGGCATGGCCGCCTCCGGAAAGATCGTCCAGGGCAACGCTGATCAACGAGACAGGCCGGATGTACGTGATTGACTTCAGCAGGCTGGGAGACGCGCCGGCGCCGCCGCTCACGGAGGTGAAGCTGCCATCCGGCTTTCGGGCGTTGTAGATGTGGACGGGAATCTCCTTGGCGGCCGCCGGCTGAATGGCTTTGGGATGCAAAACCTTTGCGCCGAAGCGAGTAAGTTCCGCGGCCTCGGCGTAAGAGCACTCTTTCACCGTGCGGACTCCCGAGTAAACCTCCGGATCCGCCGTCATCAGCCCCGACACCTCCTTCCATATCTCGACGTCGTTCGCGCCCAAAGCCGCTCCGATAATCGTCGCCGTGTAATCCGAGCCCTCGAACCCAAGGGTAGTGGTTACTCCTTCACGAGTCGCTCCGATGAATCCCTGTGTTATGGGAGTGAGCCCCTCGCCGATTCGCGGGCTAATCAGCGTTGAGATCAAGCGGCTGGTTTCATCAAAGAGCGGGCGCGCAGAACCATATCTGTCGTCGGTTATTATGAACTTGCGCGCGTCGACAAGTAGCGCGGGCAGTCCGCGTTCGGCCATTGCGCCCTCGATGATTATCGAGGAGACAACCTCGCCATAGGAGAGTATGCGATCGAGTCCGCGTGGCGGCACGGTGCCCAGGATGGCCAGTCCCCCGAGGAGCTTCTCCAGTTCGCGGAAATTGCGGTCAATAGCGTCAGCTACGGCGGCCGACGCCGGTGCTTTGATAAGAAGCATGACGTCTTCGAGATGACGTTGTTCCAAGGCCGCGATCGCCTGGAGAGCGGATTTGCTGTTGTGCGCCGCTGACGCCTCCGCGGCGTCGAGCAGCCCGCGAGTGGTTTTGCCCATCGCGGAGACTACAATCACCGGGCGGCGTTCCAATCGGCCTCTTATTATCTCGATGGCCCGCTCGACTGACTCGGCGTCCTTGAGCGAGGCTCCGCCGAACTTCATTACGATCATTCGGTTGTCTCTCCGCCCGTACAGGTTTTGTTGTCAACCCGGCTGACCGGCCCGGCCTCTCCCAATGCCGTGGCGTCAGGATCACCTCCAGGTCCTGGCGCAGGCTGTGCTGCCGCAGGTTGTCCTGCCGGAGAACCGCTGATTTGCGCGGACTACATCACTCCGACCGGCGTATATCAACGGCCAGAAGCCAGCGAAGATCCGCGGTTAATTCAGAAGGCGGCTCGGCCAGACTATCCGGACGCCAACGGTGAACTCCGAACACAACTAAAACCCCGCCGGCCTCTCACGGGCAACGCCGAACTCTCGTTCGAGCGCCAGCCCCACCTGGCCGACCAATCCATCGTCGAACAGACGGCCGAGGATTGTGATCCCGTGCGGCACGCGGCGGGGCGGATTGAACTTCGGCAGCGGACTGGCCGGATCCGGAGCCCAGTCACTTCGCGCTTCCGAGACCTCGACGAATCCGGCGCGCAGCGTGAGCGACGGATGACCGGTGAAGTTCGTGATGGTGAGTTGCTCATCGCGCAGCGATGGCGCGATCAGCAGGTCGACCTCTTTGAAGACGCGCGCCAATTCCAACGCCACCTTGCGCCGGAACCGATCCGCCTGTACGAAATCGACCGCGGAAAGAAATCGCGCCTGACGGAATAGGTTGGGCCACGCATCTTTCACCTGCGACTTGAGTGACCCGAGTTCATTGTTCAGCGCCAGATCCTCGAACGAAGCCGCTCCCTCGGCAAATAGGATCGGCATAAGCGAACTGTACGGCCAATCGGGCAGCGTCACTTCCTTCAGTTCCATTTTTAGCTTTTTGATCGTCTCCATCGCCGCTCGGTCGACGTCCGTCGCAGGAGTCTCTTTCATCCACTGCGCGATGTAGCCAACTTTCAATCCCGCGACAGGAGCCGTGGCGTCGAAATTCAGACGGCTCGGCAAGCTCGACGCATCGCCCGCGTCGGGCCCGCTAACAGCCCGAAGCACGAGCATTGCGTCTTCCACCGTTCGGGTCATTGGCCCAAGCTTGTCCAGAGACCAGCACAGAGTCATCGCGCCAGTGCGGGGCACGCGGCCGAACGTCGGGCGAAGGCCGGTCACGCCGCAGCGCATCGCGGGGCTGACTATGCTGCCGCCAGTCTCGCTTCCAATAGAAAATGAGACCAGGGCCGCGGCCGTCGCCGCTCCGGGGCCGGCGCTCGAGCCTGATGCGCCCTCTTCCAAAAGCCACGGGTTCATTGTCTGGCCGCCGAACCAAATATCGTTTAGCGCGAGCGCGCCGAGCGAGAGCTTCGCCAACAGCACCGCGCCGGCGTCGTTCAGCTTGCGAACCACGGCGGAGTCCGCCGATGGAATCCGGTTGCGGAATGGTTCGGCGCCGTACGTGGTTGGAATATCTTTTGTATCGAGCAGATCTTTCACGCCATAAGGAACGCCGTGCAGAGGACCGCGGTATTTGCCGGCGGCGATTTCAGCATCCGCCGACTTCGCGCGCGCGATCGCGTGATCTTTGGTCAGCGTGATGATCGATCGAATCTTCGGATCCAGCCGCTCAATCCGGCTGAGATAGATATTCGTAAGCCGCTCGGAGGTGAGCTGGCGCGATTCGATCCATCTCGACAGTTGCGTCACGGGCGCAAACGCAATGTCGTCGTCCGATGACGGCAACGGCGCGCCGCCGGCCTTCGACCGGACGAACCGATCCGGCGATGACGAGGGAACCATTCCCGGGAGCATAGGGTTCCACAGTGTGGCAGGCGCGTCGGCAGCTTCGATCGCGACCTTGCGCGGACCGGCGCGGCGCTCGAGGTACGGAGCCAGCGACTGGCGCCACGAGTCGGCGGCCTGCCGGCGCTCGGCGGGCGTCATCGTGACTTGCATCAGCTTCTCCGCTTCAGCGAAGGTCGCAGGCGTCACCTCGGGACCGGAGCCCGCGCCCGTGCCGAACGTAGGCGGAGCCCCCGCCGTCGTCGGTGTCGATTGTGAATTAGTTTGCGGCGCCTCGGT
Organism: Blastocatellia bacterium; assembly: GCA_023265195.1. GTDB lineage: Bacteria > Acidobacteriota > Blastocatellia > UBA7656 > UBA7656 > QHVH01. Next base: position 8,716 of record JAHFUG010000202.1, on the reverse strand, counting down.
GCGGCATGCAGCGGCCGCGACGAGCACGCCGAGGGGCGCGCGTAGCAGGAACTGTCGTCGAGTGTTCATAGGATGAGGAGCCTACTACTCACATGGTTAGGCGAGCAAGCCGGGGACCTCAAAGCAACGCGGGAGACTACTCCTCTCACCTGAATTCTCGGGCTGACATCCTTTATTTGATTAGTGGTTCTGTTTGAGCCGAACCAAATGGGAACGGAAGAAACCGCTGATTTCTGTGACGCTGATCTGTGCAGATCAGCGAGCCGAAGGCGGCGTTTTATCCGCGGCTATTCCGGGACACCTGGCGGGCGAGCCCACCCGAGAGCAAACTGAACCCAAAGCGGCCAGTTTATAGAACAGAGTGACGGAACATCGAGTGAAGCGGATCGCATCACCGAAGGGTAGCCTGATCCAAAAGCAATTCAAACCTCGCGGCCGTCGGAACGCGAAATATCCCTGATGGGTAGTGTCCTAATCTGTGTTGCTCATAGGTTTTTATATTTAGGAACCAACTTGTTGTCGTTCTTTTTTCCATAAGCGGCTAAAGAGCCGCACCCAAAATGATTACTAATTGATCGGCGGTTCTATACCAATGTTTGCGTTGTAGTCGGTGTAGGTGACCGTCATTCGCACCGGAGAACTCGACGAGCCGGTCTCAACTTTTCTTGGCATGCCGTCGGAGACGCCCACCCATATTTTCGATGAGACGGTCTGAGGTTGCGGATCAGGCGCAGGGCCCGCTAGTAGGGGCATCGTAGTCTTTGACTCGTACACGGTGGTGGCGACTCCATCCAGAGTCTCCGACCCAATCATCTTGATTTCCTTTGAGACTTTGAGGTCGTCCATCATTTTCTTCATGACCCCGAAGCTGTTGTCCAGCCCGGTTGTTATCTTGCGCCAATCACCATTAGGGAGTTTGAGGTAGGTCGTCGGTCCAATAATTATCATCTCGGATTGACCGGTGGTAATGTGGAACTTGTCCGGAAGCATGGCCTCCATGCTTGTTTCAGCGTTCCCCGCCGACAGACCTGTTCTAGTCATCTTCGCCCGGAATGATTTCACTTGGTCCCAGCCGCTGATGGCCTTGGTGAAGATATCGCCGGCGGCGCCGTTATTGGATGCGGAGCCTCCAGCGGAATTGGACTTGTCGCAGGCGGAGCATCCCGCGAACACCAACAGCGGGATTAATGCGATCTCTCTCTTCATTCACGTCTCCCGAGTTGCGCGGACTCGAGTAGTGTCTTGTGAGGCGCCCAGGATGAAGGAGATCGCCAAACATCAAAAAATCACAGGTCGGGAAGAGGGATTTATCCCCGCTCCTCTCCTTTGACGCCAGTATCAGTGAATTGCAACCAGAGGAGCGGGGATAAATCCCTCTTCCCGACCTGTGATTTTTTGAGATTGAACATGGAATTTGATTTTGCTCTTTCCGAGAATGGCCAAACTCCAACCCCAACTGCGTTGGGAGTACTTGCCGCTGTAGGTGGCGGCCTCCTCCCCAGCCAGCTAGTATTTCATCGGCGCCTACACAAGACACTACCCAAAATCGAGGCTTCGACCGCGCGCTGAACCGGCCGCCGACTCGAACCGGTAATAAGGACGCGGGATTACGCGGCCGGTTCTTCGCGACGATCAATCACTCCTTGAGGGTCTGAGACTTGCGCCGGGCAATCACGAACGTTAACGCAGCCAGCCCGGCAAAGATCACAAGCGCCCAAACGTTCGCCCATTCGCCCGATGTGATCGAGCTGTTAGCGGCGACGCCGACGATTTCCTCGCCCTTGCCCGGCATGTTCTTTATGTTTTCGGTGAGAACTCTGGTCACGGCTACGATCAAACCACCGATTGCGCCGCCGGCGATCAATCCGGAACTCAGCAGCACTCCTTTGCCGGTTTCTTCTTCGACGAGCGATTCGGCGCGATCCTGTTTGCGCAATCGGCCGACGAGAGCGCGCAGCATACCGCCGGCGAAGATCGTCGCCGACGTCGAGAAGGGAAGGTAGATGCCGACCGCCACGGGCAAGGCTTGAATGCCTACGATTTCCAGCAGTATAGAAATGAACGCGCCGATCAGGATTAGCGACCACGGCAGCTTTCGGGTAAGAACCCCGTCCACGAGTATGCCCATCAGCGCGGCTTTGGGCGCTTCGAGCTTGGTGACTTCGACCAGCTCGTAATGAGGCGCCCCGGCTTGATCGGCTAGAAACGTCCGATCTTTCGCGCCAAGACCTGACACTATGAGCTTCTCATACATCCGGTCGTCCAGCCCGCGAGCCTGCCCGGTTCTCTTAACGTCGGGTCCATCCCCAAAAGTCCTGCCCTGCAAGCCCCCGAGCGTAGTCTTGGTCAGTCCTTCCGCGATTCCGCCAACGCCGGGGTTGACGAGATAATGAATCTTGTTGTCGTCTCCGATCAGATATTTTCCCGCTGGAATCTTGGTGCGGCCGTCGCCCGCGTCCTCCTCGACCGTGAGCCGAAGCGTCCGATAGCTCTTACCGTCTTCAGTCGGCGGATTGCTCGTCCAGACTTCACCCACTTCGCCCGCGGCGGGGGAGTACGATGGATAGTCCCTCGGCAGCAGATTGATGGCCGTGTTGTTCAGAAAGAGCAGCGTGTAGCCGACCACCGTAGCCGACGCAAGGACCCCGATCAAAAGCCCAAGCTGCTGTTTGCTCGGCGTAGCTCCGACAAGGAATCCTGTTTTGAGATCCTGCGATGTTCCTCCCGCGTTAGCGGCCGCGACGCAGACGATCGCGCCGACCGTTAGCGCGACGACTCGTTCCCCCGCGCCGGCCCTGCCCAGCATTAGAAAGATCAAAGAAGTGAACAACAGCGTCGCTATCGTCATGCCCGAGATAGGATTCGACGATGAACCGATCTGACCCGTGATGCGCGACGAGACCGTTGTAAAGAAAAAGCCGAACGCAAGAATTAGAATCGCTGAAACCCAGTCCACTTGAAGCTTCGGCAGCAACGTAATGATGATGAGCACCAGGACGACTCCGCCCATCGCATACGGTATCGGAATGTCGCGTTCGGTGCGGGGCGTCGACGAGCCTCGATCCGTTCCTCCGCTGAAATCCTTGACTCCGGCGCGAAACGCCGAAACGATCGTCGGCAGCGAACGCAGCAGGCTGATTATTCCTCCAGCGGCGACCGCGCCCGCGGCGATGTACCTGACGTAGCGGTCAAAGACCTGGTTAGCGTTCATGTTGGCGATCAGCTCGCCGGGTGGCGCGGGAAATATGTTGGTGGTAAGGCCCGCGCCAAAGAACTTAATCACGGGCGTCAGCACCAACGCCGCGATGATGCCTCCGCCGAACATATAAGAAGCTACTCGAGGTCCGATTATGTAACCGACTCCCAGCAGCTCGGGGGATATCTCGGCCGCGACGCGCGAGTTCTGATACCAGGTCAGTATTTTGTCGGGCTTCTCCTTCCAGAACTTCAACCCGACCATGAGGAACTTGTACACGAAGGCCACTCCGAATCCGAGGAACACCGTCTTGGCGTCGGAGCCTCCCTTTTCGCCTACCACCAGAACCTCGGCGCAGGCCGTCCCTTCCGGGTATGGAAGGTTTTTGTGTTCCTTCACGATCAGCGACCGCCGCAGCGGGATCATCAACAGAACTCCGAGCAATCCTCCGGTTAACCCGATCAGCGAGGTTCGGAGGACGTCGAGATCCAAACCGAGTATCAACAGCGCCGGAATTGTGAACACGATCCCGCCCGCGATTGATTCGCCGGCCGAGCCGGTTGTCTGCACGATGTTGTTCTCGAGGATGGTCGAGCGGCCGAGCAACCGGAGCAGGGTGATCGACAGCACGGCTATGGGAATCGAGGCGCTCACGGTCAAACCGACCTTGAGCCCCAGATATACCGTGGACGCTCCGAATATCACTCCGAATACCGCGCCGAGGAGAACCGCGCGAAGCGTGAACTCCGGGATGAACGACGAAGCCGAAATGTAGGGGGCCGGCGCATTGCCATTCTCAACCGCAGCGGACTCAACCGTGACCGAAGTAACGCGCTCCTGGGGTTCTGGTGCAGCCATTTGTTTTTCTCCCCGGATATGGATTGTGATGCTGGTAGCGGAGACCGTATTGTGTACGGGCTTGAGAACAGTGTCAATTAGAATTCGGAC
>JAHFUG010000202.1:0-4472 GCA_023265195.1 Blastocatellia bacterium | reverse complement strand
CCCCTTTCCCCGTTCCCCAATCATCAATCATCATTCATCAATCATCAATTCCCCATTCCCCCATTCCCCTTCCCCCAAAGCCCTCGGCGTTGAAATCCGGCGTTTGAGCTAGTATGCTTCAGGGCTCCAATTACCAGTGGCAATCCCCATCACTTCAGTTCGAGGAGTCTCCAATGAAACGACTTGTTGTTGCGCTTGCGCTGTCCGGCGCCGTAATGAGCCTATGCGCGTTGATAGGCGCGGTTAAGAACGTTAAGGCCTCAGTCCAGGAATCGGCCTCGGCCGCGCAGAATCCTCAGACGCCGGCCACGCAGCAGGAACCGGCGGCGGGTCAGGAGAGGCCTGCCGGCTTTCAACGCGATCAACAGCCCGAGATCAGACCGTACGATCGAGTGATAACGAAAGACGCGAAGACGGAACAGGGCGTTTTCACCGTTCACAAGATCAAGGAAAAGATTTACTACGAGATTCCAAAGAGCGAACTCGGCAAAGAGTTCTTATGGGTCAGTCAGATCGCCAAGACCACCCTCGGAGCGGGCTACGGAGGCCAGGCGGCGGGCAATCGCGTCGTGAAATGGGATCGTCACAATAACAGAGTTTTGCTGCGCGGCGTTTCCTATGAACTCGTCGCCGACCCGAAGCTGCCAATCAACAAAGCCGTCCAGGCCGCCAACAACAACACGATAATAATGTCGTTCTTTATCGAAGCGCTCGGCAAAGATGAAGCCCCGGTCATCGACGTTACCCGGCTCTTCACTACCGAAGTGAGCGAGTTCAGCGCCCGCACGAGGCTGCGGGCTAGAGGCTTCGACGCGTCGCGCTCCTTTATCGAGAGGTGCGTGACCTTTCCGCAAAATATCGAGGTTGAAGCGACTCACACATTCACTTCGCCCCCCGAAGCCGCTCCGGTTGGGGGAGGCGCGCCCCAGCCCCCGGTTCCGTTTCAGCAGCAGGGAATGGCCGGGGCCAGCGCGACCGTTCTTATGCACTACAGCATGGTCAAGCTGCCCGAGAAGCCGATGATGCCCCGGCTGTTCGACGAGCGCGTGGGTTACTTCACAACCAGACAAACCGATTATGGCAAGGACGAGCATCGCTCGCCTCGGCGGACTTACATCACCCGTTGGAGACTCGAGAAGAAAGATCCCAACGCCGCGCTTTCCGAACCGGTCAAGCCGATCACTTATTATGTCGACCCGGCTACTCCAACCAAGTGGGTTCCATATGTGAAGCGCGCGATCGAGCAGTGGCAGCCCGCGTTCGAGGAAGCGGGGTTCAAGAACGCTATCGTCGCCAGGGAGGCGCCCACGCCGGAACAGGATCCGAACTGGAGCCCCGAGGACGCGCGCTATGCGGTTATCAGATGGCTTCCTTCGACTACCGAGAACGCAGTGGGCCCGCACATTCACGATCCCCGCACTGGCGAGATTCTCGACGCGGACATTCAGTTCTATCACAACGTCATGAACCTCCAGCGCGACTGGTACTTTCTACAGGCCGGCCCCCTCGACGAGCGGGCCAGGACGCTCCCGTTGCCCGACGATCTGATGGGAGAGTTGATCCAATACGTGATAGCTCACGAAGTCGGCCACACGCTTGGCTTCGAGCACAACATGAAGGCGAGTTCGCTCTACCCGGCGGACAAAATTCGCGACCGGGAATGGCTGAAGAAGATGGGCCACACTCCGACGTTGATGGATTACTCGCGATTCAACTACGTTGCGCAGCCGGAAGACAAGATCGATCCGGAGGACTTGATTCCGAAGATCGGACCGTATGACAAGTGGGCGACGATGTGGGGCTACAAGCCGATACCAGGCGCTCGCACTCCGGAAGATGAGAAAAAGACCCTCGATGAATGGGCGCGGCAGCAGGACAAGACGCCGTGGCTCAGATTCTCGACCGCGGGCACGAGGGGTTCAGACCCGGGAGAGAACTCCGAAGCGGTTGGCGACGCCGATGCGATTCAATCAACCGCGCTTGGAATAAAGAACCTCAAACGCGTCGCGGACATGCTGCTAACGGCAACCGAACGGCCGGGCGAGCCCTACGACGACCTCAACGAGATATACGGCCGCATGCTCGGCCAATGGGTGCTCGAGCTCAATCATGTGGCCGCGATAGTCGGCGGATTCGACTCGCAACAAAAACACTGGGGGCAGGGAGGCGTTCGTTTCACGCCCGTGCCCAAGGAGAGGCAGCAAGCCGCGGTTCGGTTCTTGAGCGAGAATGCATTCGCGACGCCCGCGTGGGCGATCAAGCCGGAGATTCTCCGGAGAATCGCGGTGGTCGGAGTTCTTGATCTCATAAAGAACAGCCAGCAGAGGGTGCTTACGAACGTGCTCGGCGCCGCGAGGATGTCGAGGCTGGCGGAACAAGACGCGCTCGATGGCGGCGCGGCCTATCATCCGGCCGAGTTTCTGGCTGATGTAAGAAAAGGAGTATGGCGCGAGCTGGATGCTCCTCAGGTAAAGATCGACGGTTTCCGGCGCAACCTGCAGCGCGGCTACATCGATCTGCTTTCTGACCGGCTCAATGGGCGAGCACCCTCGTCGGACGACTCACGCGGACTCATTCGCGGGGAGTTGCGCGCGCTGAAGCAATCAATAACGGCGGCGGCCGCAAAGACGTCCGATCGCGCGACTCGCGTTCACCTCGAGGACGCGTCGGATCAGATTGCAAAGGCGCTCGATCCCAAGTTTGCTCCTCCGGCTCCCGCGGCTGCTCCCGCGGGGGCGGGCAGACAGGGGCTGGATGAGGAAGATGACGTGTGGTTGAATCCACAAGTCTGTTGGCCGGATTATCGAATTCGAACAAAGCAGTAGATCTGCAAACTCCAGGAGGCCTCCGCTAAGGAGGGAGCGGAGATGAAAAGATCTGAGAGACCGCTGATTCGCGCTGACTCCGTCGCGCATATATGCGCGGATCAGCGAACCGAGGGCCGCGTTGATCGGCGGCTAATTCCGGATCTAACGCCGGGATTTGTGCGCGGCCCGTTGACCGGGTAGGATTTCTTCGAATGACTGGAACGTTCGAACGCCGCGTACGCAAGCAGTCACTTGGTGAAGAGATCGCCAACAGCGTCAGTCATGGCGTTGGCTTGCTGGCCGCGGTTGCGGCCGGTCCGTTTCTTATGATTGCCGCGGCTAGGCGGGGCGGCGCCTCGGTAATCGTTGGCACGGGCGTCTTCGCGGCGACGATGGTGCTGCTATACCTCGCATCCACGCTCTACCACGCCTTGCCCCACAACAAAGCCAAACGCGTATTCCAGGCCCTCGACCACGGAGCGATCTATCTCTTGATCGCCGGCACGTACACCCCTTTCACGCTGGGCGTTCTCCGCGGCGTGTGGGGCTGGACTTTATTAGGACTGGTTTGGAGCCTGGCCGCCGCCGGTATCGTGATAAAAGCCCTCGGCGGCGAACGCTATCCGAAACTGTCGACGTGCCTCTATCTGGCGACGGGGTGGCTGGCGCTCATAGCGATAAAGCCATTGTGGCTGCAAGTCCCGCACTGGGGACTCGCGTGGATTTTGGCGGGCGGCTTCGCATACACCGCGGGAGTGGCGTTCTTCGCGATGGATAGACGAATCCGATACTGTCACTTCGTGTGGCACATCTTCGTCATCGCGGGCACCGCCTGTCATTTCATCGCGGTGCTCAGATACGCCGCGTGATCAACGAAGCCGGACCTTAACGGTTCAACGGCGCCGCTCCGGCTTGAACTCGATCACGACGCCGCGCAACGGGGAGTCTCCGGCGTTCTTGACCGTGTGGATGACCGGCGGGTTGAAAGTGGGGCGGTCAGGCACAATCTCGACGAGAATCTCAGCCTGCCCCTCGGGCCACTGCTGGAGACGGGTCCGGTTCAACTGCATCACAACGCGCTGGCTGTGACTGTGCCTTGCTCGCGTGTCGCCTACACCCAGCCGCTCTTCGAAAATAAAGAACCGCGCGCCGTTGTACCGAATAGAATTCTTCTCAGGCGGAATGATCTCGCGGGGCGACTGAATGGGTGGATGGTTGCCCTTAATGGCGACCTCGAAGAAAGAGCCTCCCGCCGGAGGATGGTAAGACTCGCCGGCTTTGAACACCGCAACGTCGCCTCGGGTCATACGCCGGCTCTTTTTCCCCGCCTTGAGTTCGATCTCGCCAAGCGCCACGATGACCCGGTCCCCGCAGCCCGCCGCGGCAGCTGAAGCGCACGGAGCCGAATCGCGCGAGACACGGACGTAATCATTCTCGAGCGCCACGGTGGGCGTCTGAAGAAGGAGAATTACAAACAGGAACGTCATTAGTAGCCTCCAAAAAATCAGCAGTCAGCGGTCAGCAGTCAGCTATCAGCAGTCAGCGATCAGCGGTCAGCAGTCAGCAGTCGGCGATCAGCAGTCAGCGATCAGCAGTCAGCGATCAGCAGTCAGCGATCAGCAGTCAGCGATCAGCAGTCAGCGATCAGCAGTCAGCGATCAGCAG
>JAHFUG010000579.1 GCA_023265195.1 Blastocatellia bacterium | reverse complement strand
ACATCCGTGTTAACTACTAGATTGGCATTGTGAGTAACGATAATAACCTGCCGCCTCTTTCGAGCCTCGCGAAAATGAGGAACAAGTTCGTCAAACACCGACTTCGGGTCGAGATTCTCTTCAGGTTGATCTATGAGGAGAGGCCTTCGATCTTGTCGGTCAATGGCTAAGTAGAGAAGCAAGAGTACAATACCACGCGTGCCAGGAGACAGTTGTTCGATCGCCACACCTTCGTATTCAATCCCATAGTTAATCTGTATATGCTCGGTGTCATAAAGCCAAGTAGCCAACGATTGGATCCACTTCGGCCGCTCCGTACTCCCAACGGACGGCGGAATCCCAGAGATAAGAGCGTTTTGCGACTCTGTACGAAACAGGTCCATGGCGGAAGCAACTTCCTCAGCAGAACCTGTTCTCCACGCGCTCGACAAATACTTCTCAGCTTCCTTACGAAGGGCGCCGTATCCATGGAGCGGAGTCTTGCGAAGATCGATCAACTCCTCTCCTTTAGTAACCCATGCCTTCAAATCGATACTGCGCCGCACCACGAACCTGAGCTTTGAAATTGCCCCTGAGGATTCTATAAGTTCCTTTTGGAGCGGCGCATATAGCTTCTTAAGTGTGTTCTCTTCCTCCCCAAGAGTGAAGAAAACACTAGCATACGCCCGCCGCCTTTCCGCAATGAGCTCTCGCCGTCTTTCCGACGCACCTTCGGCGTTCTTGATATCACCCTCGCAACGCCTTAACAGATTATCTTGAGATGCTATTGCTTGTTGCAGGAGCTTATATTTCCTTTGTTGGTCCGCGTCCAGCACAACTAGTTTCTTTAACTGGTCTCTCTTCTCCTTGAGACTTGTGAGTGGCCAGGAATTACTTGGCTCCTTAGTCATGTCTATCGGAGAACGAGGGTCTCCTTGTATTGCAAATAGTAACTCAAGGTCGGTTGCCTTCTTAGCTTGGTCGAGGATATTGTCGACATCTCCCGAAAAAGTCAGGCCAAAAGCAATCCATTGATCGGCCGTCAGGTCCGCGCCCGAGAATCGCTGCCGCCATTGGCTGAGCCTCGCAGGCTCAGTGTGTTGACGAATATGAGTGATCTCGTCGGTCAGATCGTCTAGCGCCTTGCGGCGACGCCGGACTTTTTCGACCTTTGTTTCCGCATTCGTGCAGAGCTGTTCTAGTACCGTCAGTTCTGTGGCCCTACCCTCGTTCCCCTTCGGCAACAGAGACTTGAGGTCCTTTCTATCACGAGCAATTTTCCCAGTGAGGCGGTTATGATCCTTGCGCAGATTGTCCAATCCGTCCCGTAACAGCTCTTCCGCTACAATTTCTTCGCTACTAGATTTAATGAACTCACGAAGTTCCTCACGTCTCCGTTGTGTGGGCTCTAGGAGAAGGGATGCTAGCTCTTGAAAGGACCCCGTCTCAAATCGGTCGGTTACGTCTGTGGCATCGAACACGACACGTTCCATCTCTTCGCGAAGCGCCTCGGCTAGGCCATCGGCCGAACATAATTGGCTTACAAAGTGCTGCGACAGGTAACAGACCTCTTGGGTCGTATATTCATCCCATTCTATAAGGCTGGGATTTAGCGCGTTGGTACTGGTCGAGGCATCGCTCCAGGCCAATTGGACTGACGCACTTCCAATATGGTCAACGGGATGAGAGGCGCGCAACAGAAATGACGATTCTCCGAGTGAACTACCTAGTGCACGAGCACCTGAGGCCACCATATCCATTAGGGCCGTCTTCCCTGACCCTCGCGCTCCTATTATCGCTATCATACCCGGATTGAATACGCATTGTTCATTTTGAAGCCACACTGCATCTGTAGTAGATATGGAGTCGAGAAATACCGACGGCGTACTGTGTGGAGGAGGCTCCGGCCCGATCCACACCCGTTCTTCTGGCTCGATGACTGCTTGCCGAAGAGTCTCGAAGGTGAGATCGCCCTTTAGCCAACAGTAGCGATCAAGATCCGGTGCTAATACTTTGTCGTCACAATGGGCGTCAGAGCCATGCAGACAAGGCTTCAAAAGGCCGTAGGTCGTTTCTATATATGCCTTATCAAAGTTCTGTTTTTTGCCAAGCCAGTATGCCCTCGCACTCGGCGATCCTGAGAAGATGATGTGAGCGAATCTCTCAATCTCAAGCCGAGTCGCCGCAAATGAATCGTCAGCTTGAAGACCCGCCGTTCCATCGCTCATGCCGCCGGCGACGGCGATCAGACAATTCTCTTCGAGCCACTTCTCTCTTCTGAAAATCTCTCTTAAGGCCCCCAAAGTCGTCTTGAATTGATTTGCTCCTGCGCGAATAGCACCTACCGGCTGGTTTTGCGCAGGATCGAATGACTTGCCAAGTTCCGCAAGTTCTTTTGGCGTGCAGCGGTAACTCCGACCGGCAAACTCAAACTTAAGGTCGGCGAGTATGCGCTCAATTTCAGTTTCGTGGTCAGGATCGTCTGGTGAGAATAGAAGGTGTAGATTTATAGCCTTTTTCTTTTCAGTCTTGATGTCGAGCCGCATTTCAACATTAGGAAAGATGAAATCGACGTTTGAAAGAAACCCTTTCGCCTTCCATTGACAGACTTGCTTGTACGTCTCGATGCAGAAATAGTCGGTAATACCCAAAGCGCTCGCTCTTGGGGTACGCCTTTCGATTTCCCCCAAATAGCTTTCCCAACCATTACTGAACTGATTGTTGAGCAAAGTGCCGGGTGCGTGGATGTGTGGATCCCACCGCCGCCATTGTGAGCCCTTACAGCTCATCGATCCGACCGATGCGTTCTCAACTTCGTTTGACATTAGCGAACTTCCATCGCACGTCCTCAGTCAATCTGGACTCCAACAGGAAGCTTGGCACGCGCGCGCCCTTCTTTGCTGTCGTCACTATTTATCACATTTCTCTGGCGGGACTCTAGGCCAGTTTGCGAATTCATGGAGCCGACGACGGCTAGTTTCACTCGTCTGACCATATCCGGACCGTTCTTCGATATTCTATATGAGATCCGAAGCGTAGTATGAAGTTGGCTGAGTAAGCCAACTTCACTCAATAATATTTAAGACAATTGCACGGCAATCTCAGGCTTCCTTGACACGGAGGCGTACTTCGTTCGTTTACGAGCGTCCGACAACGCAATTAGTGTTATTCTAGCCTACCGCTTACGCCGGACCCTCGGTTTTGAACCGTTAACACCCGGCACTCGTTTTTGCGGCTTATTGGTTGTGTTTGACGGCTCCTTCTTTGGCCGTCCGCCCACTCCCGGTTTGTAATTCTCGACCTCGGTTCGAAGCAAGAAGGTCTTTCCCGCGATCTTGATTGTTTGGAAGCGGCCCTCCTTTATCAAATGGGCGATAGCCTGATGACTGACGCCTCGAATGCGCGCCGCATCGGTCTGCGTAATCAGATCATCTGGATCAACTTTCATCTTCTCCAATAAACATCTTACGCAACGCAAGTGGTTTGGGTGATAATCCAAATGCGACGAGCGTAACGTCGCCGATAAAGCCTTCAATGGCTCCATGTCGCTCGGAGCGGGCCGACTCCGGCCAAGTTAACCGGCCCGCTTCCGCCAAACCACTTACTTGAAACAGGGGAAAGTATGCCAGACGACCTTGAGATTTCCAAAACCGCTGCGTGGCTTGACGAGAAGATCTGGATGATCCTTTTCAAGCCCTTGAAGACAAAGCCGATGCGCGCGGGAATGGCAACGGTGATCTTCGACTGTCTGATCGAGCTTATAGAAGGCGGCGAGACAGGCCGGCAACTCGCGCTCGCCGCGTTGGAGAACGCTATTCGCATCTTGTACAGGTTCACTGAAGACGCGAAGCTCGCCTACGAGCACTACCGGCTCTGTCTGAAGACAGGCGACGCTACTGACGATCAAGCCAAGTGGTTGAGAGATGCGATCGATCGCAC
>JAHFUG010000578.1 GCA_023265195.1 Blastocatellia bacterium | reverse complement strand
TTTCCAGGCTCCAGCGACGTCTTCCATGTTATCCGCCCGATGCCGTTCAGGTGATGCCACCACGAAGGCCAACTGTACCAACCCCACCACGCCGGATAACTGCCCGCGGCGGTGAAACGTTCGTTCTCGATCACGTTCAGCTTCGTAATCGCGCCGCCATGATCGGCGCTCATCGCGTTGCCCAGCACCTGCCGCGTGATCTCCAGATCCAGGGGCGTTCCGCGATAGTTGGTCACGCCGATCTTGCCATCCAAATCAACCCGCGCGTAGTCATCGCCCTGCCATCGAACCGCGTTCGGTGTTCGCTTCGTCTCGGTCTCCGATTTGGCCACCTGAATGTCCACAGCTTTTGTTATCTCGAGATCGACCCCGGCCCCAGCCGCGGTGTATGTCATCATTCCCTGCGCCAGCACCCGGTCGTCACGGATTATCAGGGCAGGCGCGGTGGTCAACGGCTGATTGCTCTGGTTGATCAGCCGAATCTTGTGACTGAACTTCGGCGCGCTCATCAGCCGGGCCATCTCGGCTTGCTGCTCGCTGTTGAGATTCAACCGGAAGTCGGTTGGAGGCGCGAACGGCAGGTCGAGCGTATACACGTCGCGGTACTTGAGATTGTACTCCGCCACCGGCAACGCCATTCGCTCGCCCTTTTTGAGCGATACGTGTTTCACCGTAAAGACATAAAAGTCCTCGGTCTTTGTTGAGTCCGTCACCTCCGGACCGAGGTCGCGTGCTGGAGGTTCTCCCGGCTGGGGCCGCTCGGTCATTCGGGCGGTTTGAGACATCATTGCATTAGACAGAGCGGAGCGGTCGTTCTGAAAATACTGCGATAACTGCGTTGCCGTTTTTTGTAGAGATATCGGATCGAGCGTGTCCTTGAAAGTAAAAGTCGGCACGCCGATGACGAGATTGGCGGTTACATCTTCAAGATCGGCAAGCTCGTTGATGAGCGTGGCCTGGAGCTTCACAACCGCATTGCCTTTGCCGTCGATCGTCACTTTGTAGTTTGGAATCCATCGCATGCCTTTCTGGAGATAGACGAGACCAACGTCGGCTGTCCTATCCGGTTTCCGTCCGGCCCAGTCGAGCTTCAGGGTGAGCAGATGGCGAAACTCCTCGCCGGCCAGTTTCGCCTTGTGAGGCGTCTTGAAAGTCACGTCTTGAATGTTTTGGACAGCGACTACTTTCACGCCGTCGCTTGTCCTGATCAGGATAACGTCGCCCTTCTCCGGCAGCCTCTCACCGGTATTCGGAGCGCTGGTCAAGGCTCTTTCCTCCGAACTCTGAACGGGAATTCCCATCAGCGCGCCCGCGTATCGGTTTTGGCCCTGAGCGCCCGTCCGTTCGGTGATGATCACGTCCGCTCCGGTGTTCGCTTCGAGCAACTGCGCCAGATTCAACGCTGTTTCTTCAACGGTCACTCGCCGGCTTCCCGCGACTACACTGGTCAGCTTGACGTTCTTGTCCGCGGAGTATGGCCAGAACGTTCCGAGAATCGGTTCGGGAAGGTAGTCCATTTGCACGTTTCCGGATGCATCGGTTGGCATCGCTCCCTCGTGCAGCACGAATGCATGACCGTCCTTGAAGATGGTGATTTCCTTGACGGGCATTTTGGAAAGGGCAGCTAACGGTGGGGCCGACTGTGAAGCCAAAACCGAATTCGCGATAGCCGCGGAGAATGCGTAGAGAATCACTGCGGCCAATTTCTTGATGTTCATGAACTATCTCCTAAGAGCGGGCTATTAACGATTCCATGGTGGTTCAACGTCCGGATTCGCGCCGCGGTGCAGTTTTCATACTATCAGCATCGCGTCGCCGTAGCTGTAGAAACGATACGCTTGCTCGACGGCGTGACGATAGGCTTTCAAGTTTAGCTCTCTTCCGGCGAACGCCGACACCAGCATCAGCAACGACGACCGCGGGAGATGAAAGTTGGTAACGAGCCCGCCGGTAACTCTGAATTCGAATCCCGGATAGATGAAGAGATCGGTCCAGGCCGTGTCAGTTGATGACGCAATAGCCGGGCTCTGCGATGCATTGATAGACGCGGCCTCTATCGCCCTCGTCGTTGTTGTGCCCACGGCTATGATTCTTCGGCCTTCGGCGAGAGCTCGATTGATCCGCGCGGCGGAGTCTTCGGTGATTTCATAAGCCTCGGGTTCTACCCTGTGGTCTTCGACGTGTTCGACACGAACCGGTTGAAACGTGCCGTAGCCGACGTGCAAAGTGACTTCGGCTATTTCGACGCCTAGAGTACGCAGTTCGCCGATCAGATCTTCAGTGAAGTGAAGCCCGGCCGTCGGCGCGGCTACGGCTCCACGCCTTTTGGCAAAAATAGTTTGGTATCTCTCGGCGTCGAGCCGATCTTCTTCTTCCCGCTTTATGTAAGGCGGCAGCGGCGTGCGGCCTATTCGATCGATGATCTCGTCGAAGTCGCCTGCCGCCGTGAATCGAACTGTGCGCCTGCCGCCTTCGCGCCACTCCAGGACTTCCGCGGCGAGTTTTCCCCGGGCGAACTCGACGCGGGCTCCCGGCAAGAGAGATCTTCCGGGCCGCACCAAAGTTTCCCAAACGAGGGTCTCGATCTTCTTCACCAAAAAGACCTCGACTCGGCCGCCCAGTAGATCGGCGCCTCGCGCGCTAGTGCGCACTCTCCGTCCAATCAAACGGGCGGGAAACACGCGGGTGTTGTTAAGGACGAGCAAGTCGCCAGGCTTCAAATGATCGGGCAAGCGCTTGAAAGTCGAATCGTGAAAGGCGCCCGCGCTACGATCGACGACCAACAGGCGTGAATCGTCGCGGCGGGCGGCAGGTTCCTGAGCGATGAGGCGGTCAGGAAGCTCATAATCGAAGTCAGAAACCAACACGGATCAATGATATAACCACGAAGATCACGAAGACCACGAAGAAACAAGAAAGAACTATAACGGCATCGGGAGCGCACGTGCGGAACTCTGCGCTATGCGGCCGAGGCGCGGTTGTTCAGGTGTCGATCAGAGCGATAGGGTAGAGATAGTTTCTATCGCGCCCCTAAAGATGTTCTGTAGGTTAAGGCTTGTTGTGAACGCTACAACACGAATCTTCTGACGCCTTGCTTGAGTTGCATTACTTTGAAGTTGATGATCAGGCCAACGCGGATTCCAGTAGATTTCAGATATGACAAAATCTGAGCCTCGTGTATAGGCGATATTGCTTCGACCGCTTTGAGTTCGAGTATCACCTTTTCTCCCACCACGACGTCGAGTCTCTGTCCGGGAATCCGAATGTCTTTGTACGGAACGGTGATTGGTTTCTCGGCTTGATAAGCGATGCCTCGCAAACCGAATTCATGACAAAGCGCGCGTCCGTAGATTGGTTCAATATAGCCAGGGCCTAAATGTCTATGAACTTCGATGGCGGCTCCGATTGTTTGCTGTACAAGTTGCTCTGTCTCATCGGGCAGTCCGCTCGCGATTCTCATTCCGGTCATGTCGTCCCCCCTCGCAATCATACAGATAACCACGAAGATCACGAAGACCACGAAGAAAAAAGAGAAGGAAAGATGGTCATTAGTCGCTTACCGAGATAAGAACGACAACAAGTTAGTTTCTAAATATGCAAGCCAATAAAAGCCTGTGAGCAAACGGCTAACCGCATCGTCGAGATCAAACGCATGCTCACGGGACTAATCCAAAAGCTGAGCGCTGACGGCTGAATGCTGATCGCGCTTTTTGGCGGACTGAGCGGGAGAAGCGGTTGCCCGAAGGGCCATTTTTTCGCAGCGCAGTCCGCGAAAAAGCCTAGTCATTCATGCCGATCGTTACGAGAATTTTGTTCTCGTTTCCCCCGAGGGCCACCGCGTGATCTGGCATTCCAAACCCCGCACTCCGAACTCCGAACTCCGAACCCCGCACCCCTACCCTCTCTGCGGTATCTGTCAAT
>JAHFUG010000201.1 GCA_023265195.1 Blastocatellia bacterium | reverse complement strand
GCGATCGCCGTAACCGCCGATATCACTTCGGAAGATGACCGTCGGAGAATAATAGCGGAGGCCATCGGCGCATTCGGCAAGATAGACGCGCTCGTCAACAATGCGGGGTACGGCCAGCGCGGTCCGATAGAAATGGTCCCGATTGAGAGCATTCGCGCCAACTTCGAAACCAATCTATTTTCGCTGATCGCGCTGACGAAACTGGTGATCCCGATGATGCGGGAGAGAGGCTACGGGCGGATCGTGAACATAAGCTCGGTCGCGGGCCGCATCGCGCGTCCGTTGTCATCCGTCTACGACGCGACCAAGCACGCTCTCGAAGCGATTTCGGATGGGTTGCGCGGTGAGCTGTCGCTCTTCGGCGTGAAGGTCGTCGTCATCGAGCCCGGGTTCATTCTTACCGAGTTCTTGCGGACCGCGAATGAGAACGCTAGGGCAATAATGGAGCAAGAGTCGGTCTACCGGCCTTTCTTTGAAGGTTTCGCGGCGGGTTATGGGCGTTTGAGAAAGATGGCCGGTTCGTCCGATGACATTGCGGCGCTCGTGGTCGAAGCGCTCGCCTCAGCTAAGCCGCGCGCTCGGTACGCCGCTCCGCGTCACGCACGAATAGCGCTTCTTCTAAAACGTGTCCTTCCCGAACGGCTATTTGATTACATACTCAACGGTCAGGCCGGCGTGAGCGCGAAAAAACTGAAGCCTCGCTCCTCTTGAAGGCGGCCCCAGTCGCCATTTTCTGCTTCAGACCTCCATCAAGCGATGCTAGTATTCTAATCCCTGTACAAAGCATCAAACTGAGCGGACTACGCATGCATAACCGAAGAGCATTCGCGCTGTCTTTTCTCGTCTTACTCCTGGCGTCTTGTTCCAAGCTTATGCCGCTTGGGAAGTGGTCCGAGCAGGACACAGGGACCGGGGACGCTTTTTTCAGCGTCAATTTCGTCAACGAAAATGTCGGGTGGCTCAACGGACAAACCGACCGCAGCTCTGAGATTGTTGAAGAAAGCGGAAACGCCAACAAGCCAAAGAAGCAACCTCTACCGGGGAAGAAGCCCGAAGATCCCTTGAAGGCCAATCAGGGCTTTGAGGTGCTCCAGACCACCGATGGAGGCCAGACCTGGAAACAGATCAAGGATCAATTCAAGTATAAGATTCGTTCCGTGCGCTTCGTCGACCCAAGGAACGGCTGGGCGCTGACGATAGATCGGGACATCTTGCGCACCGAAGACGGCGGAGAATCATGGGCTCTTCAGCGAAAAGCTAAGACGGTCAAGATGAAGCTCATCGGAAACCGTCGAGACCCGGTGGTCGATTCTCCGGAACAGATCGAGAGCGTCTTCTTTGTTGATTCAGCGCATGGATGGGCCTGGGGCGGCGGGCGCAAGGACGAGTACAGCGAGCAGCCCGGGACGTTTCTTATCACCGGCGACGCCGGAGCGCACTGGAACGAGATTGTCTACCCATTCGAACAGGCCGTATCGAAACTGTTCTTTCTCGACCGGGAGCATGGCTGGGCGAGCACTCTGAACGAAGGCGGCTTTTACAGTACGACTGACGGAGGGTTGAATTGGACAAGCATCAAGACCAAGCGGCCTGAGCTGATATTCGATTCGATTTTTTTCACGGACAAGGACACAGGGTGGGTCGTTGGGCACAGCGGTCGTATGGCCAAGACAACTGACGGAGGCCGAACTTGGCGCAAGATGTACGAGATCAAAGATGAGTTTCTTATGAGGGACGTCTGCTTCAGCGATCGGGATCACGGCTGGGCGGTTGGTGATAACGGAGCGATCCTCTACACGCCTGACGCCGGGGTCACGTGGATAAGCGTCGACAGCCCAACGCAATCACGCTTGCTTGCGATTTCATTGGTGAAACCTGGAATCGTTGGCTGGGCCGCCGGGCTAAAGGGAGCGCTAATCAGGTTTGATAAGCAATAAGCCGAGGTTATTGGGCTATTGGGCATCTCGCGCCGGGAAAGCGGGCACTAAGAATGGCGGGCGCCGTGTTTTCGCGCAAGCCCAGGGAGGGCGTCCCGTTCAAAGCTGGATTTATTCTCTTGCAGGGTTCTAAGTGCCTGGTAGTATGCAAACCTTGCGAATCAGCTTTGACAATTCGAATAGCCCGGTCGAGCGAGAGCATCTTGACACTATAAAGATGCTCAAGGGAAAATAGCTGGTGACTATCGCCGGAACATATAGAGCAGAGCAGGCAATTGGTAGAGGGATGTCCCTCTCGTGACCCTTGCGGTTGAAGGAATGCATTAGTCAGACGGGCGCCTGGAGGGCGGGATATGCAACAGGAGTTGTTCGCTGGAGCTTTCATTCGACAGCCGTCCTTGATAGGCCGGCTACTTGGCGAATTCGCGGAGGCCTTTCGCGAGTTCACAGACAATCCCAAACAATACATCTCGAGCGCCTTCAAGGGTGACGGCATCGGGGGCCAACGGCGCAAAGCGCTTTTGAAATTTGGGATGGCCATGGGGATTGTCGTGTACGCGATCTTCTTTACGACGATTCTGGTTATCTGGTGGTATCAGCATCATAAGACCGCGAAGAGCGATGAGCCGGAAACCCTCTTGACTCGTCTCGTTAACGCCGACGACTTCAAGCAGCAGCCAATTGAAATGAAGAAGGCCAAAGAGAAAGCCGGCGGCGGCGGCGGCGGCGGGCGTAACACGCCTACTCCGCCTTCGAAAGGGCAAGTGCCACAGTTTTCTCTGACCCCGCCGGTGATCGCGCCGCGGCCGGAACCTCAACTCAAACCGCCGTCATTGCCGGTGATGGAAACTGTTCAAGTCGATCCGCGGCTGCAACCGAAGCGAGATGATCTCGCTCCAACCGGATTGCCCACCGGCGTGCCCGGTCCGCCATCGGCGGGGCCTGGTTCCGGCGGTGGAATGGGATCCGGTTCAGGCGGCGGGATGGGTTCCGGGGACGGAACCGGTGTCGGTCCGGGCCGAGGCTACAACATGGGCGGCGGCGATCCGCGGCTTGGAGGCGGATCTGGAGTCGCGACTAGCGTCGACACATATCCTTCGCCGTTGAACAAGCCTCATCCGAACTACACCGAAGAGGCGCGCAAGAACAAGATTCAAGGCACCGTTTTCGCCCGCGTACTCGTTGGCGCTGACGGTCAGGTAAAGAAGGTGTCGATAGTGCGTGGTCTACCGGACGGGCTCGATGAAATGGCGATTCGCGCCGTGTACCAGATGAGGTTCAAACCCGCGACGAAGAACGGGCAACCAGTCGCCTACTTCGTAAAGTTCGAGGTTGACTTTACTTTGAGGTAGCTTAAGCCGCCGCGGTGGCCGCGCATTGCCGATCAAGGCCACCGCTCCTAATTTTATGACTTAGCCCTGCCACACAAAGGCACGCCTCAATTATGGTTTCAGTAACGACAAGAGGTCTTGCCACTCGCGCACAGGAAGACTCGCTCTTTTCGCTGATAGAGACTCAGGGTGTTTTGCGCCGCCTTTTGGCGGAGCTCGCCATTGCGTGGCGGGAGATAAAGCGCGACCCGCTTGAATTCATCACGGAATTCATTACCGCGGATACTCGGGACTCGAAACGCCGGAGCAGATTGTATGCCGGCCTCGCTTGCGCGGCAGTGGCGCATCTCGCGTTGCTCGGAATAATCCTGATAGCTGGATTGCGGCATCTGGCTAAACAACCAAAGCATGACCCTGACCTTGTCGTTACGATGGTTCCTCTCGAAATCCCTGGGATACGCTCCGACGGTCCTTCAAAGCCAGCAGTCAATTCGAAAGGCGACAACGGCAAAGGGGGTGGCGGTGGTGGAAACCACGATCCACGGCCCGTCTTCAAGGGCCCGCTCCCGCCCATAGTGGCCACGCCTCAAATTGTTGGTCCTAAGCCGTCCCCAATCGATAGCCCAAGTCTGCCAGTCGATACAACGCTGGTCGGCGTCCCGGATAATCGGCCACCCGAGCCTCATCCGGGCGACCCCAACGGCAAATCGGGTTCGCCCTCCTCTGGGTCAGGCGCCGGTGGTGGAATGGGTAGTGGGGATGGAACGGGTATTGGCGGAGGCGGCGGCCCCGGGGCCGGTCGTGGGAAGGGAGGCAATCAGGGAGGAGGCGACGCTGGCCCTCTGGACGGAAAAGGAATTGGAATCAGGGAAATTGACTGGCCTCAGCACGACAAGATTGCCGGTTTCAGCAGAATCACGTGGATATACCGGCCCAGGCCGATCGTGACGCCACAAGCCCAGGCGGACAAGGTGGTCGGAACAGTCGTGTTGCGAGCAACTTTTCACGCCGACGGAACAATTTCCGATATAGAGGTGGTAAACCCGGTGAATTTCATGACCGAAGCCGCGATCGAGTCGTTGAGGCGTTCCAAGTTCCACCCAGCCTCGCTCTACGGGGTCCCAATCACTCTCAAGAGAGCGCCGGTGACCGTAGAGGTTCACTATTGAGTTGTGGTGGTGCTCAGGCGGCTATCTCCTGGCAAAGGACGTCGACCACGGGGCGGATCTGCTTAAGGGCCTGGCCCAAATTGGCGGCCTTGTCCAACTCGAGTGCGAGGAAGTAGCCTCGGACGAGATCCTCGATCAAGAACTGGCTGTTTTCATATTCGACCAACAGGCTTGTGGCGCTGCCATGACCAAGCCGCGTCGTGATCGATCGAGATGTCTTGACGAGTACCGCAACATAGGCGGCGCGCAACCTCAGGTCATTGCTGTCGCCCCGCGTATGCCACATCACCGCTTCGCCGTCGCCATCAAGAAAGATCGCGCCCTGTGCGCCATCAACCTGCGAAACCAGGGATCTCAAAATAGACTCGAACAAGGTGGTTCACCCATTACTACGCTTACACCGGGGGCCGGAGTCGATTATACTGCGGTTCCCAATCGCGGCAACAATATCAGAACGCTCAAGGCTCATTCATTCGCCCGCCGTCTTTTTCCAATAGCGCCTTGAACGATGGCCGCAAATCTCATTGGATGTCCTGGCCAAGGCCGGTTAGTGATAGACTTTTTCCGACTTTTGCGAACATTCCTCAGTCTATTACGACTGAAGCGATGGAGGGTCAGCCCCCGATAGACTGTATAAGGTTAAATTGGAACTGACCGACACTCAATTAATCGAGCACACTCTGCAGGGTGAGGCGGACGCCTTCAATCTATTAGTCCGCCGATGGGAACGCCAGATTTATGGCCTTTCGTTTCGAATGCTAGGCCGCGACGACGAAGCGAAGGACGCCACTCAAGAGACGTTCCTATCGGCGTACAAGAACCTGGGAAAGTTCAGGGGCGAGGCTAAATTCTCATCCTGGATCTATCGCATCGCTTTGAATACGTGCAATACGAAGTTGCGGGGCCGGCCGCGCGACACGTTTTCCATTGAGCAGCAGCGCGAGGCCAACGGGTTCGAGCCCGCGGCCGACACGGAAGACCTTGGCGACGACATTCAAAGACAGCAGATTGCAAGACACGTCAAGCGCGCGCTGAAGGGCCTTCCACCGGAAATGCGGCAGGTGATAATCATGAAGGAATACGACGGGTTGAAGTTCGCGGAGATCGCGGAAATCCTGAGAATTCCCATTTCTACCGTTAAGACCAGAATGTATACGGGATTGAACGAAATGAAAAAGAGGCTCGAACACCTGCGCGAGGCTGTGTAGGCTACGGAGGTTCAAAATGACGGACACACTGAAGACCAACAATTGCGATATGCGGGAGGCGCTTGTCTCTTACCTTTACAACGAGGCGTCAGCCGAAGAAACGCATACCGTCGAAACACATTTGAGAAAGTGCGCCGTGTGCAGAAGCGAGATGGAATCATTTGGCCACGTGCGTGAAATGCTGCAGCATTGGCAACTGGAAGACCTG
The DNA here is from genome assembly GCA_023265195.1 of Blastocatellia bacterium. Lineage (GTDB taxonomy): Bacteria > Acidobacteriota > Blastocatellia > UBA7656 > UBA7656 > QHVH01. The sequence goes on along the minus strand of JAHFUG010000201.1, from coordinate 6,735 downwards.
CCGGTCGTGCGAGTCTCGGCGCAACAAAAGCGTTCCGCGATCGAGCTGCTGAGAGAGCTCTTTGGCGTGACGCCGCTCTGGGTAAAGGCGTTTAGCGCGGTTGCGGCGGCGATGTTGGTGCTATCGGCCATTGGAACGGAGGTTAGCATTAGCAAGAACGGCTTTAACATGAGGACGAACCTATTTAGAACGCGCGGCGCTGGCGCAGTGGGCGGCTCCGATTCGGCGGAAATCGCTATCAACCGGGCGGAAGTAAGAAATATGGTCAACAAAATGGTGGTCGATAGCGAGCGGCAGCAGGAGAGCCTCCTGAACGCACAGTTGGTCAAGCTGCAATCGGAGCTAAGCGGCGCGCATGCTTCTGACCTCGTGAAGCTCACCGCCCGGCTGCAGGAGCAGCGCGATCGGTTGAAAGCCCTGGAGCGCGATATAGATCGCCGCGAGGGATTGGACCTTACGGATATTTTATTCAGCGACGCTGGACGGATTCGCAAGACTTCAGCCAGCGACTCGGAGACCGGAACGGATCAGTAAATTTTTGCGAGACACCGTAGCGCCCGCGGGCGCACGTTCCGGCGCGCTGCGCGTGAAACAGGGGAGAGTTCACGTGCGGGCTTTAGCCGGATCCCTGGCTCAGGGCGCTGCGGTTATATGACCGCCCAACCAAGCGGGCGACGCCCCTTCCTCTCGCCAGTCCCTCGACAATCCGCTAGAATCCGACCAGATTAGATCGAGACTGTTTAGAACAATGAATGTATTGGAGCGAATTCGTGCGCGAGCGTCGTCGGACCCTAAGCGCATCGTTCTCGCTGAAGGCGAAGACGAACGAATCATCCAGGCTGCGTCGCTTTGCGCGGCTCAGCGCTTGGCGAATGTCAGCTTGATCGGACGAGAGGAGATCATTCGAGGAAAGGCCTCACATCTAAACTCGTCGCTCACCGGCGTAGAAATACTCGACCACAGTCGCTCATCGAAGCTGGAGCGATACGCCCAAGCCTACCACGAGATTCGCCGGGCGAAGGGGGTCACCGCCGATGAAGCGAGGCGGCAGATGCGGGACCCGCTTTACTTCGCGAATATGATGGTGCGAGCCGGCCACGCGGACGGCGCCGTCTCAGGGGCAACGCACACTACCGCTCACACGGTAAGCGCCGCGTTGAAATGCATAGGGCCAAGGCCTGGAATGCGAGTCGTGTCGAGTTTTTTTCTAATGGCGCTAAAAGACCGCGAGATCGGTTCCGGCGGCGCGATCATTTTCGCTGATTGTGGAGTCGTTGTCGATCCGTCGGCGGGCGACCTTGCTGAAATCGCGATCGCCTCCGCCGAATCCGCGCGCGCGCTGCTTGGGGCCGAGCCCCGCGTTGCAATGCTGTCATTTTCCACCAAAGGAAGCGCGGCGTCTCCGTTTGCCGACAAAGTAATAGAAGCAACTCGCACGGTCAGGGCTCGAGCCCCGGAGATTTGCATCGATGGCGAATTGCAAGCCGACGCCGCCTTAATCCCGTCCATAAGCGAGACCAAAGCGCCAGGTAGTTCGGTGGCGGGCAGGGCGAACGTGTTAATCTTTCCAAACCTCGACGCAGGCAACATCGCTTACAAACTTGTAGAGCGGCTGGCCGGCGCAACCGCCATAGGTCCTGTACTCCAGGGACTGGCTCAGCCGGCTAACGATCTTTCGCGTGGCTGCGCGGCCGAAGACATTCGTGACGCCGTCGCCATTACCGCTGTCCAAGCCCAGTCCCTGGGCTCTCGCGGTTAGCGGGTATTGCGTGTTTTCTTCTTGCGGACTTCCTTTACTTCCTTAAACTTCCTTAAACTTCCTTATCATTTCGTTGACACCCGTAATGGCCATGAGTATAATTGGCAGTCTTTTTGACAGAGTGCTAATGCGGCCTGGAACCATTGCTCGCCATTAGCGTGAACTCTGAGTTCGATTACTCGAGAAAGGAGAATGCAAAAATGGCAAGTATTAGACCGCTCCACGATCGCGTTATTATCAAGCGAATAGAAGAAGGGGAACAGATTCGAGGCGGGATCATCATTCCGGATTCGGCTAAGGAGAAACCGCAAGAGGGCGAGGTGATCGCCGCCGGCAACGGGAAACTCCTTGATAACGGCACGCGAGTCCCGCTCGATGTGAAGGAGGGGGACAAGGTCCTATTCGGCAAGTATTCGGGCAGCGAGGTCAAACTCGACGGGGAGGAATACTTGATCATGCGCGAGGACGAAATCCTTGGAATCATTGATTCCGCCGCGAAGGGCAAAGGCAAGGGAAAGTAAGAGATTCTTAAACAGGAGAGGAAGAGATGGCAAAAATAATTGTATTCGGAGAAAACTCGCGGCGGGGCATCCTGTCAGGGGTGAATCAGCTAGCGGATGCGGTTAAGGTGACTTTAGGGCCGAAGGGCCGGAACGTAGTCATCGAAAAGAAATTTGGTTCACCCACCATAACCAAGGACGGCGTAACCGTAGCTAAAGAGATCGAACTGGAAGACAAGCTCGAGAACACCGGCGCCCAGATGGTTCGCGAAGTGGCGTCGAAGACCTCTGACGTGGCCGGTGACGGCACGACCACCGCGACCGTGCTGGCCCAGGCGATCTTTCGTGAAGGCGTGAAGACGGTCGCGGCCGGAGCGAGCCCGATGGCGCTCAAGCGCGGGATCGACAAGGCGGTGGAGAAGGTAGTCGCCGAGATCCAGCGGCTATCCAAACCAGTCAAAGGCGACGCGATCGCGCAGGTGGGAACGATTTCCGCCAATGGAGACAGCACGATCGGAACGTTGATAGCCGAGGCAATGGACAAGGTCGGTAAGGATGGTGTGATCACGGTTGAAGAGGCTCGTACGTTGGAGACGTCGTTGGAGGTGGTCGAGGGAATGCAGTTCGACCGCGGCTACCTCTCGCCGTATTTCGTCACGGATTCGGAGCGGATGGAGTGCACTCTCGAGGACGCCATGATCCTCATACACGAGAAAAAGATCGGTTCGCTAAAAGACTTGCTGCCGCTGTTGGAGCAGGTGGCTCGTCAAGGCAAGCCCTTGGTGGTAATCGCCGAAGACGTGGAAGGCGAAGCCCTTGCGACCCTGGTCGTCAACAAGCTTCGAGGCACGTTGCAGGTATGCGCCGTCAAGGCTCCGGGTTTTGGAGATAGGCGCAAGGCGATGCTGGAAGATATCGCGATCCTGACCGGCGGGAAGGCGATAACGGAAGACCTTGGGATCAAGCTCGAGAGCATCAAGCCTGAAGATCTGGGACGAGCAAAGAAAGTTGTGGTGGACAAGGACAACACCACCATCGTGGAAGGCTCCGGGAAGAAGGGCGACATCGAAGGCCGAGTTAGACAGATTCGGGCTCAAATCGACGAGACGACCTCCGACTATGACCGGGAGAAGCTGCAAGAGCGGCTGGCGAAACTGGTCGGCGGCGTGGCGGTGATCAAGGTCGGAGCGGCGACCGAGACCGAGTTGAAAGAAAAGAAAGCTCGAGTGGAAGACGCGATGCACGCGACGAAGGCGGCGGTCGAAGAAGGGATCGTGCCGGGAGGCGGGGTCGCATTCATACGCGCTCAGAAGGCGCTGGAAGGATTCGCGCTCGAGAACGACGATGAGAACATCGGAGTCTCGATCGTGAAGCGGGCGCTGGAGGAGCCGTTGAGACAGATAGCAGTGAACGCCGGCTACGAAGGGGCGGTGGTAGTCGATAAGGTAAGGACGGAGAAGAACTCATCGCACGGCTTCAACGCAGAGACCGAAGAATACGGCGACATGCTGAAGATGGGAGTGGTGGATCCAACCAAAGTGACGCGCTCGGCATTGCAGAACGCTGCTTCCATAGCGGGCTTGCTCCTAACAACGGAAGCCACGGTCTGCGACATCCCTGAAAAAGAAAAGGAAGGCGGTCCTCCGATGCCGGGCGGCGGTGGAATGGGCGGCTTCTAAGAGGATAAATCAAGATTCACTTCATGTGCGAGTTGGCCAGCCGACGATCCGGTAATGAACTTGGGATTGGCGGCTGGCTACATTTCTCTGTTCCGGTCGTTGGCCATCTAAAAACCCCCAGAGTCAAAGGAAAGGTCACGATCGCTGTATGCGGTATGGCCGACGATTCAACGACACCCTTGAGATCAATGTACGACGGCGTTGGAACCTATTGCCAAATGTCTAAAGCGATCATGATAATGTCCTCGAGTCGGCGAGTGACATCACAACCGCACTGACTCGTTGCCCCTGAGATTGAAAACTCGGACAGCCCCTCATTTGGCCGATGGTGGTTGAGGTTTATCGTTCTCAGCGGCCTTCTTCGATTTTGTGGTCACTTTCGTATTGTCCGGAGAAGAATCCCTGGTCTGAGCCGCGCCGTCCTTCTTTCGCGTAGCATCCGGCTTCGAGTCCCCTTCGCCCTTTTCCGGTTTCGGCTTGGCGGGCGTTCCTGCAGCCGGGCTGGCTTTGTCCTTCTCGCGATTCTCGGATGACGCGCTCCTGGTCAATGCGCCCCGGCAGACCGCCAACTGAGCCATGACCGAGCCTTCCTTCGAATCTATTGCTTTCGCCAGCATCAAAGCGTGTTCGAAATCTATGCGCGCGAGCGCGGGAAGAGTATGCGAGAATCCGCCCGATCCAAACCCGAACATCTCGGTCACATAGCCCTCTGCTCCGGAGTCGCCTCCGGCTTTTGTGAATTGGTCCATCTGATTGGCCGATAGCTTCGCGCGATTGATTGCATCCACAGCCGACTTCATTATTTCGAAGCCCCTGATGGAGTCGATGCGCGTAGCGCTCGCGGCCAACGACAAAAGCGCACCGGCCTTCTCGCTGGTATTCTCGCTCTTCAAAAGAATCTTTTCGGCCTCGATCAACAGCGAGCCTGCCGCGATGTTGTCGTTCTTTTCGACAAGCTTATTGAGGATTGCGCCAAATATGGCCACTTGCTCCTGGTGGTCGGTCATCTCTCTCGCGTGCTGTAGCGCGGTTACCGTGTCGCCCTTTGCGAGAGCGGCGAGCGCCGCGAACATCCGAACCATCATTCCAAACTCGCTCCTCATTTCAGGATTGCTGATTCTCTGGACCAGCGACAGCGAGTTCTCGTAATCACCGTCCTTGATCGAAGCGAAGATGGCTTGAAGGTAAGCCATCGACTTCTCGTCCTCAGTCTTTGATTTCTCCGCCTTGTCTATGAGTTCATTAACCGAAGAGGGTCTGAAAAACTCGGCCATCTGGTCGCGCTCGCGCCCGGACGGAATTGCGTTGAGCAGATCGCCCATCCTAGCCCGGATCTCGAGCGCTTTCTCTGGCATGTATTTATCGAAGTAGGGCGTTATCTGCATGATAAGCATGTAATCCATACTGGCCATCATCGCGCCCAACTTGTCCTCGCCCTCCGGCTTCGCGGAGCGGACAATTATCTGGTTGTAGGCAAACTCGAGAAACTGCGACACTAGGTTCGGATTGATCTGGCGCGGCCCCCCCGGGCTCAGTAAAGAAAGCTCGGCGCCGCCGAACATACCAATGCCCCAATCGGGAAAGACGTATGGCCCCAGCGAAGCTATGTTCATCGTGGCCCTGCCCGGCTCCTTCAACGCGGTTGCCAACGCATACAAAAACAGATCGTCCGCGATCGTCTGGTCCTTATCGCGGATCATCATGAGCGTCATTGGAAATTCCATCTGCATTCCAATGTCCAGGCTGCGCCGAGCAAGCTGAGCGGCGCGCGCCGGATCCGTTTGAACAACGCTCATGGCCAGCTCGAGATAGAGCTCGGCTTGCTCGCTTTCTTTTCCTCCAAACATATCAGAATCGCGCGAGTTATTTTCAGCCGGTACGTCGATCACCGTTCTCGAGAGCCCTTCCGCCAAAGCCAGGTCGCGGCGGGCGATCAACTGAAGAACTTCTATCCGGAGTTGGGAGTCGGGGTTGAATTGGGCGGCCCCCTGACCATCCGCGCCTTTGCGCCGGCCCGGTTGTTTCATTATGAAGATCGAGTTGAATGCTTCGGTAAACATATCGCGCGCGCGTGGCTCGTCAAAGTCCCACAACGAGTCCGCGATCTGAGCCTGGGCTCTTATCTTCAGCTTGTCGGAGGTGAAAGCCTTGGCGGTGTCGAAGAGTTGATCCAGCAGGTAGAGCGCCCGCTGCTGCTCCTGAGTTAATGTCTTGTGTGAGGCCGCCGGAGCCGCCGCGGCGCCAACCTCATCTTTATCCGCGGGCTTCCGGGCTTGCTTGGTTTGGGCGTGGCCGATCGCGCATAAAAGCGTCAGGGCGGCAATACCGCAACCTGCTTTCGACACCAACGACATGATTCTCTCCTCACATTGACGGCCAAATCCGGCCGTTTTCCGGTCTTTTTGCGCGTTCATTCGCTGCCTGAACCGGCGCCTGACTGGAGCGAGTCCGCTGTTTTACCAGGAACAGGCGCGAGAAACCAATTATGAGCGTTCGGTAATTTGAGTCAAGCGGAATTGGTGAGACCGTTGAGACAAAGACCTTGGGTTCGTTTCCATCCTGCAAGAACGATGTACGGCAAACTTCCTGCTGGCGTTGATAGCACGCACGTTGATGCAACTCGGACTGGTAATTACATTAACGAAGGGTTTGATTTTCCCAACCCATCCCGCCTGTCTTGATGGGCGTCCCAGAAGACGCAAAAAGCCGGTGCAGACCAGAGGATTGAACAAGAACCACAACCGGACACTCAAAGCAGTGTTCAAGGGAGCTGCCCAGACGGCAATCCAGAAGGATG
>JAHFUG010000200.1 GCA_023265195.1 Blastocatellia bacterium | reverse complement strand
CGTGCCGATCAAGCCAAGCCGCCATTGTGTTCATCTGAATGATCACGATCCCAGTCAACGACGCCGTTATTACCACTCGCCATCCAAAGCGCCATGTCCTCCTTAACGTAATGCGAGCCCGAGCCGGCGCTCGCCGCAGAACCCAATCAAGCCCAAATGCCGCCAGCAACACCGCCACAAAATCAAACAGAAAGAGCAGCCGTCCGAGCGGCTTATTATGGCCAAAGCCTAGCGCCAGCGTATATGCAATCCACGTCAGGGGCGTGCCGGTTGCAAGAAGCAGCACGATTATTCCCGTCGCTCGTGAGTAAACAACCAGCGAATGCTTTCGCCAAAAACCGACTAACGCGAGAATCGCGGTCGGCGTCCCAAGAAACATTGCTTCATGGTAGGGGTCGGTCAGGGGTCCGAAAGGCACGAAGAAACGCATGAGGCTGGCGGCCTGCACCTTGAAATCGAGCAATTCCGCGTAAGTGGGCATTGTTCGGTCGATTGCTTGAACCAGCATCCAATTGGGTATGAGCTGCACCGCGATCAGACCGGTCAGAACAACGACGGGAATAGCCAGTATGATTCCGCGGTTGACGACTCTTCTTAACTTGGCTCCAAAGGTGATGCTGTTGCGTTGCCGCAATTCTCGAGAAAGTAGATACCCTCCATAGCAGGCTATAGCCGTGAATGTGAATTCGATCAGCAATAGGTGCCCTCCGAGAAAGATGAGAGCCATAACTATTCCCAGCCAAGTGCCGGCTAGGCAGGACCGGTGGTTGAGGGTTCTGCGGATCAGAAAGAAAGCAAGCGGCATCCAGGCTTCAATGACCACGAAATGCTCAAGTGGCATCCAAGCTAACATGAAGCTGTTCAGCATCCATGATATGCCCCCAAACAGCGACGCGCCGAACGAGAGTCTCACATCCGAAAGGAACAGAAACATTGTCAATCCGCCGAGCAACATGTGAGACAGCAACAACAGATCGTGGGCTTTTGTAGGGGTAGTCACTAGTGAGAGGATCGCGCGAGGAGGGTAGAGAAACATGCTCTGACCATTTGCGAAGAGCGGATGGCCAGCGAAGGTGTACGGGTCCCACAGCGGGAAGTCCCCGGTCTTGAGCGCATCATGCAGGAGTACCTGCATGGGATAGAACGCGTCGGTCTGGTCAGCATGAGTCGTCTCCGGCTGGTCGGCCGGTTGATAAGCCCACGGATAAAGCTCGTTCCGTCGACTGGCGACGTCCGACAAGGTATAACCCTTGAAGACAGGTGAAAAGATGTAGTACGTGACGCCGGCCATGATGACAAAGGCTATGGAGAATCGGCCGAGGGATGTGCGGAGAAAAGAAAGCCGTGCTGTTAGTTGTGACATCTACCAACTCCGTCGATATTCGAGAAAGTAACGTGACACGTCAAAATCACTGCCTTGAAATGTTGTCCTCAATCGGCGCGATTTGCTGAACCTGCCTGCAACCACCATCGCCGACTCCTCTGATCTTTGAAAGAGTTCCGCACGAGCAGTCTCTTATGAATGCAATGTGGAAGAATTTCTCCCAGCGAGGAAGAATAGTTAGTCAGACACTGGTATGCAAGCGTGATTAAGACACAAATAAGAGCGGCGCCGAAACTGTCGTTGACACGCAGCAGCCAAGACAGCGGACGTAATGCCGTAATGACAGCCTCACTCATCAAGTATTTCAACGTTATACTTATCGCTCTGATCAATGTCCTACTCAGGTTGTTCATCATTAACACCCTGCTTCATCTGGGTGAGAACGGCCAACCGGAGCGCCCGCACCCGCTTCAACGGTTTACTTCTGGATCGAGAAACTGTTGAAACAGTTATGAAGCAGCCAGTCAGTTGCCGAACACCTCGATGAATCGAGGTGTTAATGAGAACTCGACAATCAAGCTCGATACGATTCGGGCGGATAACCACAGTTCCACAAATACGCTTAGGCACCCTGACTTGGATTACCGTTGCATTGCAAGACTTCTTTCATTTACGTGCGATTTCCATGACGATGAGTAGCCTTCCATCTGATTGTTAATTGCTAACAGGCTCTCTATAAAGATCAGACTTGGAATCACACTAGCGTCAAAAATCAGTAAGCGGCTCAGTTCTTGTTTGTTCCTTTGGACCGCGCCCCGATGAATCAGGGCGCTGAAGTATCAATGAGACGGACCTTCAAGCATAGAGTACGGCTCGTACTTTGATTACACCTGTAGGCTCGGCGCCCAAGGAGCCCAAGGAGGGGTGCGTAACCGTTCCTGAGAATTGGAGCAAGGGACTCTTTTTGACTAGCATCACAAAGTCCGACAGGGCGCCAGATTGTCGTTCTCTTCGCTTCATTTCAGAGTTGGGCCGTTGGATCGATCCGACAGTCTGGCAGGTTGCCGGACTTTTGTTGCTATCGCCCCACAAACCGTTGAGCGCCCACCTAAGGAGAGGAAATCCGTTTTGACAGCAGGACTCAAAACTGGTAGATTCCACGAGCTTATTAATTAAGGGAACTTCAATAACGGGAACTTTGAACCGGCTACCGAGGTCTCGATGTCGGTGAATGAGCAGTGGCTAACAAAGGCGGTAAAACTGGGATGTCTCTTTGAGTGACTCCAGTAGTGTTTGGTTTAATAGGGTTATTAAACGGCCTCAGTCAGGGTTGAGTTTTTTCCGGTTTAGCGTCTGCCGACTTTCTCTAAGCCAGTCGCATTTTCAAAGAATGTGACGCGGAATCGAACGAGGGGTAGGAAAAGATGAGCAAGCCTTTGATCGCGTCGCTCTTCTGCCGTCTCCGCGGGCCGGTGGATCCGATTAAGGCTTCAACCTTGCTGCTAACGAGGCTGTCATTTCTTTGTACTCGCGTCGGTCGATTCTCCTTAGCCCTTATCTTGATGGCTGGCGTCGTTTACTACTTCTTTTCGCCGGTTTTCAGAGGCTACACCCTGTCGGACATGAGCGGGAGCCGGAACGAGATTTATCCGTGGGCTTATCAGCCGAACGAGCAGCCCGAGTCGTTTTGTTTCGACCAAGCCGCGCAGTCTTATCCCTATCAGGTACTTCTCAATGGCGCTCTCAAGTCAAATGACTTCCCACTCTGGGACCCGTACAGCTTCACCGGCCATCCGCTTTTTACGAATGGACAGAATCTGCTTCTGTACCTTCCTCGAACCTTGCTCTCGCTGGTAACCACGCCGACGAAAGCCCATGACCTCCTGGTGGTGTCTCACATGCTACTTGTGGGGCTGACGATGTTCCTATTGCTTTCGGGTATCAGAATCTCGTTTGTGGCGTCGTTATTCGGCGGAATAGCCTGGATGCTAAACAGCTTCACTTTCGTGTGGCTTCCGTTTGAGTCTATCTTAGCTGTCGCGGCCGGGCTGCCGCTCGCTCTCTTGCTGCTTCGAAGAACCGTGAGGCTGCGGTCCTTGCCGACGGGCATTTGGCTGGGAATAGTCATGGCTCTCATGTTCTTCGGCGGTCAGGTGTTGTTCGTCGAATTCGCCTTCGCCGCCATTGCCTGCTATGGGGCATACCTGCTTTTTCGGCGCAGTAGGCGAGCTAGTCGAAGCGCGTCAAGACTTGGATTAATAGGAATTGCAGGTTACGGAATCGTTCTCGCGATTCCCGCCGTTGTCGCCGCGGGCTTGATCGCGATCCAACTCATACCTACGTGGGAGATGGTTCAAACGTTGGATCGATCGGCGATGACTTATTCGGAATTGCTCTTTTCTTCGCTCCGGGCCTCCGACCTGCTCTTCTTTTTTGCGCCTCATCGCATCGAGTCCTCCCAGGAAGCATACATGTTTCTTGGGACGCCCACCGCAATTCTAGCCTTAATCGGTTTTTGCCGAAGGCATTCCCTGGTTGTCTACTCGAGAGTGATGGGGACTGTCGTGCTTCTCCTGGCAACCGGCACGCCGCTGGTCTGGGTCTTTTACAAACTGATGCCGGGTTTTAACCATATGCGGCTTCACCGGCTGCTGTTTCTGTTCAATTTTGCGGCGGCGGTGCTCGCGGCGTTCGGACTGGATTGGGTTCTACGGCGTGCGCCGCTGTTGATGCGGATTTCGCTAAAGGGTTGGTGGCGATTCGGATGGCGTGCGGTGGTGACTTCCACGTTGATCTGCATAGTGATCGTTCAGATGCACCGGTCGGCCGACTCGTTCAATCGATATGAGATTGACCGTGGCGCGGCATTATTCCCGACAACGCCTTTAATCGAAGCGGTCGGCGATCGCGAGAAGGTCAGAATTCTGCCGATATATCCCGCGTTCGCGGGTTCGAGCTCAACAATCCTCAGGCTGCAAAGCGTGGGTGGGTACGAGAGCGTCGTGCCCGAGCGCATCGGCAGATTTTGGCGTGCAGTTGAGGACGCAGCCACTGATTCAGCGTCTGATAGGTCGTATATTACCGCGGAGCATCCCGTATTCAGTATCGACTCCACCTTTGACTTGCTTCCGCGAGTAGGCGTTACGGACATAATCGTCCCGCCGCCTGTTCCCTCCCTCGCACCGGCAGTGAGTGGCAAGTGGAACATCCCAGACAAAAAAGTGCTAGAGAAGCAGGGATTGTCTGGAGGCGATCTTGTTGCTCTCGTTGGTGACTGGGATGGAGATGGTCAGGACACCGCGGGGTTGTGTGATATGCGGAGCAACACTTTTTATTTGTGGAAATCACAGGATCCGGACGAGGCGCCAGTCATCTTTCAATTCGGGGTAGTCGGAAAAGGGCGGATACCGCTCGCCGGTGATTGGAATGGGGACAAGGTAGACACAATCGGAATGTATGATCCCGCGGCTGGCGAGTTCCATCTTCGCAATTCGAACATCGGCGGCCCGGCCGACTTGGTCATTAGGTATGGTGAGCCTGGAAAAGGTTGGATTCCGCTAGCCGGTGACTGGGATGGCGACGGAGTCGATACAGTCGGTTTGTACGACCCGAAGGAGAGCGTCTTTCATCTGAAGAACACGCTCAAGGCGGATGGAAACACTGAAACGAAGTTTCAGTTTGGCTCTCCGAACCAAGGTTGTATTCCGATCACCGGTGACTGGGACTGCGACAAGGTCGATACCGTAGGGTTGTACAACCCGAAAGACAGCGTATTTCTCCTCGAGAATCTGAATGCGGCAGGCCCTCCCGACGTCACGGTTCCGTACGGCTTGGCGAACCGGAATCTGAAGCCTGTATCAGGCAATTGGAACAAAGCGATCAGCAGCGGCCGTTTTGATGTAGTGGGATTGTTTGATCCCGTCGCCGCGGAGTTCTACCTAAGTGTTCCGGCGTTTTTTGGTGGAATGAAAGCGGATCACGTCTATTCCGGTGCGGACGGAAACATCTTCAAAGTACGGAATCCGGTTCCTCGCGCTTACATCGTGCCGGCAGCCGAGGTAGTGGATTCTTCTAAAGCGGCGTTTCTTCGCTTCGTCGATCTAGGTTTCGATCCGACTCAGGCGGTCATAGTCGAATCGGAGGAGTTGAAGAGAGCCGCTGTGGACTACCCGGCGGAGACCGGCGTCGGGACAACCGGAGACACAAGGGTGGAGGGTAATAACAGCGGCGCAACGGGCCGGCAAGAGAAAGGCAGCGCGGAGATCTCGAGCAGAAGTCTCAACTCGATGACCGTGCGAGTGGACTCGCCGGGTGATGGATGGCTTGTAGTTACTGAGTCCTGGGATAAGGGCTGGAGCGCGAAAGTGGATGGTAAGCCAGCGCCGGTGCTGCCCGGGAATTACGTGTTCCGAACCATGCGCATCCCGGTCGGCGAGCACAAGGTCGAGTTGGTCTACAGGCCTGTGGGCTTCGTCTTAGGGAGCGCAATCACCTGTCTGACTCTCGGGGTGTTGTTGATCGCGGCCGTGGTATGGCTGTTCAAGCGCCGGGGGAAAGCGCTTGATTATCTCCCGTCATTGCAGGTGCGTAATCGCTGCTCTTGGCCCGTGTGACAATCGCGGTCGGAGTGCGAGGCGTCTACTGGCGATGCATCGTAGTCACTCCGCGTAGCTCGAGAGTATTAGAATGAGCGAAAAGAAAGCAAGCTCCTCATTATCGCAACGTATTAGACGAATCGTCATTGATCAATCGAAGCGAGCAGGGGCCGGACATATTGGATCCGCGCTGTCAATCGTCGACATCGTCGCCGCGATGTATGCCGATGTTCTTAGGATCGCTAGCCCTGATGACCCGGATCGAGACCGCTTCATATTATCAAAGGGACACGCGGCTTTGGCTGTCTATGCAGCGCTCTTCTTGCGTGGGTGGGTGCCGCAAGAGCAGCTTGATACTTACTGCGGCGATGACACTTTGCTAGGCACTCATCCGGAGCATGCATTAAAGGGCGTGGATTTTTCTACCGGGTCACTGGGGCATGGATTATCGATTGGGGCTGGGTCGGCGCTCGCCGCGCGCTCTTTGCGATCGCCGCGGCGTGTGTTTGTTCTGCTGAGCGACGCGGAATGCAACGAGGGATCCGTATGGGAGGCCGCTATGTTCGCCGCGCATCATAGGTTGTCTAATCTGGTGGCGATCATAGATCTGAATGGCCAGCAAGCCCTCGGCTACACCAAGCAGGTAATGAACTTGTCTCCGATGGCGGCTCGGTGGTTGGCGTTCGGGTGGGATGTTATGGAAGTTGACGGTCATGATGTGGCGGCGATAACTGGAGCAGTTGGCCGCTTCGACACCGCGTCAGGACCTCCGCACTTGCTGATTGCGAACACGGTCTTTGGCAAGGGAGTCTCGTACATGGAAGGTCAGATCAAATGGCACTATTGGCCGATGTCGGACGAGGAATACACGAGGGCGCTGGACGAGATAGTATCCGCGCCTTGAATTCACTTCAGACGACTGGCGCCGGCCTCTGTCCGGGAGGTGAAACATGAGGGGCGCTTTTATTAGAACGCTGGTCGAGTTGGCCGAACAAGACCCACGAATTCTGCTGCTGACCGCGGACCTTGGCTATATGGCGGTCGAACCGTTTGCCGAGAAATTTCCAGATCGCTTCTTCAACGTCGGAGTAGCGGAACAGAACATGATCGGAGTGGCGACGGGTTTGGCCGAGGCCGGCTATATCCCGTTCACTTATTCGATCGTTACATTTGCGGCGTTGCGCAGCTATGAGTTCATCCGAAACGGACCAATCGTTCATCAATTACCGGTCCGCATTGTTGGCGTAGGCGGCGGCTTCGAGTATGGCACGAACGGGATCACTCATTACGGCCTCGATGATGTAGGGGTACTGGCTGTTCAGCCTGGCGTCACCGTCATCGCGCCCGCTGACCACCTGCAAACGAAGACCGCGCTAAAAGCAACATGGGATATGCCAGGGCCCGTCTATTATCGGCTCGGCAAAGACGACAAGACGGTTGTGCCGGGGTTGGACGGGCGATTCGAGCTTCGGTGCGTCCAGTGTATTCGCGAGACGGGCTCCGTGCTCATGCTGGCTATGGGCGGCGTCTCCACCGAAGTCATCGCCGCGGCGGACTTGTTGGCGGAACAGGGCATACCGTGCGCCGTGGGCGTAGTGGCCAGCATGCGGCCCCCTCCCGTGGACGATCTCGCGGAGATGCTCCAGCGTTATGACGCCGTGATCACGGTGGAAGCTCACTATAGCAGCGGTGGACTCGGCTCGCTGGTAGCCGAAGTGATTGCGGAGGGTGGTTTGAGATGCCGGCTGATTCGCCGAGCGGTGAAAAGACTGCCGGGAGGCGTATCAGGCAGTCAGGACTTCATGTATAGGACGCACGGACTGTCGAGGCAGGCGCTTGCCGAGGTTGTGTTGCAGGCGATCGAGCCCGACATGCAAACGAGCATAGCGGATTAGTGGCCCACGAAACTTCAAGAAGAAAACTCAGCGCGATCATCGTTTGCTATCGTGACGCGCCCGCGGTGCAGATAATGCACGAGCGCCTGTCGGCGGTGTTCGAGAAGGTCGGCGTTCACTACGAAATAATCTTCGTCAACGACGCCAGCCCTGATAACGCGGCGCAGGTGCTGGCCGACATGGCCCGGCGCGACCGCAGGGTTACCGTCATTAATCATTCACGCAACTTTGGCGCGCAGAACGCCTTTACCAGCGGCATGCGGATCGCAACGGGCGACGCGGTGATCCTGCTCGACGGTGATTTGCAAGACCCGCCGGAACTGATCGAGCAATTCCACGCCAGATGGCGTGAAGGCTATGACGTCGTTTATGGCGTTCGCGTCAAGCGCGAAACCACCGTCTTCCTGCAGTTTGCCTACAAAGCGTTCTATCGGCTATTCCGGGCGGCGTCATATGTGCCAATGCCGTTGGACGCCGGCGAATTCTCGTTGCTTGACCGGCGCGTGGTTAACGCGTTGAACGCACTGCCGGAGAACAATCGCTTCATCCGCGGGCTGCGCGCCTGGGTGGGGTTCAAGCAGATCGGCGTGCCGTACGTGCGGCCCGAGCGCCCATTTGGACGCACCACCAATTCACTGGTCAAGAACTTTGCCTGGGCTCGGAAGGCGGTCTTATCATTCTCTTATGCTCCTCTGGAACTCATTGTCGTGCTGGGGCTTGTGATGGAGGTTATTTCGCTTCTCGCCATCATCTATCAAATAGCCCTCCGGCTCTTTCGGCCGGAGGCGACGCCAAGCGGCTTTACGACAATGATTGTCCTCGTGCTCTTCATAGGCGGCATACAGTTGCTCTGCCTGAGCATTATCGGCTCATATCTCGCTCATATCTACGATGAGGTAAAGCGCCGTCCGCCGTTTATCGTGGATAGTATCATCAATCCACCCACTCAGCCTCAACCTACAACTCAGGAAAGCGAACCGCATGATTGAACCGCACGCCACTCGTTGCGCCATTTGCGGGAGTATTAACAACGATCGTGAGTTGTTTCCCGCGCCATTCGATGAGTCGGCGTTCAATCCCGCGACGTTATCCGCGCGCCGGCTTCCCGGCCGGATTCACTACCGAATGGTCAAATATGATAGTTTGGGGTTGATCCCATCATCCCATGGGGTGCAACTAAAAGTGGACTTGCCGATGAAATACCATCGGCCAAAACCATCCGCCGTCAGATCGCTGTCGATTTGCGGCGTTTTGGGACGCACGAAGATTCAATGAATTAAGCAGGTCGTGCCCAGGTGCCCTGCCGCGTGTTTGTAAGTGTTGTCAAGCAAGGGCCGGATTCGAAGTCCCACTTTTAATTGCACCCGATCCAATGATCCCATCCGATCCGGTTGGCGACGAAGCGTCGCTTGGACAGCAGAATGCGCTTCTTCGCCCCGCGCCGGCGCTCGATTGGCGCCACACTCTTGTTGAGGTGGCGGTTGAAGCCCTGACGAGTTTTGGCCGTTTCGACGGTTTGAGACATGGGCATCACATCTATATTGTATTTTGTATTGCAAATTCTTGACAGCAAGAGGCTAAGACTGGTAGCCTGCAACCGCTCTAATATAAGCGAACAAGTGTAAGCACGGAGATATTGAACCCGTCTCCAAGTCTCAAGCCGCTGATTTGCGTTGACTGCGCAAGGCTGATTCGAATCAAGCGACCCGAAGGTAACGAAGATCAGCGGTTAATCCGGAAGTTGGCTCAGTGAGACTCCCTGGGCGCCAATGTTCAATCATTTCCGCCGAGCACCGCTAGATGCGTAACAGAGGTCGCAAGGGGCGATCGCTGGGAGTGATCAGCGAACCCTTGGTCCTTTGGCTACATATGGCCTGAAGTAGCGTTGGCTCCTTCCATTTGGATTTGGAACTCGGTCGGCCTCGTCTTGGTCACATTTCATCGAAATGTGACCGCGCCATTGTGACAAGGGTGGGGAAGAAAATGAATAGCTCCTTGATCTCGTCGTTATTCTCGCGTCTTCGTGGGCCGATGCGCCAGATTCAACCTTCAACGTCGCTGCTAACCAAGCTGTCGTTTTTTCGCACCCGTGTTGGTCGATTCTCGATAGCATTTATCATCATCGCCGGCGTCACTTACTACTTCTTTTCGCCGGTTTTCAGAGGCTACACCTTATCGGACATGGGCGGGAGCCGGAACGAGATTTATCCGTGGGCGTATCAGCCGAACGAGCAGCCCGAGACGCAATGCCGCGATCAAGCCGACCAGTCTTATCCGTATCATGTCCTTCTCAACGACGCTCTCAAGTCAAATGACTTTCCACTCTGGGACCCGTACAGCTTCACCGGCCATCCGCTTTTTACTAATGGACAGAATCTGCTTCTGTGCCTTCCTCGAACCCTCTTCTCGTTTGTGACCACGCCGACGAAAGCCCACGACCTCCTGGTGGTGTCCCACATGCTACTTGGCGGGATGACGATGTTTCTATTGCTTTCCGGTAATAGGCTCTCGTTTGGCGCGTCGATATTCGGCGGCATAGCCTGGATGTTAAACACCTTCAACTTCGTGTGGCTTCCAAGTGAATCTATCTTGGCCATCGTAGTCTGGCTGCCGCTCGCTCTCTTGCTGACGCGGAGAACCGTCAGACGGCGGTCCTTGCCGGCCGGTATTTGGCTTGGAATAGTCATGGCTCTCATGTTCTTCGGCGGTCAGGTGTTGTTCGTCGAATTCGCTTTCACCGCCATTGCCTGCTATGGGGCATACTTGCTTTTTCTAGTATGTCGACGAGACAAGCGAAGCTCGTCGGGATTAAGGCTAAGAGAAATCGCCGACTACGGAATTCTTCTGGCGATTCCCGCCGTCGTCGTGACGGGTCTGATCGCGATCCAGTTGATACCTACGTGGGAGATGGTTCAAGCGATCGATCGATCGGCGATGACCTATGCGGAATCGCTTTATCCTTCGCTACCGGCCTCCGACCTGCTCTTCTTTTTTGTGCCTCATACCATCGAGGCATCCAAGGAGGCGTTCATGTTTCTTGGGACGCCGACCGCGATTCTCGCTTTAATCGGTTTTTGGCGGCGACACTCGCTTGTTGCTTACTCGCGAGCGATAGGAATCATCGTGCTTCTCCTTGTAACCGGCACGCCGCTGGTCTGGATCTTTAACAGCGTGATGCCTGGCTTCAAGTATATGTGGCTTCCCCGGCTCCTGTTTCTGTTCGATTTTGCGGCGGCGGTGCTCGCGGCATTCGGACTGGATTCGGTTCTACGGCGTGCGCCGCGGTTGATGCGGATTTCGCTAAAGGGTCGGTGGCGATTCGGATGGCGTGCGGTGGCGACGGCTACGTTGATTTGCATAGTTGTCGTTCAGATGTACCGGTCGGTCGAATCCTTCAATCGATATGAGATAGACCGTGGCGCGGCATTATTCCCGACAACGCCTTTAATTGAAGCGGTCGGCGATCGCGAGAAGGTCAGGATTCTGCCTATATATCCCGTGTTCACGGGTTCGATCGCGACAATCCTCAGACTGCAAAGCGTGGGTGGGTACGACAGCGTCGTGCCCGAGCGCATCGGCAGATTCTGGCGTGCAGTTGAGGACGCATTCACTGATTCAATTTCTGATAGGTCGTATATTACCGCGGAGCAGCCTGTGTTCAGTATCGCCTCCGCCTTTGACTTGCTTCCGCGAGTAGGCGTTACGGATATAGTCGCGCCCCCACTGGTCCCGACAGTGGAGGGTAAGTGGAACATCCCAGACAAAAAAGTGCTAGAGACGCAGGGATTGTCTGGAGGCGATCTTGTTGCTCTCGTGGGTGACTGGGATGGAAATGGTCAGGACACCGTGGGCTTGTTCGATATGCGGAGCAACACTTTTTATTTGTGGAAATCACAGGGATCGGACGACCCACCCGTCACCTTTCAATTCGGGGTAGCCGGAAAAGGGTGGATACCGCTCGCCGGTGATTGGAATGGCGACCTGATCGATACGGTCGGTTTGTACGATCCCGCGGCTGGCGAGTTCCATCTTCGCAATTCGAACAGCAGCGGCCCGGACGATCTGGTCATCAGGTATGGAGCGCCTGGAAAAGGCTGGATTCCGCTAGCAGGCGACTGGGACGGCGACGGAGTCGATACGGTCGGTTTGTACGACCCGAAGGAGAGCGTCTTTCATCTGAAGAACACGCTCAAGGCGGATGGAACTACCGAAAAGAAGTTTCAGTTTGGCTTTCCGAACCAAAGTTGTATTCCGATCACCGGCGACTGGGATCGCGACAAGGCCGATAGCATCGGGCTGTACAATCCTAAAGACAGCGTATTTCTCCTGAAGAATCTGAATGCGGCAGGCCCCCCCGACATTGCGGTTCCGTACGGCCTGCCGAACCGCGATCTGAAACCCGTATCGGGCAATTGGAACAAAGCGATCGGTAGAGGCCGTTTTGATGTAGTGGGGCTGTTCGATCCCGTCGCAGCGGAGTTCTACCTAAATGTTCCGGCATTTTTCGGCGGCATGAAAGCGGATCACACCTATGCCGGTGCTGACGGAAACATTTTCAAAGTACGAAACCCGGTTCCTCGCGCTTACATCGTGCCCACGGCTGAGGTAGTGGATTCTCCTAAGGCGGCAATGCTTCGCTTCGTCGATCTAGGTTTCGACCCGACTCAGGCGGTCATAGTCGAATCGGAGGAGTTGAAGAGAGCCGCTGTGGACTACCCGGCGGAGACCGGCGTCGGGACAACCGGAGACACAAGGGTGGAGGGTAATAGCAACAGCGGCGCAA
>JAHFUG010000577.1 GCA_023265195.1 Blastocatellia bacterium | reverse complement strand
GAGACGAAGCTGCTCTCGCTGGTGATGATCGCCATAATCACCGTAGTAAATGTTCTCGGGGTCAGGAAGAGCTCCAACTTGATGAACTGGGCCACGGCCGTCAAGGTCGGGTGCCTCGCTGTTATGTCGGCGGTGCTATTCTGGTTCGGGACCGGATTCAATTCCGCGGCCGGCAATATCTGGCCGGCAAAGGTCGACGGAAGCCTCGCGTCGGGGTTCGGCGTGGCTATGATAAGCGTCTTGTGGACCTACGAGGGTTGGCAGATCTGTTCATATAGCGCCGGGGAAACAGTCAATCCGCGGAAAAACATTCCGCGAGCGTTTCTCGCCGGCTCGGCGGCGATGATCGGGATTTATCTGATAGCGAATCTGGCGTACCTCGCCGCCCTGGGCCCGATTGCGGCGGCGCAATCGGACAGCATAGCCGCGGCGGCTATGGTCGCGGTAATGGGTCCGGCCGCGGCAAAGCTGGTCTCGCTGATGATCATGGTGTCTCTCTTTAGCGCGGCGAACTCGATTGTGCTCACAACGCCGCGAGTGTTCTATATGATGGCGGCGGATGGCTTGTTCTTCAAGAAGCTCGCTGAAGTGCACCCTCGTTTTCGCACGCCCGCGTTCGCCGTGATTATGACCGCCGTGTGGGCTTGCGTGTTGACCGTTAGCGGAACCTTCGAACAACTGCTTACATACGTGATATTCGTCGGGTGGGCGTTCTACGCTCTCGCGGCGGCAAGCATCTTCATTTATCGCAAGCGGGAGCCAGACGCGGTCCGGCCTTACCGCGTACCGGGTTATCCCTGGACTCCCCTGGCTTTCATTGTCGGGGCCGCCGCAGTGGTGATGAATACGATCATAGCCAAGCCGGGCAACTCAGCGCTGGGCATCGGCGTGGTCGCGTTGGGAACGCCGGCTTACTTTGTATGGAAGAGTTTGATCAAGAGAAAGCCAGCCAAAGAAGACGCCGACGACCCGTCATAGGCCATGTTGAGCAGGCACAACCAGAGCAGGGCGTCTTCCATCGCTGACTCAATGCTTCGAGAATAATGTACGGGCCGCTCTCCGTGGCCGCCCTTCGTGACGCAACAGCGAGCGCGTCTTCATTCTGCAATGCGCTCGAATAGCGAGATGTCCGACTTGCATGCATTCCTGGCTCTAGTTGAGGAAAAGATTTCGGAATCCGCGAAGAAGATCATGCACAAAGCGGAGGGGCGCCGTACCAGATACGCCTCGCTCCTGGACCCGGTAGCTAAGAAGTGGGGAAGGAACCTTAATAAGAAATCATTCGTCCAGTTCGAAGCCGATCAGATCAAGGCGATTGTGTCGTTTGAGGTTCGCCGAAACAAAAAAGACAAGAACTGGAATTTTGAAACTGAAGGAATACACAGCCTGACAGATGACTTCTTTCTCCTGAATGAGTACTTAGCATTCTTTCAGGGCAGGCGTTTTCTGAATCTTGTCCGTCGCTGGGGAGCGTTTGTAATAACTCCCGAGGAACAACGGAAAATCGAAGAAAAGAACTCTCAGCAAGAACGAGATCAGACGCTCCACGAGATAGTCGAGCCGCGCCTACGACCCGTCTGGTCATTTTTATGGCGCTATGCCACGTCCTACAACAAGGCGATAATCACTTAAGTGCTATAGATGCATTTTGGCTAGGGCTGATCGACGAAGTTATCGGTATTCAAGGTCTGCCGTCACTGCGCATATTAACTGAGTTCGCGAAGGTCTCGGCCAAAAAGGAAAGCGATGACGCAAAAGCCGAAGCCGAAATATAACCGAGGCTGATTCCAGAAGCCGTGTCTTTCTTGTGCAGAATGCCCGTCTGCGCAAAAAGTAGGATCAAAATCGGGTTTGTTGTGCAGAGCCGCGTTCAAAGCGTGAGAGCGCCGCTTTCGGCCGCGGCAAGCGAGATGATGAATCTGGTTTGATCGTCCACCACCACCTTCATTTCTCCACCGTGCGCGTTGATGATGCCGTAGCAAACCGACAGTCCGAGCCCCGTTCCCTGGCCCGCCGGCTTGGTCGTGAAGAACGGATCGAAGATTCGATCGAGATGATCCGGGTCGACGCCCTTGCCGGTATCCGCCACCTCGACTAACACCCGTTTCGAATCCGATTCAAATCTGGTGGCGATCGTAAGCGTCCCGCCGTCAGGCATGGCGTCTCTGGCGTTTAGCAAAAGATTCACAAAAACCTGCTGCATCTGATCGCGGTCCAGATCGAGAACCGGCAATCCATCGTCAAGCCGCGTTATCAGTTCGAGCTGCTTGAACTTCTTATCGACCGCAAGCAAACGCAGACTATGATCGATAACCGAGTTTAGATTTACCGGTCTCAGCGAAGGCTCCTTCGAGCGGGCGAATTCCATCAGATCGCGCAGGATTTGGGAGATGCGGTTTATCTGAGAGAGTATCGTCGACAGCGTTTCGCGGCGCCGCTCGTCGGGCTCGCTCTTCAAGAGCGTCTGAGCGAGCGATGAAATCGCCGCCAGCGGATTGTTGACCTCGTGCGCGACCCCGGCCGCGAGCACGCCGGCCGTAGCCAGCTTCTCCGCGCGGATCAGCCCTTCGTTCATCTGCTTCATATGCGCGATGTCGGCTTCGAGCTTGCGGCTCATCGCATTGAAGGCGCCGGCCAACACTCCGATCTCGTCGTTGGATTCCAGATCAACCGTGGCCCCGTAGTTCCCGTCCGACACCTCGACGGCGGCTTCGGCTATTGTGCGCAACGGCCTCGATAAGGTGCGCACTATCAAAAAAATCAAGGCGAGGGCGGGCGCGGACCCGGCTATCACGCTGAAAACGAGATACCGCTTCCACTGGAAGACGCCAGGCGAACCCGAGCTCCAAGTCACGACCGGAATCTGCAACAACAGGAACGCCACCAGGCCGACCCCGGCGACCGTTAACGCGACCTTATAGGTGAGGGAGAAAAGCCTGAGATGGTCGAGGGCGCTTTGCACCGAGAACAGTCTGAAGTTGCTGATGGCGTACGCATACACCAGAATGCCGCAGACAATCCACACCGAGGAATACGGAAGCATTTCGTAATGCCTGAAGAACGGTAATATCGAAGTGGAGATTGAACTCAATATCGCGGTCGTTAGAACCGCCGCGATAACGTACGCAACATGTTTTCCGAGCAATCGGCCTCGATACTTCTTCAGCTTCCGCGCCAGCGTCCAGACCGCTGCGCCGTTATATGCGTATGCAACCGCGGTCAGCGCATAAGCGGCGGGCCTTATTTCGATGTAGAACCGATTGTCCTTGAAACCGACCTCGCTCCAAGGTAGTCCGAGGGCAATGACCGGCATGCAGGCCAGCACCGGAATCGCGGCTATGAGTCCCCTTTTGAAGCCGATGGGGGCGTTCTCGGGAAAGGACCACGCAAAGTAAATCAGGGGAGCATGGAGCGCGGCGGCGACGGCGAAGCTGGCCCCTGCCCACCACGCTCCCGATTGATCCGGTTTGTGAAAGACCCAGAAGGCGACGTCCTTGACGATCCACAGCAGCATTGTCCCGATGAAAAGTGCGAACAACCGATTGACCGGCTGATTAGGCGCCGAGATGAACACGTAGAACCCAACCGCTACCGTTATGAAAAACGAGATCATCAGTGACGTCAGCAACATCTCGCGTGATTATAACTCACCCGTCAGCGTAGAGGACTCAATAACCTGCCGTTGAAAGGCCCGCGCCGAGGAGGCGGCCGCTTCGCCGCCAGCGGCGTCCACTCGAGTCCAGTTGTGCAGCCGCCATGTCTTCACCGCGATGGCCACGCCCGTAGTCAGACCAATCACCGCGCCCAGCAGTCCGAACAGGCGCGCCGAATCGTTGGGGAATCGCAGGATAATCGAACATCCGCCTCCGTTCGCGGCTCCGAGGACTAATCCAGCCGCCGCTCCAACGAAAAGCGTCTCGGCAAGCTTGTTC
>JAHFUG010000199.1 GCA_023265195.1 Blastocatellia bacterium | reverse complement strand
CCGCCGTACTCACTGGCGACGCGGTTCACGGTGGACTCCGCCTTCGAGCTGCTGCCCCGACTTGGGATCACGAACTTGGTCGTTGCTCCGGTCGCTCCGACCGTGGGCGGCTCATGGTGTCCTCCGGATGAGCGGTTGTGGGAGGGGGCATCCTTGTCCGAGGGAGATGATCTAGTTGCCCTGGTGGTTCGTCAGGAGCGCCGGAGGACGCAGTTATGAGCATTGAAGAGCAAAGCGGCAATATCAAGGCCGGGGCTACGGGACGGACAAAGGCGTCACTGACCAAACTGGACGGCGCCCTTGTAGGCGCGGCGTTTCTGATCGCTCTCTGGGGCTTCGTGCTTGGAGAAAAGATAGAGGCAAATGATGGATTCGGAATGGATGGCTCAACCTACGGCGAGTGGGCCGCCAATTTCGACGAATCTGTAATACTCGGAGGTCTTGATGACTATGCCGTCCAAAGGGTGCTGCCTTCCGCTGTTGTTCATTACTCCCTCAGGCTGCTGTCGGCGGATTTGACCGAGACCAACGTGATCCGCGGGTTTGGGGCGCTCAATATTGCGCTCATCACGGTCAGCGCCCTTTTCTGGTCGCTTATCGCGAACGCGCTCGATATCGGACCGCGAGGAAGGGTCTTTGGTTTCGTCTGCTTGTTCATCAACTATGCGATCCTAAAATTCGCTTCCTATTACCCGGTCCTGACTGACGTTCCTTGCTTCGCGATAAGCCTTGGAATGCTCTACTGTTACTTGACGAGCAAGAGGCTTGGCCTGTTTGCGCTCACGGCCGCCGGGTCAATAGTGTGGCCGACTCTCTTCTATGAGGGGGCGCTGTTTCTTCTCTTTCCGCGCCGCGCGGACGATGTTCCGGCAGCGCCGGCTCCCAACAAACTCAATTGGATTCCGGCCTGGCTGATTGCGGCGGCCGCATCGATATACATGACATGGCTGATATTCTACACGGACATCAGACTGGCCGGTTCCACGGAGACGCCGCCATACGCTGCGGTTAGCATCGCATTCTGCTTTATTTATCTCCTGTTCGGGTCATGCATGCTGTTGGACAGTCATCGCCTGTTTCAGCTCGGCGCCGCAATAAAACGCGCGATGAATCCGTCATTCTTGCTATCGCTCTTATTCCTCCTTGGAATAAACCGGTCGCTCGCGGCATTGTCCGCCGGAGCATCAGTCAACTCGTTGGGATTCTCATCCTTGGGTTTTGGGTGGGCTGCTACGGAGGCGGCCCTGGCGGGTATTCTCAAGCCGCTGATTTTCTTCGTCGCACACGTGATCTACTTCGGCCCGTTCATAATCCTAGCCGCCTTTTGGTTTCGGCCCCTTTGCCGCTCCATACACGAGCAGGGCCTTGGTCTGACGCTCTGTGTGTTGGTCGGCTTCGTAATGAGCATCCATTCGGAGTCGCGCAAGATCATCAACTTCGTTCCGTTGATCGTACCGTTCGTAGCGAAGCTCTCGGACAGAACCGACTGGCGGCCCTATCATTATTGGCTGTTCGGATTCATCTCCATTGTCTTTTCAAAAGTCTGGCTGAGTATCGGCGGCGCGCCTATCACTTTTGATCCGTCCAATTATCCCGATCAGTTGTATTACATGAGCCACGGCCCGTATATGGCGAACGAAACGTACGTCATTCAAGGAATCGCTTCGGCGCTCGTGACCGTTTTGCTGTTTAGCTGTTATTGGCGCCGGAGAGGCGCAATCTCCTCGAACGTGACCAATCTGGGATGCGCGGCTCGGCTCGATGACACGGTCACCGTCCGTTCATAGGCGGAATCTGATGACGGACTTGAGCATCAAGCTTCCTCGTATTTCATGATCGGATTGATCTCATTTGTTTTTTCCAAGGTGTGGCTGAATGAGGGCGGCATCAGCGTTTTCTGATCAAGCGCAGTCGACGGTGTCGCCTTGATTCGGCGGTAGGTCTGTGAAAGGATGAGCAAATCAAATTGGATTGTGCGTTGCGGCTCGCGTTCTCGTGGACCTGCGCCATCGGGCGGCGGGCCAAATCCTCTACCGTCCAGCTCTAACTTGTCTCAGGTACGTCCTTGGATTGGCAAGCTCTTGATCGCTTTTTTCATCATGTGCGGAGTCACGTACTACTTCTTCTCGCCGGTGTTCCACGGTTACACCCAGACCGAGGTTGCTCGCGCAAGGACCTCATTGTATCCCTGGGCCTATCAACCGCCGGAAGGGGTTGAGCCGAATGTGTCCGACCAGTCAGTCCTAACCTATCCCTGGCAAGTGCTTCTCCAAGGCGCGCTGGAGTCAGGAGATTTCCCGCTCTGGAATCCATACAGCTTCGCCGGTCAGCCTTTTTTCTCGAATGGTCAGAACGGATTCCTTTATCCTCCCAGATTACTCCTCTCATTGGCGGCCACTCCGACAAAGGTCCACGACTGGCTGCTGATATCGCACATGTTGCTCGGCGGCTTTACGATGTTCTTATTGCTTTCGGATGTGAGACTTTCATTCGGCGCTTCATTGTTCGGCGGGGTGGCGTGGATGCTGAACAGCTTTATGTTCGGATGGATGACGATGGAGTGCTTCATATCTGTTGAGGCCTGGATGCCGCTTGCCTTCTTGCTGATGGGACGGGCCGTCACCCGCCGGTCCTGGTCGTCGACAATGTGGCTCGGACTCGTTTTGGCCCTGATGTTCTTCGGGACTCAGGTGTTGTTCATTGAATGCGCTTTCACGGTAATCGCCGGGTATGGGGCCTGCGTGGCTTGGCGAGAATCGCGGGTCGCGAGCCAAGGGCTTTCGCGCGACTCGATAAGGCCAATTGCCGGGCGCCTAGTCGCTCTGGCGGCCCCGTTCCTTATCGCAATCGGTTTGGTCGCCATTCAATTCATACCTACTTGGGTGACGGGTCAAGCCGTCGACCGGTCAGCGTGCACCTATGATGAGTTAGTCGGGTTCGCGGTTCCTCCGGAAAACCTCGTCACATTCTTTTTCCTGTCCGGGGACTCTATTGACGTGAACAACACAATGATGTTTCTCGGCACTCCAGCGGCGATTCTGGCGCTTGTAGGGTTTTGGCGAAGGCATCCGCTGGTCGCTTATTCACGCGTAATGGGGATAGTCGTATTGCTCGTCGTAACCGGCACGCCGCTTCTCTGGGTGTTTTACAAGTTTATGTTCGGTCTTGGCCACTTGAAGCCGCTCGGACGGTTGTTGTTCTTGTTCGATTTTGCCGTGGCGTTGTTGGCGGCCTTCGGAATGGACTGGGTTCTCGATCGATTATCGCGGGCTACTAGGATCATACCGCGTGAATGGTGGCGGCGGACACTTAGAATGTTTGTAACCGCGACAATGATCGCGATCGTAGTCTTTCAGATGTACCCCGTATCGATGTGGTTGGATAAATACGAGAGAGACAGCGACGAGTCTCTATATCCCACCACTCCCTTGATCGAAGCGCTGAGCAAGAGTAAAGACAGCCGAATGCTGCCGCTGGATTTAGCGTTCTTCGGCGCCACCCCCGTGATCTTCAAAGTACAAAGCGGAGGCGGTCGGGACAGCGTGGTCCCAGTTCGCATAGGGAAACTGTGGCGGGCGGCCCAGGACGCCACACCGAACGTAGCATTCGAGAGATCTCCGATTTGGGGATTTTCGACCTTGTTCACGATTGAGTCGGCATTCGACCTGTTTCCGCGACTAGGCGTCACTGAACTTGTAGTTCCGCCCATTGGTCCGACCGAAAGCGGCATAATCCCCCCGGTCGAGAACCTGAAGGAGATAAGCCCGTCCGAGGCCGCTCTCAACCCCGTGATTGGCGACTGGGATGGGGATGGCTTTGACGCTGCGGGGCTGTGCGATCTCCAAACCAACACGTTCAATCTGTGGGGCCTGCCAAGCGCGGATGATTCGCCGCTGACTTTTCAATTTGGGACTATCGGCCAAGGCTGGTTGCCGCTTGTCGGCGATTGGGACGGCGACCACATCGACACGGTCGGCATGTACGATCCCGCAACGAGCACGTTTCATCTGCGCAATTCCAACAGCAGCGGCCTGGATGACATTGTCATCCAGTATGGCAATCCCGCGCACGGTCTCATTCCGTTAGCTGGCGCTTGGAGCCGCGCCGGCGCCGACAGCGTCGGCCTTTATGATCCGAAGGAAAGCGTCTTCCACTTAAGAGGCGGGCTCGGACCGGGTCCAACGGGTGAAACCAAGTTGCGGTGCTCAATCGGATTCCACTTCGAGCACCCCGGCGGATAATGACTCACTGTTACGGTCAGTCCAAGCTTGTCGCTGAGTTGACTCTGCAATTGCTCTTTCCACAGCCGGGTGCGATAT
Organism: Blastocatellia bacterium; assembly: GCA_023265195.1. Taxonomy (GTDB): domain Bacteria; phylum Acidobacteriota; class Blastocatellia; order UBA7656; family UBA7656; genus QHVH01. Next base: position 8,279 of record JAHFUG010000199.1, on the reverse strand, counting down.
CCGTTGCTGCCGCCACCGTCCGCCAATATCAACAACTGCGTCGCGTTAGGATAGTGTTTGCTCCCATGCTCGGCCCACCACTGGGTGATGGCGTTTCATCATGGCCGAGGCTCGCAGGAGCAGACCCTCAGCGAATTGAAATCGCAAGCGCAAATGGATTACATCGCAGTGCGCAGGTTGAATGGGAATACTCTCTACCTGATGTCGGCGGTGCTTACCCATAATCTAATCTGAATCGTGAACTGCAAATGATGACTCAACCGCAAGAGAGAAATACAACCGAGAAACGCGGAGCACTTTGGGTATTCCGGCAATTGAGCACGGTGGTCACCCATTATGTTGAGCTTCAACATAATGGGTGACCAAGTAGTAGTTTTTATTTATATTCGGATGGCGCTCAGAATCTGGCCACTGTATTTCGTTTTCTTTGGTCTGGCACTCGTTTACACCATGTTTTCAGAGGCTTCTACTTCCTTACCTCTAATCTAATCAGACCCTTCGTAATCAAAGTGTCGGTCAATCTGAATCGCGTAACTACCGCACGGAACTCTTAATCATGCAGTGAACCTGGGTTTGACCTAATCGAGCGAATCGAGTCCTCTCAAGCCGCTCATCTCCTCTACAAAGTCATCGTAGCATGCCACCAATTTCCCTCCACTGCTCTGGTCAACAACATCATCAACATCGACTTTGATGGCTGGGCCTACTACATCGCCTTCCGGCAATGACTTTCCGTCTCGCTGAAGGCACTGTCATCATCAAGGTCAGAGGCAAATCCTACAGAGCCAGAAACCAAAACCCAAACCTCTATCAGAAGACTCAAGCCAACAACCACCTCACTAATCCGTACCCAAAACCGCAATTTCTCAACTGCTATCGTGGACCTTTCTACTCTCCGCCATAATGGACCAGCTTCTCGCTCCTATCGAGAACCAGTGAAACGTCTCCTTGTGCGCCTAACCAACCACGCCACCCCCACAATCAACAGGAACCCAACAGTGGCACCGCTGATTGAGCTACCCAGCATGAAGCCGACAGGTCTGTATGCCATCTCGACTTCGTGCCGCCCCGCCGGTACTTTCATTGTTCGGAACGCGTAGTCTCCCGCCAACACCGGTGTCGGTCTCCCGTCTACGTTGGCGCTCCATCCAGCGTCCCACGACTCCATCACGACCAACCACTCGTCGCGCGGCGCGTCGACTTGCAGCGTCAACGAATTCAGGGTCCGCTTTATGATCTCCGCGCTGCCTGTCGGTTCGCCGCCCGCGGCCCCACCGTTAGAGACCTGAGTCACGGCTGGCATCCTATCGCTCGCGACGGCGGCGGTAGAGTCTCCATCGTAATCCCCTCCGGATTTCTTTAACTGATCCGACTCGATTATGACGGCTCGCATAGGATCAAAGCTGAGATCGGTGAAGCGAGACAGTGCGGCTGTCGGCGATTCCACTACTTGAGCTTGGGGAACTAGATAGGCCCGAGGGACTGGATTGTTCACCTTATAGATATCCCCATCGTCGCCGGCGTAAGCCTTTTCCAGTATGATCGGTCCCAGGAAGGCAGGCACGGCCACGTAAAAGTCCGCCGTTGCCGGGTCAAACAGTGCTGCAATATCAGGATCAACAAGGTGACTGCTGATGTCTTTGTGCCAGCGACCGGATACGGGCCGCAGCTCGCGATTGGGCAGGTTGTACGGGATGGTGAATTCAGATGTCCCCGGCGCGGCTACATTTTTTAGATAGAAGACGCTCTCTTTGGGGTCGTACAGCCCAATACCGGCGATCTTATCACCATCCCAGTCGCCGACGATCGGAATACAGCCTTTGGGAGGAGAACCAAACGGAAACTTGGTTTCAGCCGTTGGACCCGGCCCAGCGCCGCGTCTCAAGTGAAAGATGCTCCGCTTCGAGTCATAGACGCCAACGGAGTCCACCCCGCGACCTTCCCAGTCTCCGGCCAACGGAATCAGGTCGCGTCCAGGATCGCCATACTGGATGACGATATCATCTGGGCCGGACTCATTCGAGTTGCGTATATGAAACGTGCTAGAAGCAGGATCGTAGAAGGAGACTGTATCTATATGATCGCCGTTCCAATCGCCGACGAGCGGCGCCCATCCTTGACCAACGTTCCCGATTTGAAAAGTGATCTGATCTCCATCGGCTTCAGCGGAGTTCCCCAGATAGAAGGTATTAGTCCGAGTATCAAAGAAGCCCGCGGTATCGAAGCCATCGCCCTCCCAATCGCCAATCAAAGGGACGAAATTGCCTTGAGACAAGATCGCGTTGTTTAGCGCATTTCGGTCCGGGAGATTCGACTTACGCCATCCGGTCGGTTCAATTGGCGGGACGACGAGATGGGTGACGGCAAGCCGCGGTAGCATATCCAAGGCGGAGTCAATCGTGAACACGGGGCACGGCCCCCATATCGGTGATCTTTGAAAGGCAACTGTCGGTGAAGAGTTCTCGACTGCCCGCCACAGTTTTCCTGTACGTTCCGGTATAACACTGTCAAAGCCGCCACTATTTTGCAGCTTGAAGATCATCGCGGTGGACCCATAGAACGCCTTATCTATGGGCAGAATCCGGGTGTTAATACGGTCGTTGAGCGCTTGGATCAAGGGCGTGGTCGGATATAACGATTCAGCGCTGTCTCGCTCATAGTTGTTGAGCGCCGCCGACACCTGATGCATCTGAAGGACTACGATTGCGGCTAGTGCCGCCGTCAGACCAGATCGACACGCGAATCGCGACAGTCCACGCAGTTGGGCGCGATTCGATAGGAGTTCCATTACCCACTCCAACCCGAACGCCGCCAACAAAGCCACCGCAAAGTTGAATAGAAACAGGAAGCGTCCGAGCGGCTTCAGATGACCAACGCCAGGCACAAGCTCATAAAACACCCAGAGTAGCGGCGTTCCTGTCGCAACGAGCAGGACGACTATCGCCACAGCGCGTGAATAAGCGACCAGTGAGTGCCTTCGGAAAAAACCGATCAGCGCCAGAATCGCCGTGGGAGTGCCGAGAAAGAGCAGCGAATAGTTCACGTCAATCGCGTCCCGGGGATAGAAGAAAAAATGGACGAGGTACTCGAACGGAACGGCGAAAGAGATCAATTCCGTATAGGTGCAGACCGATCGATCCGCCGATCGACCTGTCGCCCAGGTAGGTATGAGTCGCACCGCAATTAGGCCTACTGTGATAAGCAAAGGCGTCGCGAGAGCGAGTACGTAACCAGCCGTATGTCTAATAGCCAGGCGGGACAGGCTCAGATTGGCGGCCCGCCATTCAGCCCAGACGAGCGACCCGCCGTAACCTGCAATCACGATGAACGCGAATTCAACGAAGAGCAACCCGCCTCCCAAGGACATAAGAGCCAAAACGACTCCCAGCCACAAACCCAACGCATAGGACCGGCGTCTGAGCGCCGCTCCCGTCAGCAAGAAAGCAAGCGGCAGCCACGCTTCGACGGTCAAGAAGACTTCCAGGTTCATCCATCCCAACATAAAGCTATTCAGCATCCACGCTATCGCTCCAAACAATGAGGGGCCGAATGAAAGCCTGGCATCGGAAAGCAACAAGAACATCAACAGGCCCGCGAGCAACATATGCGACAACATAAGCCAGTCATGGACCTTAGTTGGAGTCGTCACCAATGAGAGGAGTATACGGGGAGGATCGAGAGCCCCGTTCTGACCATTTGCGAAAAAAGGCTGACCCGCGAAACTGTAGGGATTCCACAGAGGAAAATCCCTTGACCTGAGCGCATCCTGGAAGAACACCTGCCAAGGGTAGAATTCAACTGCTTGGTCGGCGTCATTCCGCCCAACTCCTTCCACCGGTTGATAGGCCCAGGGATACAGGAGGTTCCTGGCACTGGCGACTTCAGACTGGGTGTAACCGTTGAAAACCGGCGAGAAGAAGTAATAAGTGATTCCGGACATTATTATGAACGCAAACGCGAACCGAGTGAGAGGGGAGTCGCGAAGAATCCATTTGGGTTCATGGCCTACCATTCCGGGTCTCCTTTCTCAATTGAGAAGCGCCGCGGGTTTTGGCGCACACATCACGGATGCCCGCGACCAGGTTGTGTTGTCTTCGCCGTTGCCAATTACCAGCGCAGCTAGTTTGGAATTGACCACCACATCTTGAACCGTGACTTGCCGGCAACTCGATTTGTCCAGACGGAGCGTTATCTCGGCAGTCCTCTTGCGGGAATAAGGAACTCACGGCAACCTCCATCCCGACTGACAAAATGAACGCGTTGGCGTAGCAGAAGGGGTCATTTGTCACATCGTAAGTAAAGATCGTTGCCCAAAAAGAAACGTACAATTGGGTACTTACCCAGCGAGGCGACAAATCGGGCGAACCCATTTTCTGCAAACCTTCTGATAAGTCTATGCGTCCCACGCCTCATCAAGTCTTTGTCGATCCATACCATTGACTGGGAGAGACCCGCATTGATACAGGCCCGGCGCAGAGTGAAAAGATTGTACTCATCGACATGTAAGCGTTTCATCACTTCAAGTTGCTGATCAAGGCCGGCTATGCCATCCTGGTCGATTCGTCGGAGGATGTGTTTAGCCCAAGGGTACACAAATTTAGTGAATATGGTATTGGGTGTCGTATGAGCCAGCATGAAACCACCGGGCTTAGTGACTCTATACATCTCCTTCAGCATTTCGACCGCATCATCAAAACAGAGATGTTCAATGACATCTCCGGAAAATACTCGGTCGAATGAGCCGGAGTCAAACGGAAGAGACTTGCAGTCCGCCAATCGAAGGTCCGCATCGGGAAATTCGGCAAGTGTCTCGCGCGCTATTGCATGAGCTTCCGGCGAATAGTCGACGCCTGCGATCGTTGCGCCGCTTAACGCGCAATGCAGCAGGAGTTCCCCTCGACCGTGTCCGACTTCCAGGACTGAAACACCTGAATGTACCTTGAGCATCTCAAGGTGTATTGTCCGTAGGCTGCTCAAAGTCCCTTCTTGGTATTCCCTGTATCCTTCCAGCGAATCGCTGAGAAAAAAGTCTCTGCCGTAGGTTTCTGGGGGAAGTCGTCGCATCATAACGTTGTCCCTTGTGTTTAATTCGCGGCCGCTAACGGTCCTCAAAGCTTGGTGATCCCATCGATGGGTCCGTCTTTTCGGTCGTTGCCGATTTTCCGAGCTCTTGGCTTCGCTCTACCTTTGCGTCAACTGCCCTTCGGATCGGCGCCCGGCCGACAGACCAGAATAAACTGGTAGCCAAGAAGCGTCTTTCGCAATCTGGTCAAACCCCAATTGAGCTGATGAAGAAAACTCAGTGCCCTGCCTTTTCCTGTAACGGGTAAAATCAAGGGGAGCGGAATCGGCGTCACGCTGGCGCTTATGACGTCGAGCCCCGCGTCACCGGCCAGTTGTTTCGCGGTCCTCAATGTGAAGAACCTTAGATGGCTCTTATCAAGTATTCCCACGGTGCTGTAGTTGAAGCGGCCAAGAAGCAGATTCAGCCGCACCCAGATATTAGCGACATTGGGAAGCGATATTAGAAGCTTGCCGCTAGGCTTCAAAAGGCTGCTGAATTCAGTGAGCACCGAACGCGGGTTTCGAAGGTGCTCGAGAATGTCGCCGAAGATGATGGCGTCGAACGGACCGAGACCATCGACCTTCAAGTTCTCAATATCGGCGACGATCATCTCCCGACAATAGGGACGGGCGAGATCAGCCATCGCGGGATTCTGTTCGATGGCGGTGATCGCGCAGCCCAGGTTCGCCATTTCTGAACTCAGATAGCCGGTCGCGGTGCCAATCTCCAGCACCTCGGCAGGCTTTTCCGCCTTGATCCAGTTGATGATTTGCGAGTGGCTTGAAAACGGATCAGTCTTCTTGTAGACGTACCGATCGTTCGAGAGATCGTATTTTGCCTCAAATATTAGTTTTGATTTATGCATTCGATACCTTATCGCGGACTTGATGCAGTTAAAAGCATAAGCAATTCCGTTGACGTAACAGATCTCGTCTCCATAGTAGGTCGGTATGGGACGCTCAGCGATCCGCAGACCGGCCTCTTTAAACTGTATCAACACCTCAGTGTCAAAGTGCCATTCGTTCGAGTTCAACAGAAACGGGATTCTTGCAAGCGCATTGCAGCTATATAGCCTGTAACCAGAATGAAACTCTGAAAGGTTCATTCCGATGATTTTGTTTTCAAGCCAGGTCAGAATCTTATTGCCCACGAACTTATACAGAGGCATCCCCCCGGCCCTCGGATCAGCCCCGGGCTGCATTCGAGAACCGAACACCATATCAGCCGAGTCGTTCTCGAGGGGTTCAAGAAGCTGGTTCAACACTTCGGGAGCGTATTGGCCGTCAGCATGGAGCATGACGACGATATCGAATCCACGAGCTATCGCGTATTGATAGCCCGCCTTCTGGTTGCCTCCATAGCGAAGGTTTTTCGCGTTGCGGTGTATGGTCAGCTTTTCCAATTGCTTTACGTGCTTGTAACCGAAGGCCGCATAAAACGTGTTATCGGTCGAGCAATCATCGAATAGGAAAACCTCTTCTACTCGATCCCAAATGTCTTCCGGTAGACGATCTAGAGTCCAATCGAGTTTATTCACCGCGTTATACGCAACTACAAAAATACCGATTCGCTTACGGAATGACATTGAGCCACCCCCTTCTACTTCGGCGCCCGCAAGAGCGATGCGCTTGTGGCGACGGAGGATGATCCACTGAAAACATCGTTCAGTCCGACGGTAAGCAACGCTCTCACAGCAAGAGCACATATCCCCGACGCGAGTTAGTTTCGGTGTATATCGTAATTGTGAATCAAAAGTCAACTCCTATAATAATTTGTATTGCGCTCGTGCTGGGCGATACGCTACTAGCAAGTGATTACGCTCCCTAAGGCGAAGCGCACAGGTCTGCAGACCAACTCGACCGTGTGCTGGCCCGCAGGGACGCGAATAGTTCGGAATGCGTAATTCCCAGGCAACACCGGCTCTGGCTTCCCATCCACTTTCGCGGTCCAGCCCTTATCCCACGACTCGGCAACCACCAGCCATCCATCGCGCGGTGAGTCCACTCGCACTGTCATCGTGTTGAGACTTCTGCTCGAGATCTCCGCGCTGCTTTCGTCTTGCCGACCAATTGTGCCGCTGTTGTTATTCCCCTCGAGCCTTGTCTCTCCAGTGGTACTGCCGCCGGTATCCGCCGGGTAGTTCACCTCGGCTCTCTTCAACTCGTCCGATTCAACTACGACCGCCTGGGTCGGGTCGAAGCCCAAATCGATGAAGCGTAGAAATGCCGCCTTAGACGAATTCACTACCTCGGCTGTGGGGACGATGTAAGCGCGAGGAATCGGATTCCGTACTTTGAAGATGTTTCCGTTAGCGCCGGAATAGACGTGATCCGCCTTCACGGCGCCGAAAAATGCCGGAACATTTAGGTAGAACTCCGCGGCGACGGGATCAAACAGTCCTACTACATCAAAACGGCCGCTGCTGATCGCTTTGTTCCAATTGCCGGATACAGGTTTCAGATCTCGGTTCGTCAGGCCGTACGGAACCGTGACGTCGGGAGGGCCTGCCGCATTCAGATTCTTGAGGAGAAATACGCTGTCTTTGGAGTTGTATAGCCCGATGCTATCGGCCTTGTCGCCATCCCAGTCACCGGCGATCGGAATACAACCTTGGTTCGGAGAGCCAAACTGAAACTTCTCCTCGGTGAGCCCATCCGCCTCAAGATGACTCTTCAGATCGAAGATACTCTCCTTCGGGTCGTACAAACCGACCGTATCGACTCCGTCGCCATCCCAGTCACCGGCTAGCGGAATCCAGCCTTTTCGAGGCTCTCCATACCTGATGACCAGATCGTCCGGGCCACTGCCGTTCGAATTGCGAAGATGGAATTCACCAGCCGCGGGATCATACATTCCGATTGTGTCTACCTTGTCTCCATTCCAATCACCGGAGAGCGGCATCCACCCTTTTCCAGCTACCCCGAATTGAAAGGTGACTGGCGCCTCGTCCGTGCCCTCGTCCGAGCCCTTTGAGTTCCACAGATAAAAAGTGTTGCTCCGCATATCGCACAAGCCCGCGGTGTCCTGACCATCTCCATCCCAGTCACCTACGAGAGAAACGAGATAACCTCCGGACAAGTCCGTGGCTTCTAAGACCTTGCGGCCCGGGATATTCCACTTACCGTCCACTGTCGGGACTAGAGGTTTGACGAGAGGCGGGACAACTATATGTGTAATCCCTACTCGCGGAAGCAGATCGAAACCGGAGTCGATA
>JAHFUG010000576.1 GCA_023265195.1 Blastocatellia bacterium | reverse complement strand
CCGCCGGAGTTGCGGGCGTACCTAGGCTACTCCGCATAGTTGATGGATCAGGAAGAACCCTGAATACCCGACGTGTGATCTTCTCACCGTAGCGACCTGCGTGGCTTCGGCATCCGCGAAATCAGAGATCGAAAAATGGCCAGACTACGGATACACACCCCAGACGGTTCCGAGTTTGGCAATGCCGGTTGCTCTCTTTGCGAGGCGCCGAGATCAACGAGTTCGTCAAACATCAGAAAATCACAGGCCGGGAAGAGGGGTTCATCCCTGCTCTTGCGCTTACGATTGACTCAACTGGCGGCAAGGAGAGGAGCGGGATAAATCCCTCTTCCCCCTAAAATCCTAGAGAATCAGTTGGAAGAAAGGGCAATCGCAATTAGAATCTAAAGTCTCATCAGTTCCGTCACAGCCAACGCCGGTCGAGGGAGCACCAAACCTTTATGGCAATCACGCTATCGCTATCAGCAGCCGATCTCGACAACGATGACTTGCAGGACGTGACACGAAGGTTGTGCCGCGACCTGATTGATGAAGCCGGGGTGACGGCTACGCTCGCTACTCGAACAGCCGAACCGGGAGCGAAAGGTGACCTGGCGGTTCTCGCACAGATAATCATCGCGGCCGTTAGCGCCGGTGGTTTCGCGTCAGTGCTGGTCAACGTACTGAAAGCCTACGTTCAACGCAAGCCGTCTTTGCGATTCGAATTGCTCAACGCGAAGGGTGACAAAGTAACGATCATAGGCGACGACTTGCGAGCCAGTGACATGAACCACCTGACGCAGGCGATAAAGAACGCCCTCGAGGGAGTGAATGAGTGAAGGCCGCCGGTATGCGATTTTGATCGGCAGCAGCCGGTTCGACAACGAGCCTAAACTGCATCCGTTGAAGTGTCCCGAGCGGGATGTCGACGGCATGCGTGAGATATTGCAGGCGCCGGAGCTCGGGGCCTTTGGGGAAACCTTCGTCTTCAAGAACATTGAAAGCCACGCCGTGCTCCGCCGAATCGAAGAAGTGCTGGCAGACGCTTCCGCCGGCGATCAAGTCTTGATCTACTATTCTGGACACGGGGAAACCGATTTACCGGGACTGCTCTATCTGGCGACGGCAAACACTGAGAAGAGAACGCTGGTTACAACGTCGATACCGGTCGAAACGCTACGCAAGCTCATCGAAGACTCAGCCTGCAAGAAGATCATTCTCATTCTCGATTGCTGTTATGGCGGCGCGGTTAAAAGGTCTTTCATCAGAGGCGCTGTGGACGAGAAGCTCAAGGATTTGGCGCGAGGGAGCGGCGTTTACATCTTGACGGCGTCGACCGCCTCGCAAACCGCGCAGGAGCGCGAAGGCGACGACTACGGGCTGTTGACCAAACACATCATCGCCGGAATCAAACTGGGGGAAGCCGACGTCAACGAAGACGGGCTTGTCAGCATGGACGATCTATATGGTTACGTCTTCGCCAAGGTCAAGAGCGAGGGTTATCAGGAGCCGATGCGCTGGGCGCTCAACGTGAAGGGTGAAGACTTGATCATCGCGCGCGCCAGCGCTACCCGCGGCCGTGAAAAGCGGCGGCTATTGAGTGAAAAGATCATCGAGGTCAGGGATTCTCTGCCTCGGCAGGTTTTTGTGCGAGCGCTGCAGGTCATAGATGAAGGCCGGTCGCCGTTTAATGTTCTCATCGACGGCCTGTACCATGGGCGGTTGCGAACCGGAGAATTTATCGAAGAGTGGTATCGAATTGAATCCGCGGGGCAGGAGGAGCAACGTGAGCCTTCGCCTTCTCAACGGCGGCCTCCAGCCGAGGCGCCTGCGCTCACGCCGGCTTTCAAACCCACGTTGACGTCGTCCAGCTTCGAGACAATTACGCTCGATACACAAGGTAACGAGAGAAGCCGCCGCACGGTACAAGCTGAATTCTTCGCGGAGGACATTGGTGATGGCGTCTTGCTTGAAATGGTTAAGATACCGGCCGGCGAGTTTCAGATGGGGTCCATCGAGGATGAAGCGAAGGAAGCATTTACTAATGCCAAACAATATTTCAAGGACGTCAGTTGGGATTGGTTCAAGGCGGAGTTCCCCAGACATCGAGTATACATATCCGAGTTTTACATGGGACGCTTCGAGATCACCCGCGAGCAGTGGAGGCAAGTCGCACTGATGCCGAAGGTCAAGATAGAACTGAAAGTGGACCCTTCTAATTTCAAAGACTCCTGGCGGCAGCCGGTGGAGCAGGTGAGTTGGGAAGAAGCAGTCGAATTCTGCGAGCGCGTAGCTAAGAAGTCTGGAAAAACTTATCGCCTGCCAACCGAAGCCGAGTGGGAGTATGCGGCGCGCGCGGGAAGCACTACCCCCTTTGCCTTCGGCCCGACGATCACACCGGCAATCGTCAACTATGATGGCAACTATCCCTATGGCTCAGCGTCCAAGGGTGTTTATCGCAGCAAGACCGTTGAAGTCGGCAGCCTGGGTTTCGCCAACGCTTTCGGCCTTTATGACATGCACGGCAATGTTTGGGAGTGGTGCGAAGATGTTTATCACAATAGCTACGGCGGACAGAACGGCGCTCCACCTAGTGACGGTAACGCGTGGATTACCGGCGGCGAGCAAGACAAGCGCGTCCTGCGGGGCGGTTCGTGGATCAACCATGGTCTCTACTGTCGTTCGGCCAATCGCCTCAGGAATGTTGCAGGATTCCGTAATAACTTCATCGGTTTTCGTGTTGTATCTACGGCGAGGACTCCGTAGCGCTCTTACACTCTTTCCCCTTTTTTCCTTTTACCCTGACGCGCGAAGCGCGCAAAATTTTTTTCGAGGGCTAGGATACCATTATGGCCGTTATTTGGCGGCCATCATAATCCAATACGGCCGAAACGGGGCAAGAGAGAGCACCTGAATTCCATTTAGCGTTGATGCCAGGCCCGCGATCGTTCACAATTGACCCGATGAAACTGGTCTCCCCTCGCAACAAAACCATCACGCTTTCCACGGAAGAGACGGACCGTTACCAGAAGAGATTGGTGAAGCTCGCCGGCCCCGCCAGGCTCGATCACGTCGAAGACAAGACCATCAACCAGGATTTCTTCGCGATCGCCGAATGGCTCCCCTCGAGCTTCGCCGATCTGCTCTTCATCGACCCGCCATACAATCTGTCGAAGAACTTCGGTTCGACGAGCTTCAAGAAGCGGCCGGCCGATGAGTATCGAGAATGGTTCGAGTCGTGGTTTCCCAGCCTGATTCGCTTGTTGAAGCCAACGGCCTCGGTGTACGTCTGCTGCGACTGGCGATCCTCGTCCGCCGTTCACTCGGTGATCGAAAAGCATTTGATAGTCCGCAACCGCATAACGTGGGAACGCGAGAAGGGCCGCGGCGCGTCCGCGAACTGGAAGAACTGCGCGGAGGACGTCTGGTTTTGCACAGTATCCGACAAGTACTCATTCAACGTTGAGGCGGTCAAGTTGAAGCGAAAAGTGATCGCGCCCTATACGTCGAATGGAAAACCGAAGGACTGGGAGACGGGGGCGAACGGGAACTATCGCTTGACTCATCCTTCGAATATTTGGACCGATCTGTCGGTCCCGTTCTGGTCGATGCCGGAGAACACCGATCATCCCACGCAGAAGCCCGAAAAGCTCCTTGCGAAGATTATTCTCGCCAGTTCGGCTCCAGGCGATCGCGTTCTCGATCCGTTTCTGGGTTCCGGTACTACTTCCGTCGTGGCCCGGAAACTGGGGCGCCGATTCACTGGCGTTGAGATTGACCCGCTTTACTGCTGCCTTGCGGAGAAGCGGCTGGAGATGGCCGGCGGCAACACGAGCATTCAGGGATACACGGACGGCGTATTCTGGGAGAGAAACAGCCTCGCGCAAAAAGAGCGTCCATCGTATGATGAGCTCACCGCGGGGCCGAATCAGCGGAGAACATGACCAACACAAACAACA
>JAHFUG010000198.1 GCA_023265195.1 Blastocatellia bacterium | reverse complement strand
GGCAGTCAGCGCAAATCAGCGGTTTATGCGGCTCTTGCGCGGTTCTCATCTCTGACCTTGTTCATCATTGTGGCTGAGAATTATTTTCGAGGGGCCACTCGCTGAAATTCACTTCAGAGTGAATTCGTCTTTGATATCGGCGCGACTTGCACCGCGGTGACTTTGTACTCCGGGGCGTCAACGTAGCCGTCTCGATGCGGGCCGGTTACGCGATTCAAAAAGACCTTCGCATCGTGGAAGGTGGCGAACAACTCGCCAACTCTAATTGTGGAACTGATCCTTAGCGGCAATTCCGCTTCGCCCCAGCGGCTACGCAGTTGAACGCGATCGCCGTCGCGCAGGCCGAGCCGCGCGGCGTCCTCATCCGAGATGTCCAGCGTATCCGTGGGTCTTAGCGCCGCGTTCGGGGTTCGCATGGTCATAGTGCCCGCGTTGAATTGATAAAGGGTTCTGCCCGTGTTGAGGAGAAATGGAAACTCTTCATTAGTTGTCTCCGCCGTGGCGCTGTAGCCGATGCAATGAAGCTCCGCGCGCTTGCCGACCGGGAACGATTCGGCGTGCAGCACCTGCGTCCCGGCATGCTCTTCGGATGGACACGGCCATTGGAGACCGCCTTTTTCAAGCCGTGAATAGGTGATTCCGCTCCCGGCCTTCCAGACTTTGCGGATCTCATCCCATATGCCTTCCGGAGAGTCGAAATCGAAGGACTCGCCTTTGCCCATTGCGCTCGCAAGAAGACACACTATCTCCCAATCGGGCTTCGACCGGCCGGCCGGTTCGATGGCTTTGCGCACCAATTGAATCCGACGCTCCGCGTTCATGAATGTCCCGGCTTTTTCAAACGAAGAGGCCGCCGGAAAAAAGACGGTCCCGAACTCACGCCCAGTCTCGGTCATGAACATGTCCTGCACGATGACCAACTCGAGCGACTCAAAGGCGCGCCGAGTCGCCTCGGCGTCGGCGTTGGTCAGGAAGACGTCGTATCCGCAGGCCCACAGCGCCTTGAGACGTCCTGCTTCAGCAGCGTCCATCATCGCCATTAGGTTCTTGCCTTTACCCGCCGGCAGGGGCGTGCTCCAGACGCTTTCAAACAACGCGCGACCGTCTTCAAGAGGAACGAAGCCGGTCAGGTTATCGGGCTCGCAGCCCATGTGCGCCGAACCCTGAACGTTGTTCTGGCCTCGCAGCGGATTGACGCCGCATCCTGGCTTGCCGATGTTGCCCGTTAGCAACGCGAGATTCACAAGGCAAATCACACCTTCGGTCCCTTGACTGTGCTCGGTCACTCCAAGCCCGTGAAAACTCATGGACGGTTTGGCCGTCGCGTACAATCGCGCCGCTTCGCGAATCAACTCGGCGTCGACGCGGCAAGCCTCCTGTGCGAGATCGGGGCTCCATTGATGGATGAACGTCCGAAACTCCTCGAAGACGGCCGTGCGTTGATCCACAAAAGTGCGGTCGTACAGTTTTTCCTCCACGATAACGTTGGCGATTGCGTTGAGCAGAGGGATGTTGGTTCCGGGCCGGAGCTGCAGATGAACGTCGGCGTATCGCGCGAGTTCGATTCGGCGCGGGTCGATCACTATGAGGTTGGCGCCCGCAAGCCTGGCTTGCTTAATCCTGGCTCCAACGATGGGATGGTTTTCCGTCGCGTTGGCTCCACAAACCAGGATCGTCCGGGCGCGTTCTATATCATCGAAGGAATTCGTCGCCGCGCCCGCTCCAAGGACCATTTTCATAGCCGCCGCGGTCGGCGCGTGACAAACTCGCGCGCAGCAATCGACGTTATTAGAGCCGATGACTACGCGGGCGAACTTCTGGGCGAGGTAGTTCTCTTCATTCGTGGCTCGCGCCGATCCCAGCACGCCGATGCTGTCCGAGCCGTAGCTATCACGAATGCGCTTCAGCTCACTCGCCGCATAGGAGATTGTTTCTTCCCAAGACGCTTCACGCCACCTTCCAGTATCGCGGATCATTGGCTCCGTGATTCGATCGCCGGCTTGAATGAAATCGAACGCGTACCGGCCCTTCACGCAAAGGTGGCCCCGGCTAACGGGCGCGTCCAGCACTGGTCTTACGCCGGCGATTCGGCCCGCTCGAACGCCTGCTTCCATCTCGCATCCAACACCGCAGTACGGACAGGTGGTCCTGGTCCATCTCGAGGGCGCGCCTCGCGTCAGGATGCTCTTGTCCTCCAGCGCCCCGGTCGGGCACGTATCCACGCAAGCGCCGCAGCTCACGCACGAACTGCCGGCCAGGGTTGATCCGGAGTCCGGGAGGATGCGTGTCTGATCTCCGCGGTTCCAGACCTGCCAGACGAACTGTCCCTGAACCTCTTCACAAACTCGGACGCAACGGTAGCAATAGACGCACTGCGTCATGTCTACATTGATGTAAGGATGGCTCTGATCGAGCAAATCAGGATCGCGGGCGCCTAGACACGCCTTCTCCACTCCGTATTTTCGAATGTAGCGGTGAAACTCTTTCTCGGGCGAGCGGGAAACGGCGCCGGCAGGATATTGCCGGGCAAGAAGCTCGAGGAGAGTTCCGCGCAGGCTCTCGAGCTCATCGGTGTGAGTGTAGATCTCCATTCCGTCGGCGAGCGCTGTATTGCAGGCGGTCACTGGCCGGAGCCAGCCCTCTACTTGAACTATGCACAACCGGCATGCGCCCTGGGGCTTGAGCCGTTCGTCATCGCAGAGCGTGGGCAGGTCAACGCCGATTTGGCGCAGAGCGCTGAGGATAGAAAGGCCCTCGGCAAATTCGCGGCCGGAACCGTTGATCGTCACCCGAAGCATGACTCGAGATCCTTTCCATAATAGAGCGAGAGGCTTTTGGCGAATTCCGCCAGCCCGCTTCCATGCCCGCAGAGACTGGTCATCGCAAGAGCGTTAACCGTAGCGTCGAGATCGGCCCTGTCTTCGGCCGTAGTGTGACCAAGGTCAAGAACGCGGCTGAAAATTCGCTCTACGCCGCGGGCCCCGAGCCGGCATGGCGTGCACTTGCCGCACGATTCATAGGCCCCGAAGCTGAAGACGTGACGCGCCAGTTCCGCGATCGACGTGCGATCGTCGAAGGCTACGACTCCGCCGTGACCAACGCTCGCGCCGATTGCGTGAAGTTCGTCGAACCCGAACGGCGTATCGAACAGCGCGGGCGGGATAACGCCGGCAAGCGGCCCACCGATCATGAGTCCTTTGACGGAGCCGGTCTTCAACCCTCCACCCAAGTCCTCGACGATGTGCCGCACGGGCGCGCCGAATTCGATTTCGTAGAGCCCGGGCCGGCGGAACAACGAGTTGAGCGAGACGACCTTTGTTCCTCTACTGGTAGAAAAGCCCAGAGCGTTATAGGCCTCGCCCCCATTACGCGCGATCCACACTGAACTGGCAAGCGTCTCGACATTGTTCACCAGGGTTGGCTTGCCCCACAGTCCTCGGCTGGTAGGGTAGGGCGGGCGCGCCCGCACTTCGGGCCGGCGGCCCTCAATCGAATTGAGAAGCGCCGTCTCCTCGCCGCAGAGATAGCTGCCCTGGCCGACGATGAGCTCGACGTCGAATTGAAAAGCGGTATGAAGGACGCGCGCGCCGAGAAACCCTTCACGGCGCGCATCCAACAGCGCTGCTTCCAACACCGCACGCGCGTCCGGGTATTCGGCACGCAGGTAGACGAATCCCCTCCGTGCTCCGACCGCATACGCCGCGATCGTCATTCCCTCGATCAGCGAGTGCGGGTCCTCCTCTATGATGAAGCGATCTATGAACGCGCCGGGGTCTCCCTCATCAGCGTTGGCGACGACGAATTTCTCATCCGAGATCTCTCGTGAAACCGCGAGCCATTTTTTCCCCGTGCCGAACCCGGCGCCGCCGCGTCCACGCAGACGCGAAGTCTCGATTTCCTCGACCAGTTCTTCCGGCTTACGGCGAAGCGTCTTTTCAAGAGTTCGGTAGCCGCCCAGGCGAACGTATTCTTGAATCGAAGGCGCGCCTCCATTAACAACTCGCTCCAAGACAATGGGCTCGCGGGAATGGACTTCAACACGAGGCCGCTCGCGATCCAGAGTGGAAGCGGGGCCCGCGTAACACTTGCCCAGGCAATAGACGCGCGCTGTTTGAGACTCGCTCACAAGCGATCGTTCGCGATCTAGCCGCCGCGCGACGAAACAAGCGGTTCCCTGGCACATCGTCTCGCCGCCGTTCAATCTTACGTGGTGATAAAAGGATTCAACGTGCTTTGCTTGTTGACGCTTTTCGAGCATAAGCTAACCCCGACCTGCCTGCCCCGCGCTTGCCACAACGTTTTCAAGCGCTCGGCTAGTCTACGCAACCATCTTGACGCGAACTGCCTTGAGGGCGGCGTTCCGCTGCTTCGGTTTCATCCCAAATAGAAATCGCGTGATGTTAATTCTCCTGACGAACACGTCATAAAGCAGGACCGTCATCGCTACTGAAGCAAGACTGATAGTGAAGTACTTGACCGCCACTCCCGCCGCCCACTTCACGACGTGGAAGCCAATGATGACTATCACTGTCTGGTGGATGACGTAAAAAGGCAGGACGGCTTCATTCGCGTATTCCAGTACGCGGCCGAAGAATCCATTCCGGGCCGGGGCTGATTTCTTCCGGAGCGGCCGATGCTGCCTGAAGCTCTGCCCAACGCCCCAGATGGCAAGCACCCAGAACCACGAGCTGCAACCCTTCGACAGTCTCCAAAGGACGTTCGTCGCGCCGTAGCCACGGCTTGGGTCGATCCCAGCTTGCCATGTGACAACGGACATCCAGAAGAAAAGGGCGATTGAAACCACTCCAGCGTTCAATGCGATCCACCAATCATCGCGCGCTGAACGGTCAAATCCGTTCGTGGAAGCGAAGAGATAACCGTAGACTAGAAATCCGAGGAACGAGAACCTATTCCATCCTCCGGACTGGCCAAAACGGAAAAACAACTCGATTGAAACGATCGGAATCGCGAGCAAGAGCATCGCGCCTCGACGGCCACAAATGGCGGCGAGTCGAGAAGCGAATCGCCGCCCCCTCTCTTTTTTGAGATAGAGTAGTAGCGGCAGCGCCATCAAAGAAAACACGAACAGGTAATAGAGAAACCACAGATGGGAGATCTCGAAAACGCCCATTGCCGGATCCGGCGCAATAAACTGAGGAAAGCTCGCCGTGAATACGACGCGAAAGAACTTGGGATAGAATTGCCAAAATGAATCGCGGTAATCAGGGTTGGTTAATAGTCCGTAATAACGCTGCGGCGGAACCACCACGCATAGGCCGGTGACGAAGGGTATGGCAAGACGTTTGATTCTCTCCACAATGAACTGAGAGGGAGTCCGCTTGCTCAGCGAATGCCACGTGGCGACGCCGGCCATGAAGAAAAGAAGAGGCATCCCCCACTGAGAAAAGAACCCGACGAAAGCCATCAGGACAATGCTCGTTTGGTCGTTCTTGACGGCGTATGGCAGCAGGTCAAATATGTTCGCGGTGTGAAAGAAGACCAAGCCTATGACGAGCGCCGCTCTAATCGCGTCGACGTCGCTTCTCCTCTTGGTTCCGATTATTGCCTGGCCTTCAGCTTCCACGTTCGATTTCCTTTCTCATTTTTGCTGACCAGGAGGGCGCCGGTTCGCTCGATTCTCTTCGCCCAAAGCTGGATTCAAGAGCGTTGATGCTCCAGTCATCGCTTCAACAGTACGCACACGGATCAATGCGTGGCCCACGCAATGAGTGTGCCTCTAGCCGATGCAGGCGATCTTGCGGTTCTGATGAGGCGGCGAGATCTGGGCTCTCGTGCTCGGCTTTGACTGATTGAAGGCAAAATCGAGAGGCGAGATTCAAATTCGTTTTTCCGCTACCTTTTGGCCCGATCAACGGAAATGGACTGCCGTTCAAGTGGCCCCGCCAACCATGGGGTTATGCGCCTGCGCCTGGCCGCGGACCTGAGGCGCCGCATTCGAGTTGATGCGGCGATTCACCCACGGATTGAGGATTTTTGGTAGTGTCTTAACGACTAGCCAACGGCTCCGCCTTTGACTGGAGTCTGGCCATTTGGGGTCGCGCTTTTGGCAGGAAGAAGTTGGTGAGTTCGCCAAAATATCAAGAATCACGGGTCGGGTAGAGGGATTTATCCCCGCTCCTCTCCTTCCGGCGAGTTTGAGTGAATCGCGGCGGAAGAGCGGGGATAAATCGCTCTTCCCGACCTGTGATTTGCCTAAGATTGAGCATGGAAATTGGATGTTGGCCTCTCTGAAGATGCCCAAACTCCAGCCAAGGGGCTCCGCGCTTGATATCCCGAGTGCGGAATGCGGAGTTCGGAGTGCGGAATATCAGCAACACAGGATTAGGACCCTACCGGAGTTTTGTTCTTCCCAGAGCTATAAACAAACAGCCACTTCACGCCGCCTTCGCAGGTTGCTTACTCCAGGCAAACAAGACAAAAACGCTTTCAGAGAGGCAAAGCGTGCTACGACTATCGGGCTGATTACAGAGGTTCCGTTATCGTGATGAAGCGGAGAGCGCGGTCTTCGGCGCCCGATCCTTGGACTCGATTAGGGCTTTGCGAATGAATGACGCGATGTCGTCAAAATATGTCTGGCCACCAAAGCCGCAAACATTGTGACCGGCCCCCGGCACGAGAATCAACTCCTTCGGTTCCGGCGCGGCGGCGAACAGCGCCAGTCCCTGTGTTGTCGGAACCGTGTCGTCCGGATAGCCGTGCGCCACCAGCACCGGGCAGTGGATTGCAGATAGTTTTTGTTTCGATTCCAGACGATTTTTGCCGATCCATCCCAACAGCCGGGCGAAAAGAGGAGCCTTGATCTCGGCCATCTCTCCGCCTGAACTCAGGCCCGATTCCAGAATGATGGCGCCGCATTTCCTGCGCGAGGCAAGGTCGGCGACGGCAGCGGTTCCCAGCGACTGGCCATATAGGGCTACGCGCGTTGGCGGCGCGTTCCGCTCGCGTGTTATGTAGTCATAAGCCGCGTCGGCGTCCGTGTAGAGATCGCGCTCATCGCGCATTTCGCCTCCACTTCGTCCGTATCCGCGATAGTCGAATATGAGCGTGTCGAACCCGCGGGCGGTTAGGTCTTCTCCCAGCCATCCGAGGTTTCCAATGTTCCCGCTGTTGCCATGAAAATAGACGACCGTAGCAAGCGCCGGACTGATTCTTGATGGAACGAACCATCCGTGAAGCCTCACGTTGTCGCTCGTCGTTATGCCAACGTCTTCCGCGCCAGCCGGCGGGCGCCAGTATTGCCCGGGACTAAAGGGAGCGGGATTAAACGTTAGCGCCTTCTCAACGCGGCGGAGACCGAAAAAGAACAGATAAGGCAAAATCGGAAAGACGATCAGCGAAAAGTATTTTCTTTTTTCCCTTCTTGAGGCTTCGCGCTCGTAACGGCGATCGCTGCCTGGCGCATCGGCGAGTTTACAGACTTTTCTCAGCTTAAACACGGTCAGAATCATATCACGGAATGCGAGTTTTCCCATCCAGGCTGGCTCGCCCGGGGCGCTTAACGGCTGTGGTGAGGCGGAGCGGAAAGATGCTTGGACAGACTGCTGACTGCTGATCGCTGACTGCTGATCGCTAACCCCTACTCCAATCTGAAGCCAGAGAACGCGCCATTTGACGTATCGAATAACGCCGCGTTTTGGTCATTAGGCGTATCCCACATAACTATCACCTGCCCCTTTTTCAGCAGGTCGCCTTTGACCTTTCCCATCAGGATCAATGTAGCGCATGAACTCTGGCCCACAGCGCAGGGCGTTTCATAAGTTATCGAGATTTGCTTGCCGACTTGACGCCAGACGCCGCCTACGGTCTGCTGGCTCTGTGCGTCGGTAATCGTCAGCCGTCCGACCAAGCTGTCGCCCAGCGGAGTCACGTTGAGATTAACAGTGAGGTCTCGCATGTTCCGGCTGCCCGGAGCCTCGGGAATCGTGATCGTTACCCGCCATCGTCCGTCGAGCTTGGGAGCCGCGAGCACCAGCCGGCTCGCAACGAGCAAGCCGCATAATATGGTTAGAATCACGAGCGCCGGTTTCAGATTTTTTCTAATCAACCTGATCATCAGTTATTCCCTCCTGACGTTCTCAACCCCCGGAAGGACATAGTCCAGGTGTCGAGCCCGGTCGGCCGTGTTTCGTCTTCCTGTTCGAAGAATACCGTCGCTGTTCCCCTGATCTTATCGACGTCGGTAAATCTGCCTCGCAGAGTGACGGTCCCGCAGGCCAGACCCGGAGTCAGACAGTACAACTGAAACGTAGCGCTCAAATCATCTCCGCTGATGCGCCAGACGCCGAGCGGGTGAAGTCCAGGGTCTATGTCCTCGCGAGTGACGATCGCCGTTAAAAGCCCACCCTGTTCGTCGAACTCGATGTGCCGATCGGCGAAACCGAGACTGTTGCCCTTTCTCGACACGAGCTGGTTGTCAATGGGAGAAAAGGAAAGCACCCACTCACCTTTCAATGTGCGTCCCGTGGTCTGAGTGAGGGAGGTTGGCGCCGATGCTATGGAAAGGAAAAAAAATGCGGCTGCGGTCAAGAACGTGCGCAAAGCTGATCTTCCGCTCATAAGTACTTCTCCCTTGGTGCGGTGACGAAATGATAAACCAAGAGCGCGGAAGATGTCACACCGATCGGCCGAGTATTCCGCTGAAAATGAGGATTGATGATTGATGATTGAGGATTGATCAATGCAACACCTACCCTTAATCTGCAATCTGCAATCTGCAATCATCAATCATCAATCTGCAATCATCCCCTTCCCTCCCTCCTTGTCAGTGGCCGCTCATCCAACACTCGCCCGTCAGCGGAGACTAATTGAACCTTGCCGGAAACTCGGCGCTCGCGAAAACTCGTGACCGTGTATTCGAAACTGGATGGCTCGGCCACTTTGTTGGGAATCGCCCGTTTTCCGGAACAGCCGCAGCTAAAGACATCGCCTTCCTCGAGACTCTCGCGCGTCACGATGAGGGTGGCGCCACAGTCGCACCGAACCAGATATTCGATCTGGCGCAACTTGTTCAAGCGCATGCGCTCGACCACCGTGAGCCGCCCGAACCTCTCACCGGGATTGATTGGATTGAACGTCATCTCTCCTCATTCACGCGCCTCATTCACTCGATGGGCCGAGAGGCGGACGGGCACGGCCGTGGCAGTGAAGCAACCCGTGGAAGGAGGATTGAAGTCCATCGGTCCACGGCCGCGCCCGTCCGCCTCTCGCTCAAGGACTCGCCGCCCAGCATGACCTTCGCTAAGGGCCTCTTGCTACGGCTGCAAAGACACAGGCCCCGAAAGACCACCTGTCGCGCCCGCACAGTCCGCGTCGAGAGGCGATTCGGGGTTATCGAGTCAGTCTTTACTCACCGGCGCGTGATTCCGAGGCCTTAGCGGCCGAGGCGTCGGCGAACAGTTCCTCGACCGGTATCCCGAGCGCACCCGCCAGTCTCCCTCTTAGATCGGGCGAGAGCCTCTTTCGCAAGATGCAATAAGAAAGCTGAGAACGGCTACAGTGTAGGTCCCGGGCAGCCGCCGTTATCGACCCCCATTTTTCATACACGCGGAATTTGATTTCTAATGAAGTCATGCTATGCTCGCCTGTCGCAATTGAACCATCGCGATTGAAACAATGTTACGAAACAGTGTTACGAGTGAATCTGTATTCTTAGGGCGACCGTTATGGTAGAGTAAGACTCGACCGTCGTCAAGAGAAAAGTGGAGCTATGGTCGACCGAACGGAAAAATTGACTAAGGAGCAGGTAGCTGAGCTGATCGCCGATATGATCGACGCGAAGGGGTTTTTCGATCGAGTGTGCCAGGCGCTTGGCACGACCTCCCTCACGCAAATCGGCAATAAGGTTGGGCTTACCAAGCATTCGGCCACGCAGTGGAAGAAAGGCGGCTTTGCCTCGGTTGAGACGATCGCCGCAATCGCGAAACTGGGCGGCGTTTCAATGCACTGGCTGATTTCCGGCAAAGAAGCGCCGAACGAGATCAAACTCGACCCGATGGACGCCGGTAACGTCGCCTTTCTCTATGCGAACAGCAACCTCCCCGCTGAATTCGTGCAGAAGAATCTGCAGCGCGTGGGCGGCGACCTCACGAAGTTCGGCAAGCTTCTCGCCAAGTTGATTTTGTTGGGAGAGCCAACAGAAGGATTCAAGGAAACCCTCCTGGCGTCGGACCGCGCGACGGCGGACTCCCAGCGGCAATCGCGGGGAGCCGAGCCAAAACGCGAAGAGTTAACGCAGCCGAGTTCGAAGAAAAAACGGAAGCAGGCTCGCTAGGAGTTTCTCACGGGCCGCTGTTACAGCGCTGCTGTGATTTGCTCGACGCGCGAAATGTGATTGCACGAGTATTGGTGAATATGGACGCGTCAGGGTCCACCAACCGGGCGTCAAGTCGCTTACAAGGAGTAGGCGTTAAGGGCAATGCACAACTATAACACTCGACCGAGACGGAACAACTCACGGAACGGAGTTGACATCGCGGACGAGTCATATACAATACCTGCGCTAAGAACAGACCTATACTGGGTCGCCACCGGCGCAGGCGGCGGCTACGGTTTCCAGGCAGGGTTGAGGCGCAGGCTTACTGGGATTCGATTACTGCAGAAGGCCCAGGTTCGACAGCACCATTGAAAGCAGGTCGAACACGGTTAGGGGAACCGTGATCCTCTCTGCTTTCGGAACGTGAATCTTTTTGACGGTTATTGCGGCCGGAGGAGGCGCGCTCGGAGATGGCTGCACCTCGCCCGCGAAGATATTAGCGACAAGCAGACATGTCAAGAGTGCCGCTGAGCCGAGAACTTGTTTGGGTTTCATTTTCGAGTCTCCTTTGGTTGTTTGAACGGCGCGATTTTTGCAGTTCTGCTTTTACGTGGTCTGTTGTTCCGGGTTCCGCGTGAAAGCCGCGCTAAGAAACTTTGTTGATGGGCTCTGGTTGTCCTACAGAATGCCCAGGTTTGACAGCATGATTGAGAGCAGATCGAACACGGTTAGTGACGCCATGTTCTTCTCTACTTTCCGAACGTGAGCTTTCTTGACGGCCGTGACTGCTGGAGTTGGACTTGGAGAAGGCTGCGTATCGCCAGCGAGGACGGTGACGGACAGCAGTGATATCGCAAGCACCAGCGAGCAAACAAAGTGTGTAGGTTTCATATTACGTGATCTCCTTTTGGGCTTTTGAATCGCGCCGGATACTGACGGAGACCGGCCACAGGGCGTCCCTATGAACCCAGTCTCACCGAAAGAAGCCAGCGGATTATGGCGATTGTATCATCAGTGTCTCAAAGATGGTGATACGAATCTTGCATTAAAGTGTGCGCGGCGAGGCGTTCACTTTTGTAGTCACGAACGTGACATGAAACAAGCAGGCATATGGCAGCGGGCTGTGGCCAACTGCCTCTTCTTGCGAGGCCGGTACGAACAAGCGGTGGCGGCGGCGCGAAGGGCCTGCGACAAACAGCCTGATGACTTTGAACGCGCTCTCTCGTACATTCAAGTAGGTGCGTTTCTTCCGTACCTTGATAAGTGTGATGAAGCATTTCGGTTTTTCGACCTGGCTGCCGAACTGATGAAGGCGTTTCCCAACGACTCATACCTGCAAATGCATTTCTTCGGCGCAAGAGCTCTGGCTCGTAGACGAACGGGAGATTTCGTTTGGGCGCTCATAGATTGGGAGGGGGCGGCCTACGCAACCCGCCGCGTCGGGTTGATCTGGCGGGCCGCGGGTTACATCAATAACATCGGCCTCCTGTTCGCAAAAATGGGCGAACTGGAATCCGGCGAGCGCAGGCTCCGTGAAGCACTCGAGATGCTTGAAGAAGACCCGCACCCGCATACCGAAGCTTGCATAAAAGATTCTCTCGGTCACGTGCTCTTTCTCAAGGGAGACCATGTCAACGCGCTTCGGCTCTTGAAGGCGGCCGCTGAGTCATTCACCAAGCTCGGCGACAACTCTCAGCTTGGGCCGACGCTCTTCCATCTCGCCGAACTGCACGAGGAGTTGGGTGGTTACTCCAAGGCTCGCGACGAAGCTACGCGGGCTTTCAAGCTTGCTCGCAAGCTAAAGAACAGCGAGCTCGGCGCGAACGCCCTGGAGCTTCTCGATCGATTGCCGAAGTGGGCTGAAGAGCCCGAGTTTGTCTATGAGTTGAACGGGACCGCTGAGTTCGGTTAGGGTGCCGTAAGAGCCGCCCATTGCGGGTTAGAGGTCCGTTCATCAATCATAATCAATCATCATTCATCAATATTCATCAATTATTCTTGGTCTCTATTTTCGGAATGAGCAAATTCAAATTCCAGGTTCAATCTCAGGCAAATCACAGGTTGGGAAGAGGGATTTATCCCCGCTCCTCGTTTACGATTCATTCAAACTTGCAGCAAGAAGAGGAGCGGGGATAAATCCCTCTTCCCGACCTGCGATTTTTTCATTTTGAGCGAACTAACCAATTTCTTCCTGACAAAAGCGCAACCCCCAATGATCGGGATAGAAAATGGGCGCACAGCACCTTTAGAAGGAGAGTGACCGTTTCCGCTCTTTCGATTGCGGAACGGGTGCCTAGTTCCTCCATATGCCTATGGTTCCCATAGCCCCCCTATAATCCCGGACGGTCGGATTTCCCGAGTCCGGTTTGA
>JAHFUG010000197.1:10001-12743 GCA_023265195.1 Blastocatellia bacterium | reverse complement strand
CATCAAAACGCAACCACGGAGGGGTTCAAGAAGATAGTCGAGAAGCACATGACCGCGAAGATGGATCTGAAGGGCAACGGCCGGATGGATTGGTTCTTTGACGAATGGGTCTACGGCAAGGAAGTGCCTCGATACAAACTGGAATACACGTTGACTCCAGGGGCCGATGGAAAATGCGCGCTGAAGGGGCAGGTGCTCCAGAGCGAGGTGTCCGAGAAGTTCGCGATGATCGTTCCGATTTACCTTGATTTCGATGGCAAGATCGTAAGACTGGGCCAGTTGAACGTTTTCGGCTCGAAGCCGGGCGAATTCGAGGTCGAACTCCCGAAGAAGCCGAGGCGCGTGTTCCTTAACGCTCATTACGACGTGCTTGCGGTGGACAGCGCTAGCGCGGGGAAGTAGAAACGTTCAATCACGTGTGGCGGACATGCCGGCGTACGATAGAATAGCCTCCCCGGACTACGTTCACCATAGAGAGTTGCCTTAAGAGAGACAGCCCCGGAGAAACCGCTGCGAAAGGACTGCCGGCTGTGCGGTCCGAGGCACATAAAGAGGGGCGGCCACGGAGAGCCGCCCGTACATGAGTTTTCACGCTTCCACCGGCCTAGAACAATTTCTTAGGAACCCCAATCGCCGCATCGGGAACCACCGTGAAAATAGGGACCTCGAGCGGCTTGGCGATCCCGGGGATCTTGATTTTGTTTGTCCCCGTCTGCACGAATCGCGTGCGCCACACGGAGACGCTCGCGACAGCGCCCAATCCCGGCGCATTCTTTTCAAGCTCCACCAGCAACTGCTGGCTTATCTTCTTCGACAGGTTTGAGAGCCCCGCGCGAATCTGGTCTTCAATCGCGTCTTCATCCACACACAGGCCGACAATGAAATCCGGTCCGGGCAGGTCTATGTTGATCTCGCCCGCCTTCACCTCGATCACGCGCCCAAGATCGTCCGAGATCGAGCCGCGCACGAAGGCGGAAAAGTCGAGCTTACCTCCGCTCTTCTCAGCGCTGGCGCTCACCCGATTGCTGAGGATCGTCGCTCTCAGCTTGTCTAACTTCAGACTGCTCCTGAGAGTAGCAAGCTCGCCGTCGAGTTCCTGCTGGGAAATGCCGCTCTCGGTTGGAGTGGTGGCTTGAAAGATGAAGATCTTTCGCACGGTGTTCTGCTCCTGCGCCGACATCGCGCTGAATTTGAATGGCGCCGAGCGATAGACCGGGTCGAGGATTGGGATGGGCGGCATTCCAGGCAACGGGCCGGGAATGGTGGTGGTTTGGAAAGCTATTACTTGACCACGGAACTCGGCCATCGCGTCATTCACCGTGAAGCTGAATTCACCCTGACTGTTAGCGTCGGTCTTCAACGACATGGACGGCGGAAAGCCACCCCCGAACTTGCGGCTGGGGAAGTCCGTAACCAGATGAACGCGAGCCTTGCCCCAATTAGTGAAGCCTTCGGTGGGATTGCCTCCCGTTTTTAAGAAGCTGGCGACGAACGAACTCAGGGACGTGACTCGGTGTAGCTTGCCTTTAATCTTCATTAGCTGATGTCTCCTTAGAAGTGGTTTGTGTACGATCTTCGATCCGACTTGTAATTCGCATTTTGATTCTTGCTCCTTGCGCGCATGCCAGGTACGCCGAGAAAGGCGCACTCTTAACCACCGCAAAAGCGGGTCTTAAAACTGGGTTGCTGCTAATGCTTGCGGGAGCGGAAGCCTGGCTCGATTCTCTACGTCAAGGCCCTAACACAGCCAAGCCGTAGATCATGGAAAAATCGCCTTACCGAAAAGCCTCATGCATAATCGTTGTAGCTCCATCGAAGGAGCGAGCACTTCCGTCAGAACTCCTTCGCGGCCCATCGGCATAGCCCGAGCGAGATCAGAGGACAAAGGTGAATCCGTCGGCCATCTCGGGTCGAATGAGCCGGCAAGGATACCACATGGAAAGCCGATTATCACAACGATTGCTGGCGCAAGTGGTGTCTTAATCTTGTGTTGCTCCAAGAAAAAGAGAAGCAACCCGAGAATACCCCCAACGGAGTTGGGGGGATGCGTTCATTCACTGGCTACAGACCGCGGGGCCAAGCCGTTTCTTGAATACCCCCAACGGAGTTGGGGGATGGTTCATATGCGGCCTATCAGAACGTGAGTACCGGTGATTCCCTCCCAAAGGGTTTTCACCGGCTGGTCTAATGAGTTCATAGCCAACCGCCATCAGGTTGGAATTGAACCATCCCCCAACTGCGTTGGGGGATTCTGGAGAACAACGACGGCTCAGCCCGTGCGTGGTATTTAGGATTCTACTTATTGACGGTTCGAATCACACTTCCAATGGCAACCTAGGCCGCCCGCGCGCTTGCACCCGGGTAGTGTCTTAAAGTTGTGTGGTTGCTGTCGACCATTCGCGAGAACGCTAATTCACGCAGGATCTCATCAAAGGAGATGTCATCAGGCTGCTCCTGGATGATCTTGGTACTTTCATCCTTGGTTGACGCCATTGATCTACCTCCCGACGGCTAATATACCCTGCTAACACCTGTTCGAAATCAACGAAGGACAGTAGAGCAGTTGGCCGGAGGCAACACCACTGACAAGGCGCTGCGGGCACTGACAAGGCGCTACGGCGCTCAGCGCCTTGACGAGGAAAACGCATTGTATATAATTCGTGGCTGTAAAGCTCTTGCACGGTGGTCCCAAATGCCTGAGGCCACAAGGTAACCGAGGGCGTTTCGTCGTGCAATTCGAGC
>JAHFUG010000197.1:0-9901 GCA_023265195.1 Blastocatellia bacterium | reverse complement strand
AGCGGAACGCAACCTAGCCCCGAAGCCGGCCGGTCCATCACGGACGTACGGAGCGTTCTGGCACGTGGGAGACGGTTTTACTACCACTCTGTTCCTTAGAAACAAGGATCCTCGTAACTCAGTTCGGACGCGTGTAGTTCTCTTGAGAAATGATGGTTCAGAGGAGCGAGAGATTCCTATTGAGTTGGCAGCCCACTCCGCAAGCCGTTTGGCCTTGAGCAACTTCGTCGAGACACCCGGGTACTCAAGCAAGTGGGGCGGCCTTTTCGTTGAGTCAGTTGATGGACCCGCCGGGAAGGTTATTGGTAACGCTATCATCGAGAATTATCGCAACGGCATTATCTTTGATGTGGGGCTTCTCGGCGGTTACAGGTACGATACTGAGAACACCTTGCACGCCGCCTGGTGGTTGCCTGACAATGATACCGACGGAACTCTGACGCTTTTCAACTTGAGTGATCAGAGCATTGTGGTCTCTCCTTCCATTGCAACAGGGGATTTCGAGTTCGCGTGCGAACAGGTCGCGCTCAGACCGCGTGAAACAAAACGAGTAAGCTTGTTGGGTCTCATGCGCAAACACAACCTCCGCGACGTGGATCGTGGCTCGATAACGTTGCGATACACTGGTATGTCCCATGCCTTAAGTCCCGCGCTCTTGCTCGCAAATCCGGAGACCGGGTTCTCCCTTGTTTCCGCTTTCAATGCCCAACACGACCGGCCGGCTACTGGACAAACTAAATGGCATTTCGCGGACGTCTTTTTTTCCCCGGACACCGACTTGGGATTCAAGAGGACGGAGAGATTGACGGCGTACGTTCTATTGAGCAACTGCACCGAGGAAACACTTGCGCCTCAATTGAAGGCGCATGTCGTGGGTCAGCAAGGGGCAGTTCGTGAGGTATCCCTTCCAACAAGCCCTCTGCTCCCGCGGCAAACGCGGCTTGTCAATCTGTCCAGCTTCGTAGGTTTGGGAACCCTGCCGGGGAATATGTCTCATTGCGCGCTTGACGTTGGACATCCAGGGTCACCCGGTGATCTTGGCGTCACGGTATTCAGCCTCGGCGAAACGAAGGACTTTGTGATTAATTCCGAGGGAAGCGTTCGCCCGTCGACGGTCATGGATTCGACCTACTGGGATATTTCGGGCGAGCGAGTGGCGTTACTCGCCGTGCAGAATCCGAGCAGTGGCGATGTCAGGGTAAAGACGACCCTGTGGTATCAGACGCAGGCTGGCGTCCATTCATACGGCCTGCCGGCTATCGACCTGCCCGCTAATGGGAGCCGAATTCTTAACCTAAGAAGTCTCGTTCTCTCCGGGATTCCTGATGAAACCGGGAGCTTCATTCCCGAAGGGACGGTCTTCGGAACGCTGACGATTGCATCGGAAGGCGGGGATTCAAGTGCGCGGATCTCGGGTGGCGCTACATCTTTTGATCCCGAAAGGGGCGGCTATGGAATCGGCATTTTCCCTAATTGCGATTTCTGCCTCCCTGGCCTTTGCGAAGAGTGCTTATATGCCACTCCCGAAGGCGGCGTGTGCGTCCCATCATGCGCAGATCCGTTCTGCTGCCCGCCCCCAGAGACATGCGCCGTACCCGTGAATTTTCGTCAGACTTCTGTATCGAGCCAAGCCAGCGGTACATTGCACTTCGAGTATGCGTGGAACTCAAGTACCGGGAGTCTGCGCGATCTATCGGCCTGTACGGTTGGGGAAACCGTTACATATTCGCCTGGCGACATACCGTTTCCACCGCCGTTTCCGCCACTGTCCCCTCCCAATCCGACAGTCGGTGCGGCCAGCGGGACACTCGGCGCTGGCGTGGATAATCACTCCACTCCAGGCACTTTTGTTAAGCCATATAGCGCCAGATCATTTACCGCCACTCAGATTTATTGGTACAGTTGCCCATGTTCGAATGGCGGCCAGCGCGTCACGATACTGGGTCCTCTGGCGATAGTTCGTTCAGTCAGCCTTAGCAAGAACGCCTCGTGGAAATTCACCATTACAAAGTCGGGGAGTTCCGCGACCATCAATCCGCTTCCTTGAGGGAGGGCTTTCTATGCGTCGACCTAGAGCGCGATTTCTAACAATGGATCTCTGGCTAGCAGTGGCCGCGGCTCTTGCTATATGCTCGTCGGCTGGAATGGGTTTCGAGAATTTCGCTGGGCTCGCATCAGTGCCCGTCAGGATATCATACGAATCAACATCTCCCATAACCCTGCATGAGCCCGTCATCGTCAAGTTTTCGGTCAATAACGGACTGGCCGAGCGGATCAACCTCGATCTTGGGACTGAGCGGAAGACTCATTTTGTCGCGAGGCTGACCAAGCCGAACGGGTCGATCGTACAGCTTCAGTGGCCAGAGGAAGCAGGGTTTAGAGCGAATGGCCGAATTTCCGTGTCGCCGTCGAGAGTCTTCTCTCAACCGCTGCTTCTGAGCGAACTCTATTATTTTGATGAGCCAGGTGACTACCAGATTCAAATGCGACTCACTTCGCCTATTCAAAGAGTCGATGGGTCGAAGGTAACAACCCCGATGACTGGTATCGTGAGAATAAGGATACTTCCCCGAGATCTAGCGACACTGAGCCATCTGTGTGAGAGGTTAGCAAGAACGGCAGAAAGGCGATCGTCGTTCGCCGAATCCGCGGACGCGGCAGTCACCCTCAGCTACGTAATCGATCCTGTTACCGTTCCCTATCTCAAACGCGTCGTTGCGATAGGCGACACCTGGGTGAACCAAATTGCGATACCAGGGCTGGCTCGCATTGCAGATCCAGATGCGATAGAAGCGCTGAGGTTGGCGGCGGAAAGCGGTAACGAGGCGACAAAAGGGCTCGCCAAGTACTTGCTGGAGAAAATCCAACGCGGCGAGCGCGACCCCTTAATCAGGGGGGCGGTCGACAAGGTTAACTGATCCAGTCAACCAGTCGGGCTTATCTGCCGCTCCCTACTCGGCAGTGTGGGGTATTTGTGGGTTTCACACATCTCAAGAGTAGGCGGTATCATTTCGCAATTCCGATTAGACTCAGGCGCCGATTCGCAGGCAGGTTAACAATGATCGTTTGGCGCTAGCAGGTTAGCCGCCGCGACCGCCTTCAGCAGCGCTCGCACCGTCTCGTCAGGCAACTGCTCATCGCGTTTGAAGCGTAAGCAACCTTTACCAACATCCAATCACCGATGCGCGTCCACAGCCGCGCCGTGCAGCACATAAAAACTGAAATACCGCTTCTGTGCGGCGAATCCACAGAACAACCCGTGGTATTCGTAGCTCGGCATGCCGTATTCGATCCTTTCATTCGCTTCCGGAACCGTCGAGCGAATCAACGAACGAAGCCGCCTCAAGGTCGCCTGGCGCTCTGGCGGCGCCGCAGCAATGTATTCATCGACGGTTGTAATCTCGTGCCGCATCGTGTCCTCCTGGCGACCGATGTACCGCGGACTTTAGTCTGTCTGCTCCATACGCGCACAAATTGAACGGGGTCGAGCATCGATGAAACGCAGGCCCTGCTCCAGGCGATCCTCTGAGCACCAGAGGGCCGCTTGCTCGTACTCTTCAAGTGCTTCCGCGTGGATCTCGTATCTCACCGGCGAACGGATTCACGCATGCGGCGAAGAGCGTCCTCGCCTTGAATGGTTTCGGCCCGAGCGCTCCGAACTTCGTCCCGCCGACTTTTTGCCGCCCCTCTGGAGTTTGGCCATTTTAGGTTGCGCCTTGTCAGGGAGAAACTGGTTGGGTTCGCCAAACATGAAAAAAATCACAGGTCGGGAAGAGGGATTTATCCCCGCTCCTCGTTAAGGGTTCACTCAAACATGCAGCACGAAGAGGAGCGGGGATAAATCCCTCTTCCCGACCTGTGATGTTTTTCATGTTTGGCTAGAAAAACCGGTTTCTTCCCGCCAAGAGTCTCAGCCCAAAAATGCCAAACTCCAATACCGAAGCGGCGACAAGTCGCCGCACTCCAAACCTTGCGCCACGATGTGCGGCTGCGCCTGAAGTCGAGCCTGCGAACCTTCACGCTCAACCCTTCATTGATCGTCGCCGCCTCCCGGTTGTTGACCACGCGCGGGAGGTTCGGGTCTTCCGGCCCCTAGGTTGTTGTAGTTCAGAGCCGCGTTGAACAACAGGAAGAAACTGCCTTGAGTTTGATGCCGCCACATCGGGTTCGCCGCGAACATCACAACGTGGCCTCGGCCTACCGGGACATCGAGCACCGCCGGTTTACCGGCGAGTTCGTTTCCTCCGGCCAGCATGCCGCTCACCAGCAGATTCTTTTCATCGGTCACGAATCGAAGCACGACTCGAGGCCGCATGTTAGGCGGAACCACCAACGGGCCTAACTGCTGCCGAACTTCTTCAGGCATTCCATCGTCGCCTCCCCGATTAGCCGGCGCCGGCTGCGTTAAGGTCGCGCGAGGCATTGCTTGAATGACGTCGGGATCGCTCAATGTGCCGCGCCCTGATGGACGCGGACCCGCGGCTCCCCCGCCACCGCCGGCTCCTCCACCACCGCCTCCACCTCCGCCAAAGCCGCCGCCTCCACCCGCCGCTACTTGCAAGAGCGGAGCTTGATTGAAGTAGACCTGTAGCGAATCACCGTAGCCGTATGCGATCGGGCTCTTGCGATCCGCGAACGAAGCGTTGTACACCGAGCCGCGCGCTTGCAGTTGGCGGCTGTCGACGATGCTTACTCCGGTGGTGAGACCGTATTCGATAGGAATAGCCGACACGCCGCCTATCGAAACGAAGAGCCCGCCTTCTTCGATAAACCTCTGAAGGTTGACGACGCCTCTGAGTTCCATGCCGCCGCGCATGTCAGCCGTTTGATCCGGTGACAATCCAAAGTTAGGCGTTATGTCGGACTTCTGCCACGGAATCGGATCGCCGCGTTTCGGCGTTCCGTTCACTATGGTCTGAGCCGAGCCTCCTACAGGCGGGAAGATGATGACGTCGTACTTCTCGCGGAGGTTAAGCGTCTCGCGTATCTCGTGATCCGAGATGTAGGTGTAGGGAATCTGAAAGCGGTCGAATTCGATTCTGAACCAGCCCTCGTTCTGAGTGTTGGTCCAAGTGTGAACGATCGCGATTCGCGGAACGGCCAGGTCGTGAGTCTTGACCTCGGGCAGCTTATCGACGGCCAGCGCGTTCAATCCCAGGTCGGTAACGGCCGCGTCCAGACGCTCTTTCAAGTCCTGAGGATTCCCGTCCCTCTTGATAATGAACGAGCCGGCGCTGAATTGGCTTTCACCGATCTTGAACGAATCTTCGGCCGCGGCGATCTTGACGTCTTTGAGCTTGAACCGAAGCGTGGCAAGCGTGTTATCGGTGTTGTGGTTGATCACGTATCCGGCCGCCGCCGCGCCTTCGATCTTGCCTTTCACTTTGGCGTCGCTCGTCAGCATGACCATCGGCGCCTCGAGCACGCTCTTGTCGGTAACGCGGACGGTCTTCACGTTGCGCAACGCGCCGAGCGTCCATCCGGTGTCGTCATAAGGCCGTGGATCGTTCACGTTGTAATACTGAGTGTCCATCAGCATATCGGCCATTCGCGAATAAGGCTGATCCATTCGAATTATGTAGGAACCAGCCGGGAACTTCTGATCTTTCGCGGTGAATTCCTTGGTGGCCGTGTTGACTTCGACCCCCATCAACCGAAGCAAGTTGACGGTGTCGGCGGCTTCAACCGGACGAGGCGTGTCGCCGGGAATAACCCACGCGGCGGGGCCTTCGTTCGCCGCCTTGGCGATCGAGCGCTTGCTCTTCAAATAAAAATTGTTCAAGAACCGGTCTTTGTTATTGGCGACATAGTTCATCGCGAACAGGATCGCCGACTGCTGCAGGTTGATATTGTTGCGGATCGACCACTTCACCCGGGCCAACGGCGGATTAGGCCGGAACCAGTCGCGTTGAGACTGCGGGCCTACGTTGCGTTCGCTGGTGTCGGCCCCGGTCCCGCCGTACGTTTCATAAAAGCGCCCGATCGAGTTGTGGCCGTTCGCGACGTAGAACATGTAATTCGGGGCCCAGCCGTCATAGAATCCGTGAGTCCATACGCCGGGCACTCCGCGTTTGGTCATCTCTTCGATTTCGTGATAGGCGAGCACGTGCCATTCGTCGATGACTATCGGATCCAGCCACGCGTTATAAGGTCCGGTGCCCGTTGATGTGTACAGGAATGGGACCGATTCGTGAAGATCGTGCAGCACCGCGGGATGATAATCGAGAAACGTCTTCATCATGTTTCGAGTCAGCGCGAGAGCCATTCCCAGCCCGTCGCGATTGTTGTCGTGAGCTACGTACTTGCCCCAGTACAGCAGCGGCGGCGCCGCTTTGCCTGGATTCGCTTTGCGGTAGTTGTATTGATCGACGGCGCGGTCGCGGCCATCGACTTCGAGGGCGGGGGTGATCATAACGATGACGTTCTTGCGAATGGCTTCGATGACGGGAGAGTCCTCGACCGCCAGCCTATAAGCAAGCTCCATCAACATCTCTGGCGAGCCGGTCTCGGGGGAATGAATGGAACCGGAAGCCCAATAGAGGGCCTTTCCCTCTCCGATCAACTGTTGGGCCTCGGCGTCGTTGATCTTGCGTGGGTCGGCGAGCTTGGCGGTGATCTCTTTGTAACGGTCGAGCTTGGCGACGTTAGCTTCGTCGGAGACGACGACCAGCATTTGCTCTTTGCCGTCTTCGGATCGCTCCGGAGCGGTGAAGCATCGGACCCGCGAGGTCGCTTTCTCGAGTTCGCGGTAATACCGATACAAGTCTTTCGTGTAAGTGAGCTTGTTGGGTGTGCCGACGATGTAGCCCAGCACCTTTTCGGGGGAGGGGACTTTGTCCGATGCGGGCAGGTGGTTGACCAGTTCAGTCAAGAAGAACGGTTCGGTTGTGTACTCTTTGATCTTCTTGGTATAGCCCTCGTCTTCGGTCTGTTGGGCGGCTGCCTTGGGTTTCGCGTTTCTTTGCGGAGTGGCTCCGATTGTCGTCAGGGTCGAAGCAAACAGCGCGAAGACCGCGGTTAGCGCGCACGCCTTGCAGGTCGCAAGCAAGCGTCCTCGATTCATGGTCTCCTCCATCGGATAAAGTTTTCACACCCGGAAAACGGGAAAATGGAATGCAGGGACACACAGAATACACAGGGCGACTGACTATCGCAATCAATCCCGTCTATTCGGCTCATCCCTTGTCTGGAGTACGAATTTTATCTGGCGGGGCGTGTTCGCGTCCGCGCCAGTGGAAGCACGGCCGCGAGCTCGCCCGCCTGGCTGCTAAGACATGAGAAAGTTTTTGGCGGTTACAAGAAAATTCTCGAACAGTGACTTGGCGGCGCCTTCCCAACTCCGCTAGGAGTTGCATGTTTATAGAAGCGGATCGGACGGCTGGCGCCCCCGCCGAAGCGCCAAGCCGGTCACTCGCTGGAACAACACGAACCGACGGGCCGCGGGCATCGCACCCTGCCGGGCTGGCAGTGATGCGTATCCATAGAATAAACATTCCACTGCTCCGGAGTGCCTGTCTGGAGTTTGGCCATTTGGGGTTGTGCTTTTGACCGTAAGCAATTAGTTGGTCCGCCAAACATCAAAAAATCACAGGTTGGGAAGAGGGATTTATCCCCGCTCTTCGGCTTTCACTCAGCCGGGCGCGAGGGGATGAGCGGGGATAAATCCCTCTTCCCGACCTGTGATTTGGCTGAAGTCGAACGCGGCATTTGGATTTGGTCTTTCCTAAAACGGCCAAACTCCAAACATTGCACTCCTCTGGAGTGTGATGTTCGAGTTAGCATGACCTGTCTGTAGAGAGGCGCGGCGTGGGCGTTCCGAAACCTGTCTCTAAGGCCCGTCTCCTCCCGGCTGTTGTTGCGTCAAACAGTGAATTGTACCCAGCCCCCACACAAGATCGACTGAATGGATTCCTACTACCTCGCGGTTCGTGAAAAGCTCGCTAAGTACTCCAAGAGCGATCCGGTCGTTCGGGTCATTGAAAGTTGGGACCAGCACCACGCCATTAGCCACATAGAAGTTCGCGTAGCTTGCCGGAAGGCGCCGCCCATCAAAGTAAAGCGGCGCGGGCATGGGTAGAGAAACTACGTCCAGTCTCGTTCCGTCTTCAAGCCTCATGCCTTGAAGCCTTTCGCGGTTCTCTTCCAGCGGTCTGTAGTTCTCGTCGTGTGATTCTTTCTCCCTGCAAAGCACGACGGTTTGATTGCGCACGAATCTGCAAACATCGTCGACGTGGCCGTGCGTGTCGTCGCCGGCGATACCTCGGCCCAGCCACAAGACGTTCGTAACGCCGAGAAACTCCTTGAAGACCCGCTCCATATCCCTGCCGCCAACGCCAGGATTCCGAACCTGCGTGATCGAGTCCAAAAGGCATTCTTCCGTGGTGAGCAATGTGCCTCGGCCGTTGACGTCGATACTCCCACCCTCCAGAACTACGGGGTGTCCGTTAACTTTCGCCTTGAAGAGGGCGCAGCCCAACCGTTGCGCGGCCAGATCGGGAATGCGTTGATCCTTATTCCAGTCTTTGTACTTGGCCCACGCGTTGAATTGAAATCTGACGATAGCCACTTCCTGGCGGCGGGCCATTCGGCTGACGAAGATGGGCCCAGAATCCCGAGTCCATCCTCTGTTCGTTTTGAAACCGAAGAATTCGATGCGGGATGAATCGACGCCCGCCCGCTCCATGAATCGCGCGGCGTGCTCCTGATGAGCCGGAGAGTTGACGAGCACCCGGACTATCTCGCCGGGCGCGAGCTTGCGAACTATTTCGGCATAGACCCAATGAATGGGCGAGAACTTGCCGGGCCAATCGGTTCGGTTGTGCGGCCATGCGATCCACGTAGCTTCGTGACGCTCCCATTCGGCCGGCATTCGAAATCCGAGCGACGCGGGGACGCTTCGCGGCTCCTCTGTCGGTTTGTTCATCTAGTCCTGGTCCAGAAATCGGCTTTCGATTCCGCCGTATGCATCGACGCGCCGGTCGCGAAGAAAAGGCCAGTTGCGGCGAACCTCTTCGATGCGGCTCGGATCGACCTCGGCGATCAGTATCTCTTCGGTGTCAGCGGAAGCTTCGGCGATGACGACGCCGAAAGGATCGCTTACAAATGAGGAACCCCAGAACTCGATTCCCGCTGAGTCGCTTGAAGGACGTTCGTGGCCGACTCTGTTAACCGAGGCGACATAAACGCCGTTGGCGATCGCATGACTTCGTTGAATGGTCCGCCATGCCGACCTCTGATCGGTTCCGAACTCGGCCTTTTCATGCGGATGCCATCCGATAGCTGTTGGATAGAAGATGACGTCCGCGCCTCGCAAGGCCGTCAGTCTCGCGGCTTCGGGATACCATTGATCCCAGCATATCAAGGCCCCGATCGAGCCAAAGCCGGTCTTGAACGCTTTGAACCCAAGATCGCCCGGTGTGAAGTAGAATTTTTCGTAGTAAGCAGGATCGTCGGGTATGTGCATCTTGCGGTAGAGACCCAGAATTCCCTCGGAGCCGATGACCGCGGCGCTGTTGTGATACAAGCCGGCGGCTCGCTTTTCGAAAACAGGCGCAATCACAACGACGCCTTCTTCCGAAGCTATTTTGCTCAAGGCGGCGGTGGTAGGTCCAGGCACGGCTTCAGCCAGATCGAAGAGCGAAGCGTCTTCCCGCTGACAGAAGTACCGCGTCCGGAACAGCTCGGGTAAACAAATGACGGCGGCTCCTAATCGGGCGGCTTCTTTGACTCGCGCGGCGGCATTGGCGAGGTTCTCATCCGGGTTACTGGACACCGCCATCTGGATAAGGCCGGCTTTGAATGGTGATGGCTTCATCACGCGTAGATTACATGAATAGTCGGTCTGATCCAAGCGCTGCAGTTAGTGGATCGTTCATACCCAACCTACACGACGAGGCGCGCC
>JAHFUG010000024.1:27233-29988 GCA_023265195.1 Blastocatellia bacterium | reverse complement strand
AATACAATGCTCGGGTGAAACTGCTCGTGCGCCGGCTCCAAAACGATCACTCTATCGCCGGGATTAACGACGCCTAGCACGGCCGCAATGATCGCCTCGGTTACGCCGCACGTCACGGTAACCTGTCGATCGGGATCGACTCTCTGTCGATAGAATCGCCAGCACTTGTCCGCGATGGCCTTTCTAAGAGCGGGCGAGCCCCACGTCATCGCATACTGATTCAACCCCTGGCGGAGCGCCCGCTCGGCGGCGGCGATCACTTCTTCGGGCGGGTCGAAATCCGGAAAGCCCTGGGCGAGTAAAACCGCCCCTTTCTCCACGCCGTATCGAGTAATGGAGCGAATCAACGACTCTTGAAGATTACCAAGCCGCTGAGCCGCATAAGTCTTCGTCATATAGCGACTCGCCTCGCGTTTATGCGGTTGCCGGATATTGTCTCACGAAGATCGTAAGACAATCGCTTCCGTTTTCAGTTCGAGCCTAAAGATCGAATGTACCGCCGAGTCTCCTTGCCCGCCCCTCTTTTTTGCCTCGCGATATGGGCCTCGATCGGCGCTGAAATACCTGCCGTGCCCGTCTCGCGGTTGGACACTTTATTCCGTCACTACGCACCAGGCTTGCGCGACCAACCTCTCAGGAGTTCCCTCGAAAGCCGAAACGTTTAGCACATTAACGTCGCGCCGAGCAAATGCGTTTTGAAGTACTTGGGACGAGGGGCAACAAGTGTGGTTCAGAATACGTGTGTTCGAGATAGCGGTAAACAGTTTCTATCTTCACAACTCAGCGAAAAAGCCGTCATAGCCATCCCATCCAAATTGTGTCCGTTGTATCATGCGGAAACTTGACGTATGGAGCGAGGACTCCTTCAGCACGCGCTCTCTCGACGATTGCGGCAACTTCACGACCGTTCACCGTGTGGCCAATGAGCCGGCCGCTTGCCAGGATTATTACCCAGTGACCGGCATAGTCGCGGCCGTGCTCAATTACCCATTCTCGTTCTCTGGAGAGATCAACCCTCCCACGGCTGGATTTCCGGACCTGTGGCAACGTCTTCGCGGTCATGAACGGATCTCCTCGATTGCTTGATCAATGCCGCCATTATGAGGCTCAGAGCGCGAGGTTGCAATGAAACGGTTCAGTCCGGCAATACTTGCTTGAGGCATGACTGCATCTTTGTCACGCTGCTTATGTTGATTGACAGACTGGCGCACAGGTGGGTAAATAGCGCTACGCCAGCCTGGACATTTTAGCGCGGGAGAGGGAACGACTATGCGGTTATTTAGGCAATCAGCCGGTATCGGACTGGTGATCCTCCCGTTGATCGTGGGAGGCATGGCTCAGCAGGAAGCCATGCCTGATAAGCCCTCAACTCTGGTTCGGGTCGGACAAGACCAGAAAAAGGCGCTGAAGATCAACGAAGCAATCTATCAGGCGATCGGATTCGGCAACACCTTCATGGTCGCCACCAGTGAAGGCAACGTCATCATCGACACGTCGATGCCATTTAACGCCGCGCGGCATAAGCAATTGCTTCAAGCCGAGAACGCCGGCCCAATCAAGTACATAATCCTGACCCACGCTCACGGCGATCACATCGGCGGCCTCTCCGTTTGGAAGCAGCCTGGCGCTCGGATCATAGCCCAGCGGCAGCACGTCGAGTTCCAGAATTATCAGGCCCGGCTCGCGGGGTTTTATGCGCGCCGAAACGCCGCTCAGTTTTCGCTGAGGATCCCGGAGCCAGGAGCGTGGGCGGGCAATTATGGGGCTAAGATCGAGCCGACGATTTTATTCGATGACAAATACGAGTTTGAGCTGGGTGGCGTGAAGTTCGAGATTTTTCACACGCCGGGCGAGACACCCGATCACTTGACTGTGTGGATTCCAAAGTACAAGGCGGCTTTCACCGGAGACAACTTCTATACGTCTTTCCCGAATATCTACACTCTTCGCGGCACCACGCCTCGGTGGGCGCTCGACTATGTCAACTCGCTGAACAAGGTGCTCGCGCTCAAGCCGGAGCTCGTTCTTCCGAGTCACGGAATGCCGGTTCAAGGGAACGCCGAGGTCACCCGTCAGTTGGCTCGATACCGCGACGCGATTCAATACGTCCACGACGAAACGGTCAAAGGCATGAACGCCGGCAAGGACGTCTTCACTCTTATGCGTGAGATCAAGCTGCCCGCAGCGCTCGACGTCGGCGAAAGCTACGGCAAGCTGTCGTGGTCGATTCGAGGAATTTACGAAGGCTACGTTGGGTGGTTCGACTTGAACCCGGCGACGATGTACGAAACGCCGGTGGCTTCGATTTATCCCGACGTGGTCAAGCTTGCCGGGGGGCCGGACGCCGTCGCCAGGCGCGCCGCGGAACGGCTCGCATCGGGCGACGCGGCGGAGGCGTTGCGGCTAACGGACGTGGCGCTGGTGGTTGATTCAAGTCATCGCGCGGCGCTTGAAGTACGGCTGAAGGCGCTCGAGTTCTTGCGCGACCGCTGCCGGAACAGCAACGAGCGAGGCTGGTTGGATTACAGCATCGACGAAACGCAAGGCAAGCTGGGAATAAAGAGGTAGCCGTAATACCCCCAAAAGCGTGGCGGGTGTGAC
The DNA here is from genome assembly GCA_023265195.1 of Blastocatellia bacterium. Classification (GTDB taxonomy): domain Bacteria; phylum Acidobacteriota; class Blastocatellia; order UBA7656; family UBA7656; genus QHVH01. The sequence goes on along the minus strand of JAHFUG010000024.1, from coordinate 27,387 downwards.
ATAGGAACGAGGCGCGCATGATCAAGCAAGTGACGGTGACGGATCTTCAGCGAAACGCGGCGAAGGTCATTGGGCAGCCTGAATGATGGCCCGGTGATCGTTAGTCAACGAGGCCGTCCTGCCGCGGTCATAATTGACACGGCGACGTTCGAAC
>JAHFUG010000024.1:0-27133 GCA_023265195.1 Blastocatellia bacterium | reverse complement strand
GTTTGCGCCGGAAACGCGTTCGACGCAATCGGTCAATACATATCGGGTGACACCTACACTCGCTACGAGTTGCTCGCGCCCGAGAGCCATCAATTCAAGATCTACTACGAGGTCACCGAAACAAGGCCGGGCGCCCGCTTCTTTTTCAACCCCATTCGCGAAGGCAGCGAGGCTTCGGATGAGTCGGTGACCGACCTGGCTACGGGCCAGCCGCTCAAGTTTGAAGTCGTGACGGGATCGCAGGCCCAGACGGCCCAGGCAAACGAGTCTAATCCTTCGATAGCCGGCGAACGCTTTAACGCGGCGGGCAAGTACATAAAGGTGCACCTCGCCCATCCAACGCCGCCGAGAGGCGAGTACCGAATCGCGATCGTCAAGACCTACAAAGACGCGAAGAGCTATTACGAGGAAGGCGGCTTGATAGTCTTCAAACGCTCGTTATCAATCCCGCGTAACAGCGTAGTGCTGCCCGAGGGATATGAAATCGTCTCGTGTTCGGTCGCGGCCCAGGTATTGAGCCAACCAGACGGGCGAATCAAACTGGCGTTTGTGAATCCGGGAAGCGGCGGCGCTCTTGAAGTGACCATCAAAGCGCGGCGCCTTCCCGCTAACGGAAAGAAACCGGAGGGCTCACGATGAAAGGCTCAAACATCGCGGTAGCGTCATGGTTGAGAGCAGGCGTTTGTTGGTGCGGGGTTGTCGCCTTGTTGATTCCGGGCGCCGCGAATAACCGAGTGATGAGTCAGTCGCCGTCCATGGCCGAACGCGCGTATCAAGATCGCGAGATACTCTACGAGCTACAGGCGCCGGAATCGCACGCGTTTCGAATCACCCACGATTACACCGTTCGCAAGCCGGGCGAGAAGTATTACCTCAACGTTGTTCGAGCCGGGAGCCATGTAACCGATCCCGAAAGCGTCGATCTCGATAGCGGCGAGAATCTCAAATGGGAAATCGTGACGGGGAAGCAAGCGCGTGACCGGAAGATCGCCGTTGATGACGCGAAGGACGACAGCGAAGTGGTTGTAACTCACCTGGGCCGTCCGCTCATGAACGGAACAACAAACAGGATCAGGTTGAAGGAAACTTATCAAGACGCGAAGAGCTATTACATCGAGGGCGATGAACTGGTATGGGATCGAACGTTCGGCCGATTGCGCAACACGGTGGTCTTACCCGCTGGTTGGTATTTAACGGCCTTGGCGTCACCGGCCACCATCGAGACTCTGCCTGACGGCCGCGTGTCGGTGTACATCGTTAATCCAAGGCCCGACGACGTCCGAGTCTACTTGCGAGCGCGCCGCCGTCCCCGTTAAAACGCGTTTAGGCTGGACAATGTTAGAGGCGCGCTTGTGAGGCATCGCCGTGAGACCGAATTATTCCTTCCGTTCGGCTTCGACGGCGGTAACAGAGCCATCAGGATTTCGCGTTCCTTTGATTTTCACGGGCGCGCCGAGGATGATTGGGCCCTTATCCACTTTGATCCGAGTAGAACCGCTGACGCGAACCACCGTTCCGCTTACGCTCCAGTTTCCAAGGAGGCCGCCGGCTGGAAGCAGTTGAACGATTCCCTCGAATTCAAACTCCGTCGAACCACCGCCTCCTCCCGAGGAGGACTTCGTCTCCACATCAGAAGCGGTAACCGAACCATCCTGATTGAGTACTCCCTTGACTTCAACCAGCGCCCCAACGGCGGCTGGTCCCTTGTCTTCTTTCACGCGTGTGCTGGAGCCGACGTGAACTGTTCGTCCCGCGACCAGCCAATCCCCTACTAACGAACCCAGCGGGAGTGATTGAATAACGCCCTGGAAGTCGTAGCTGGAACCGCCGCCATCACCGCCACCGTCGGAGCCTCCGCCGTGGCCGCCGCCAATATCGTCGCCGCCCGGCTGGAAGTCACCCTGCAGAAGCAGTTGCCCCGTGGTCGTGCGTATCTCGACATGCTTGATGTTAGTGACGGGCCGCAGTACTTGTGGAAGCTGGAGACCGCTAGACGCGTCGCTGGTCATTTCCAGCTTGAAGAAACCGTAGCTCGGCACGTCATAGCTTTGGGTGTAGCCGTCAACTGCCACTACAACGACTCCGATGGGAAGCCCTTGAGCCTGAACCGTCAACGTTTCTCGTTGAGAGTCGACTTCTATCCCGGCCTTCCCGGCGGCCTGTGGCAATAGCCCTGTTGGCGCAAGGCGAGTTTCCTTCTGGAACGATTGTCCGCTGGGCCCTGAGCCGTTGATGACCGGCCGGAAATCGCCATACAATACGATGTGATTTAGGGAATCGCGAATTTCGACGCGTCTTATCAGCGTCACGGGAAGAAGCTCAGCCGGCAACGGCAGAGTCGTAGCGTCGGGAACCGATGAAAACTCGACTTCGAAGTAGCCGAAGTTAGTCGTCGTCGTCCTTTTTGTCGTTGTCGCGCCGGCTATCGGGCTGCCGTTGACGAACACGGAGTACTGGTCACGAACGGCAAGCTCTTCGCACTCGATTTGCATCTTCTGGAGAGTTCCGTTTATCGAGAAACCGGCTTGGCCGTGCGCGTGAAGCTCGCCCTCCCCGGGGAGCAAGACGATGCTTGCGTAAGTGCCCGTCGGCGTGTTTTCCGGGCCCGGTCCCAGCAGGCTGTTGAGCGCGTTGAGAGGGTCAATCCTACCCTTGCCCAGCTTTCCGGAGAACGGCCGGTTAAAGGACAACTGGTCGATGCTGACCGATGTGTCCTCGATCGTCTTCTTCGTATTTCCTCTAGGCGCGGATGAGATAACGAGCGCGGCTTCGGCGGCCGCCAACGGCGCGGAAAAAGACGTCCCGCTCCACTTTGCGTAGCCCCCGCCTGGATAAGCGCTCACCAGGCCAACTCCAAACGCATCTACCGAGACCTCGCTTCCGAAGTTCGAGAAGGAAGCCTTCTCTCCGGTGATGTCGATCGCGGCGATACCCATCACATCGCTGAGCCGCGCGGGTACTTGAGGATCCCTGTCGGTGTTCTCGTTCCCCACGGCCGCCACGAGGAGAAGCCCTCGGTCGCGCGCATCGGAAACGGCGTCCGCCAGCACGCCCGACTCCTGGCTGGAGCCGAAGCTCAGATTTATGACGTTCGCGCCATGATCGGCCGCATACTTGATGGCGGTCGCGACAGTGAACGCGTCGGCTACGCCTTCTTTATTGAAAGCTCTTATGGGCAGTATCCTGCACTCCGGCGCCATCATCGCGATCAGTCCGGCTATGAATGTGCCGTGGCCGGCGACGGTCGTCGCGGGATCTCCAGGCTGGTCGGTCAGATCGTTGTTGTTGTCCACAAAATTCCAACCATTCGCGTCATCAATCAAACCGTCATTATCGTTATCAATTCCGTCACCACCGATATCGCGATTGGGACGCTCGTCCCGCCACAGGTGCGACGCGACAGCCGGGTGCGTCCGGTCAACCCCGGTATCGATCACCGCGACAACCACGTTGCGTCCGCGAGACCGGGCAAAAACCTGGTCAAGCTTGATCAACGAAGTGAAATTCTGCGAAAGGTACTCGGTCTGGCTTCGGCCGGTCTCCGCATGATTATTCGGGAAACTCTGCGTTGATCTCCCGAACGAGGTGAACACGTTCAAAGAGGCGCTCACGACTTCCGGATCCTTGGCTAGCCGCTTCCTCCACTTCTTCTCGCTTCTTCCATCTGGAATCTTGAGGCGGTAGAAGTTGGTGCCGTAGATTCGCTTGATCGTGGTTGTCTTGTTACGGTCGTTTATGTTGTCGATCGAGGCGCCGCCCGCGATCTCAACTACGACCTCTCCCTTGATAAACTCATCCTCGGGATCAGGCGATTGGTAAGCCTTTGTCGTGCGCAGCGACGCAAGCGACGCAACGCTGAGAAAGACAAGAAGTAATGGAAGGAGCCTCTTGCGATTCATGAATCTGGACCTCCAGGCGGCATTTGAACGCGTCTGATTTTGCGGTAGCCGGATCCGTCCCGAATTCAGCCCCGCGATTATACCAGATGCGTTTTCTTTTTTTTCAAAATCCGTACATCCCAAGCTCAGTTAGTCAGGATTACCCATCAACACGAACGGCGCCCAGTAATATGGGTGGCCATACTGAGCTCTAACAGTCAATTGGGCTCTCCTCAGGGCGGTTCGCTTTGAAACGCCACTGTTAATCAGCGAGTACATCTCGCTCATCATCTCAGTCGTCGAACGGTCGCCGACTGCCCATAAGCTAGCCAGCAGCGACGGCGCTCCGACGTACAAGAATCCTCTCATCAGACCATGCAATTCATCACCGGGAAACACCATGTTGACGCCTGTATGGCACGCTGAAAGCGTCACCAACTCCGCGTTCAACTTGAGGTCCAGCAGACTGTAGAAGTTCAGATTCGAGTCCGCCAGCTTCAGGAACGAGAACATCGGATTGTCCCGCCTGAAGTAACCATGCGAGGCCAAATGAAGGAACCTGGCGCGCGGCGCGTACTTCAGCAGATTCTGGCGAGTGGCTCCACTCCCGGAAAACGTTATTGCTCCGGGGAAGATTCCCTTGAGCGCGCTGATCTCGTCGTCTATACCCGGCGTTTCGTTCTCGGCAACGCCAAGGGCTACCATTTCGCCGCCGGGGTTTCCGGTCCGCGCCTGACGGCTAAGCTTCAACACTGCCGCGCTGGGAGCATAGGATATCTCGAAGCGGTCGATCAGATAGCCCGAATCATCTCGCAACGCCTGAAAAGGGGCATAGTGTAGCGGGCCATGCGGAATGATGACGAGCCGGGTTCCCTTGATCTGCGCTTCCAGTGGCGCGAAGACCATCTCGTACAGCTTGGCGAGATGCTCGTCCGAGTTGCGCTTCAACTGCCAGAAATGAGCGTCCACATAGGCCGAGCCGTAATTGAACTTCTCGAGATGGAATCGCAACGCCGAAAGTGTCTGCTCGACCTCTTTGTTCGAGGCAATGGCGCGGCTTACCGCGAGGCCTTTCGGGGAAGCTACAAACGCGGACAACTGATCTCCGGTCGCGAAGTATTCGATGGCGGTCTCGTCATCGGCGAGCGAGCGGCGAAGTTCCGACGACCGCGCCGGCCTCATCAACTGGACTTCGGCGAACGCCGAGTCCTCGGCTTCCAATCGTCTGAACAGCCTGCCGATCTGGCGCTCGCAACGGGCCGCTGCCCGCCGATAACCGGGGGCCACGCCGGCGCCGCGTTGCTCGCCGTGCTTTTCGTCTTCGAGCCCCGCCTGTGAGCTATACCAATTGAGTTTTTCTATCAGCCCGGAAAGCTGTTTGCGCACCTGAGCGTTAGGAGCGCCGCCGCCGCCGTCTCCTCTACCCCCGCCGCGCACATAGCGGGCGAGAAGATCGGCAAGGGCCCGAGACTTGGACGATTCAACAAGACGAAACGCCTCGTCAATCAGTTTGCGGCTCCCGTTTTCAAGGCAAGCTGATATGGCGTCTTCGTAGACTTCGATTTTGTCGGAAAGGAATGAAGCCTTGAACTCTTCCGCGCCGACGCCGCCTCGCATTCTCTCTACCGTGACCACGGCGCGCCTCAGGCTTTCAAGGGCCTGCTGGTGACGACCCGAATCGCGGTGAACCCTGCCGATAAGATGATGGGACTGGTAGGCTATCCGCGGCGCGAACAGGCCCTCAACACCTCGGAGCGCGGAGCGCGCAAAAGAAATGGCGCTCGATCTCGAGCCGATCTGATAAGCGGCGCGAGCCGACAATAAACGCGAATTCGCCAACCTGGTGGACAGCTTTTGGCTGCGGAACACTTTCGACGCAGCCGCGGCGTGTTTAGCCGCCGTATTACCGTCGCCGCGTCTGATCGCGAGTTCCGCCAGATATGAATCGGTTAGCGCGATCAGGTTACGGTTATTGATCCGCTCAAAGTCAGCTCTGGCTTGGCGTAGATCCTTTTGTGACTGGGCGAACTTACGCTGGCCTAGCGCCGCGAGCCCTTTGATAAGGAGAGCCTGGGCCGATTCGTACGGCATGCCCAGCTTCTTGAAGCGGGATCTGGCGCTGCTCGCGCAATCCGTGGCGTCATCAAATGAGTTCAGCGCCAAGAGTATTTCGGCTATCTCCTGATCGCACCACGCGACAAGCTGATCGCTGCCCATCTCCTTCAGACGGTCCCTGGTCTGATAATAGCCGGCGAGCGCGGTGTTGTAGTTACCGCGAAGGAACTGAATGTAGGCGATTTCCCTGCTAGCTTGCTCGGAAAAAAGAGTTTGACCGGCTTTCCGATACTCGCGTTCCGCTGACTTGAGCAGAGCAAGAGACTCTTCAGGCTTATCCAGCTCGAAAAACACGTGCGATAAGCTGAAGTCGATCAGGGCCCGCATCGTCCGGTCGGCTCGCGCGGGAAGCAGCGATTTAGCGCGCTCATAATGCTTGAAAGCCTCTTTGTACCGATCGAGCCTATAGTAGACATTCCCGATGTTGGTTTCGAGTTGCGCATGCTGTAATGAATCGCCCGGAGCCAAAAGACGGCGCGCGCTCTTTGCTGCATCGAGGGCGTCGCGATAACGTCCCATCTGGGCGAGAGCGTCCACCTGTTGACGCTGGAGAGCCGCCGCTTCGACCTTTAGCTTGGCTCCTTTGAGCGCCTTCAACGCCGTCACGTATTTGGCGTTTGCGTCCGCATACCGCCCTGTGAAGTGCAGCACCCGGGCTCGGCAGGCCGCGGCGAACCCACTGGAAACCGGATCGCCGGCCAATTGAGCGAGCGCTTCGATACGATCCGCAAGCCGGGTTGCCGCTCCAAGATCGACCCGTATCAAGCGATCAATCTCCGCCTTGAGCGCGGTCAGAGTCGAGACTTTGCGCTCGCCTCCATGTCTCCGCCAGAAGCTCTCGATGCCCTTCGCTCTCAGCAAAGTTTTTGCCAGCTCTGCGCTCACTGTTTCGTTCTTCCGCCTTATGCTTTTTCCAATGTAGTTGGCAGCGGTTTGCTCTGCTCGCCTTGACTAAGCCAGGGATTCCGATTCAATTCAGCTTGACGGGCAACCCAGTTACGCAGATCTTGCCTTCGCTTGTCACGACTTCAAGTTCATAGTCGCCGACAGGTATGTCATTCAGTACAAACTCGCCGAAATCATTTACTCCGGACAAGAGCGGCGAGCGGCCCTTTCGAGTTAGTGTCAGGGTTACGCCGGACACGGATTGAAATCCGATATCACCTTTTCTTAGAATCTGGCCGCACAGGCCCCCTCTTGCCTGATCCTGCCAGCTAACTTGAACATCGATGCTGTAATCGCCCGCTTCGTAGAGCAGTTGCCTATGCGCGGTCTCGGTCGACCGAACTCCGGCTATTGAAGGCCGAGCGAAACTGTCGAATAACAACGATGCAACGAGGCGGCCGAAGTGAGATGTCTTCGGTTGAACTGGCCGTTCGTCGAACGCTCTGATTGCTCGCTTCAAAACCCAGGCGGGTGGTTCATACGCAGAATCCGACGCCGCGATGGAGCGAACTTGCTCGTACCACCGGCGGTCCTTCGAACACTGATCGCAGCCGGCCGCCAGATGCGCCGCAACGACTCCGGCGCGTCCGCTCTCGAGTCGGGCGTCGAGGTAATCTATGAGTTGTTCGAACCCGGGGCATTTCATTGTGCTCAACTCCTTTTGGATAATGCGCCAACATCTCAATACCGGCAAGGAAGAGGCCAAACGCCTCTTCCTTGCCGGTCAAGCCTCAACGCTTCACCTTTATCTTTGAAGCAGCAACGGAGCCATCGGTCTGCGCCGTTCCCTTGATCTTCACGCGAGATCCAATCCTGGCCCTCGCGCTGTCCTCATTGATTGAAGTAGAAGCGGTCACGTGAATGGTTCGGCCGTCCACTACCCAATCCCCGAGCAACCCTGACGCTGGGAGGTCCTGCACCGCGCCAGCGACGCTGACCGGGCCTGAGTCCTCGATCGTTCCCTTGACCTCGATGCGCGATGCTCGAACGGCGCCGTCTGGCTGAAGCCAGCCTTGCACTTCAACAAACGCGCCAGCGGCCGCCGGAGTGGATTCCTGTTCAACTGTCGTGCTATCGGTTACCTGCACCGCGCGACCGCTTATAGTCCAGGTCCCCGTCAGCCCCCTTGTGGGTAAATGCTCGATCAATCCGAAGAACTCCGTCGCGGATCCATCCCCTGGGCTCGACTGCACCTCTATTCGAGTTGCGGTTATGGAATGATCTGGTTGTGATCTTCCCTTCACCTCAACCATAACACCTAGACTCACTCTGCTATGTTCCTGATTGATGACGGCGCCGGCAGTCACGTGAATCAACTGACCCGCTACGCGCCAATCACCGATCAGGCCCGATGAAGGCAGGCCTTCAACGGCGCCATGTATTTCAATGAAGGCTCCAGCGTCCCCTCCCGTGCCTGATTTCACCTCGATTTCGGCAGCCGTCAACGAGCCGTCGGATTGGGAAGTCCCTTTGACTTCGACCGAGGCCCCGACCGCAGCCGTTCCGTGCTCTTGATCGATTCTCGTGGAAGCATTGACGTGCACGGTCTTGCCGCCAACCCTCCAGTCACCGATCAGCCCCGATGCCGGCAGGCTCTCGATTCTGCCGGTGATCTCCCCTTCGAGCTCCGCGCCATCTTTCACCTTGATCTCAGTCGCCGTGATTGACCCGTCATCGCCGCGTGAACCCTTTACCTCAACGTGAGATCCCAACGAGGGCGCGCCATGTTCCAACGCGATTCGCGTCGACAAAGTGACGTGAATCGTTTTTCCAGCAACTCTCCAATCGCCTATCAATCCAAGAGCAGGCAATCCCTCGATGATCCCGCTCACCTCGATCTCTGCGCCGCGTCCGGATTTGACCTCGATTTCCGACGCTCTTAGCGATCCATCGGACTGTGATGTTCCTTTTGCTTCCACGGTCGAGCCGACCGCTGCCGCCCCGTGCTCTTGATTGATTCTCGTCGAAGCCGTTACGCGCACCGTTCTTCCGCTGATTCTCCAATCGCCCACTAATCCCAACGACGGCAGCATCTCGATCACTCCGGTTATCTCGCCGCCGCTGTCATGTCCCCCATCCGCGTATGTAACCAACCGGGTGAGTGCGGTTGTAATTGCTAGCGCAACAAATAATAAGATGAACTGCTTTCGCATTCTTCGTCTCCTGGTATTGAGATACACCCGATCCAACCATAGCGGCGTAGAAGCATTCTCCATTTGCTCCAATAGAGTGGGAGCCGGCCGAAAAAATACTTGAGTGCAATCGCTCATATCCTCCCCTCAAGCGCCTTCTTGAGCCTCTCCAGACAGCGGGCGCGTGTAGGCCCAATTGACGAAACGGGCATGTTCAACCTCCGCGCTATTTCCGCGTAACTGGTCTCTTCTTTCAAATAAAAGAGGAATGTGATCAACTCGCGGCACCTGTCAGAAAGCGCGGCGACTCCCTCTCGCACCAGTTGCTCCTGCTCCAGCGCAATTCTTTGCTCGTCAGCGATGGGGCGGCCATCGGCTACCCCGGCAATCAACTCGCTGTTGTCGTCCGCATTTTCCGACAACATTCGGCTGCTGCGCTTTCTTGCCGCCGAAACTCGCCAGGTTTCTCTCGTCGTGGTCGTAATGAGCCATGAACTCAGCTTTTCCGCCTGCCTAAGGGACGGAAGGCTTTCGAGGAGCTTTAGACACACGGTCTGAAAAACATCTGCCGCGTCTTCAGTTGACAGCCGGGCTCTGATCGGGATCGAATAAATCAATCGCTGGTAGCGGCCGATGAGTCTCTCCCACGAGAGTGAATCCTTCTCGATGCAAGCTGCAACAAGGTCTGCGTCTGGCGGCTTCGAACGGTCGTCCACTGGGAGAGTTTTAGCCTTGCGCTTCACCTCTGCTGTTTTCTTCCTCGATCGTCCGCTTGATCGGTGAGAACCATTTAGGGCGTCGTAAGACGGTGTCAATCTTATCAGATTACGTGATCGAGCGGGGAAGAAACGGCGCAATTAAAACTTGTGGTTCGCTTTGGAGGGACAAAAGAAAAAGGCAACCGCCATTGACACGGTTGCCGACATTTTGGTTATTGGAGGAGACTGACTACGCGGCCTGAGCCCGTTTCTGAAGCAACCGCCTCAATTTTAACCTTGCCTTATGAAGCTGGGACTTCGAGGTTCCCGAGCTGCAGCCCAGCAGCTTCGCGATCTCTTCGTGTTCATAACCCTCCACGTCGTGAAGCACAAAGACGGTGCGATAGCCCGGCGGAAGCTGCGCAATAGCGATGTCGAGCGCAATTCTATCGACAATGGGAGCCGCTTCGGGATTGATCGTCCCAGGGTCAACTGAGTCCGGCATTTCGCCGTCATCGGTGGTGAGTTCGGATCGTACGGACCGTTTTCGAAAGTGCATCAGAACCTGATTGACGGTCAGTCGGTGGAGCCATGTGGTGAAGGCCGCTTCGCCTCTGAATGAGCTCAACTTCCGGTGCAGTTGTATGAATACTTCCTGGGTTAGATCCTCGGCCTCGGTGGAGTTCCCGGTCATTCTTATGCAAAGTGAAAAAACCCTGCGATAGTGTTTGCGGTAGAGTTCCTCGAATCCGCTCATCGCGTCGCGAGCGAGCGCCTCTCGTATGCCTGCGTCAGTGTCAATTGAAATCGCGTTGCTGGCCATCATAGTTTCTCCCTCAGTCCCGCGCTTTTCGAAAGGAATCGTCAGGAGGGTCAGCGAACGCCGTGCCAGCGCACGTCTTCAGCCTACGGTCGCCGCGCAGCAATCAACTATTAGTAATGAAGGCGCTTGTATTGTTTGGAGGGCCTCAGCTTCGAATAGAAGCTACTTGTTTTGGAATCGCGCCATACCAAATCGTATAGCCGCGATCGCCTAATGCGGATCGTCAAAGCCGCGTTTGGCGGCTAACAAGTTGGCCACGCATATCAGCAGCGACTCATCTTCGGCTGTGAAAGCGTTTGGAACATCGCTGTCGATATCAATCTGTCCGAGGATAACATCGCCACGCCGGATTAACACCACGATTTCGGCCCGGGTTTCGACACTGCAGGCAAGATAATTCTCCAACTTGGTGACATCGCTCACTAGCTGATTCTCTCGAAGAGCGACCGCGGTTCCGCAAACACCTTTACCAATCGGAATCCTAATGTGCTCGGTGGGTTTACCGATGTAGTTGTGAAGAACAAGCGTGTCTCCCTCCAGAAGGTAGACGCCAACCCAATTGTAGTAGTCCCGCTCGCCTTTGAGTATTCGAACTGCTGATCTCAGCGCTTCGTCTATTGATCCAGTAGACTCAATCGAATCCTCGATTAGTTTTACGACTTCATTATTGGTCTTCATAGAATGAGCAATTGATTACCAGTTATAATGTCTGGACGGTCACCACTGCGCCGACGCTCGCATTATACCAAAAGACGTTGAGCCATTTCTGGATCATTTTTGCTGGAATAATCTTACGACTTGGCGTGAGCATTCATGTGTCCCTACGCCTCTTGACTTCCAGACCAGCGCGGCCTTCTTTTGCTTCTTTTGTTTCGCGCCTGATTTAGGTTCTTCATGATTGGTGCTACACTAGCCCTTACTAAACTACACCGCGCAACAAGCGATGTTCGATGATAGAGACCATTGGAACAGTCTTCCGGAACGATGAGATAACTCCGGGATATAAGAAACTAACGCTCCGCTTTGTCGAGGGAATAAGTATCCGTGCGGGCCAGTTCGCGATGCTGCGCCCTCGCAATGCTTATGAACCTCTTTTGCGGCGGGCGCTGGCTGTTTACCGCGCCGACGATTCTCGGAGGTTGAGTTTTCTCTATCAGATTTTGGGCAGAGGGACGGCGGCTCTCGCCTGTCTCAAACCTGGTGATCAGGTCGAAGCTCTCTTACCACTGGGAAACCCCTGGCCCGTTGATGCGGCGGGATCGTCTGAACTCGCGGTTGTAGTTGCGGGTGGCGTCGGTTCAGCCTCCGTGCTCATGCTATGTGAAGAATTGATCGACGCAGGCGTACAAACGGAAGTGTTTTTTGGCGCGGCGAGTGAAAACGCTGCGATCGGATGCGGGCTCGATGACTTTCGAGCCATGCAGCTTCCATTAATCATAACGACGGTAGATGGCAGCCTCGGCGAGCGCGGGCTGGTAACCACTCCGTTTAGCCGTCGGTTGGCCGCTATCGACGGATCTCGATCCAGGGTCTATTCGTGTGGGCCCTGGGCGATGATGAAGGCCGTCGCTGAGATTGCTAATGAACACGGCGCCGGGTGTCTCGTCTCGTTGGAGGCGCCGATGGGATGTGGCTTCGGTGTCTGCGTTGGCTGCGTGGTCGCGGTTGAGCGGAAAGAAGCTGGGGAATACGGCGCCTACAAACGAGTGTGCGTTGACGGCCCTGTCTTCGCCGCGGATGAGATTCGCTGGGATGTCGCCGGAATGAGCCACTGAATCGCGAAACGGCCAGACTATCCATTGTTGCTGGTTCTCCTTCTAGTCTAGTATTGGGCAATGCCGATCCAAGATGAGGCCGACATCCTCGACACGAACCTTTCGGTGGAAATCGCCGGGGTCGGGTTCAGGAATCCAGTAATCGGGGCGTCCGGCTGCTTTGGATATGGTCTGGAGTTCTCCGAGTTGATAGATCTGAATAGGCTGGGAGGTTTTTGCACAAAAGGTCTGTCGGCTCGGCCTTTGGCAGGACATCCGCCCGCCAGGATAGTCGAAACCCACGGCGGCATGCTCAACGCGATAGGGCTCCAGAATGTGGGCGCTCGCGCCTTTATCGAAGAGAAGCTTCCATTGATTCGCCGCTATGACACCAGAGTCATCGCGAATGTCTTCGGTTACTCGGAAGAAGACTATATGGAAACCATCAGGATCCTTAACGATGGCGAAGGCATATCCCTCTATGAACTGAACATATCCTGTCCAAACGTCAAAGAAGGCGGCATCGTTATTGGGAATTCCGCGGCCGCTGCCGCCAGGTTGACTGAATCCGCGAGACGGCTGTCTGAAAGGCCTCTTATAGTTAAGCTGTCACCCAACGTCACCAACATTGCCGAAATCGCGAAAGCCATAGTCGCCGCCGGAGCGGATGCGCTTTCACTAATCAACACCATCGTCGGAATGGCAATAGACGTCAACACCTTCAAGCCGCGACTGAGCTATGGCACTGGAGGTCTGTCCGGACCCGCAATTCACCCAATCGCGGTAAGGATGGTCTATGAGGTCGCTCAGGTCGTAAGCGCGCCGCTGATCGGAATCGGCGGAATTGCTTCGGCTATGGATGCGTTGGAATTCATAATAGCGGGCGCAACCGCGGTGCAGATAGGAACCGCGAACTACTATGATCCTCTAGTCACGATGAAAGTAATTGACGGCCTCTCGGACTATTGTAAGAAGAGAGGGATAAGCCGGATTGGCGAGCTAACCGGCGCGACTTTCAATTGAGGCTGACGCAACCCTGCGTCAGTCGACCCAATCCGCGATGAAGACATTCGTCTCGCCGCGAGCCTTGCCGTTCCGGTTGGAGGCGAAAACAATTCTCTTTCCGTCCGGGCTGAACATCGGGAAACCGTCGAAGGTGTCGTTAAACGTAATTCGCTGAAGATCGGTTCCATCCACCTTGATCGTAAACAGGTCGAAGTCTCTTCCTTTCGGATCGGACATGTTAGAAGCGAATATTACGCGCTTCCCATCCGGAAAGAAGTACGGGGCAAAGTTGGCGGCGCCATTATGCGTGATTTGACGCTTGCCGCCGCCGTCCGCCTTCATTATCCAGATTTCAAGCGTCGTGGGCCTTATCAGGTTCTCCTTCAGCAGCGCCTTGTACTCTTCCAACTCTTTCTGATCCTTGGGATGATTAGCCCGGTAGACTATCCATTGGTTGTCATATGAAAAGAAAGGTCCGCCGTCGTAGCCAGCCTCGTTGGTCAACTGCTTTATGTTTTTGCCGTCCAGATCCATCGTATAAATGTCCAGGTCGCCGTGCTGCATCGACGTATAGACGATCTTCTTTCCGTTGGGCGCAATCGTTGCCTCAGCGTCATATCCGGACGCATTCGTCAGCCGTTTCAGGTCAGAGCCGTCAGGCGCCGTGCTGAAGATATCGTACCCCGGATAGATCGCCCAGACATATCCCTTCGAATAGTCCGGCCGAGGCGGACAGTCGCGGCTCGTTAGATGAGTTGACGCGTATATTATTCGCTTGCCGTTTGGGAAGAAATACGAACACGTAGTACGGCCTCGGCCCGAAGAGAGGATTCGAACGCCCGTTCCGTCCACGTTCATCTCGTAGATCTGGTCACAATCGCCGCCGTCACGTGTGGACTGGAAGATCAGCTTGCGGCCATCGCCCGAAAAATACGCCTCGGCGTTTTCGCCTCCAAAAGTAAGCTGGCGAATGTTTCGCAGGTGCGTCTCCCGCGCCAATCGAAGCGGGTCGTCTCCAGTCTTCGGCTTTCCTGAAAGCTCGCCGGGCATCGCGGCGGTGATGAGAATCAAACAAGACAGCAGGAGGTTTTTCATAGGTCCTCAATCGTGGGAACCGAGCGCCTCTCGATTCCGTTTTGTCACAGAGTTGCTAATGGATTTGAACGTTGCGCCTGAACTAGCGTGGCGGCCAAAACGATTGCCTCTATCATGCTGCCAGGGTCGGCCACTCCCCGTCCGGCGATATCAAACGCGGTTCCGTGATCCACCGAGGTTCTGATAATGGGCAGCCCCAAAGTCACGTTAACCGCTTTTCCAAAACTCGACGTCTTGACCGCAATCAAGCCCTGGTCATGATAGCATGCGATTACAACGTCGAACTCGCCTCGCGCGGCTCTGGCAAAGATCGTGTCGGGCGGAAACGGCCCCTGCACATTTACTCCATGTGCCTCACTACATTCTTTGATCGCGGGCCGAATAAACCGCGATTCTTCGTCGCCGAAGAGCCCGTCCTCTCCGGCATGCGGGTTCAGTCCCGCTACCGCAATCCTCGGCTGGCGTTCCCCAAACCGCTTCAACTCTCGTTCTGTCAACAGAATTGCGTCGACAATGCGCTCCGTGGAAATCAGGTTAATGGCCTCTAAGAGACTGACGTGGGTTGAGAGGAGAACCACTCGCAGCTTGCCCGCGAAGAAGCACATCAACGATCCTCGCGAGCCGCATAGGTGCGCCAACATCTCAGTGTGGCCTGGAAAAGGGGAACCAGCGAGCTTCAGAGACGACTTGTTGATGGGCGCGGTAGCTATGCCGTCGAGCAAACCCCCGAGGCAAAGCTTCACGCCTGCTTCGATGTAACACATCGCCGCGCGGCCGGCGGCGGCTGAAATCCGAGAAGGTAAGACTGGCTCGCCGATGGACCCGGCGTCAAAAATCAACGGCTGGCTGCTGCGTTCGACCGAGGTAAGAATCGACTCGTCAACGGAAGGATAATCGCATCTCAAGCCCAGTTTCTCCGCCTGAGCCCTAA
The DNA here is from genome assembly GCA_023265195.1 of Blastocatellia bacterium. GTDB lineage: Bacteria > Acidobacteriota > Blastocatellia > UBA7656 > UBA7656 > QHVH01. Next base: position 11,757 of record JAHFUG010000024.1, on the reverse strand, counting down.
TCTGATCGCCGTCGGCGATTATCACCGGTTGGCAGACGGAAAGGACATCGGCGCTCCTGAGCGCCTTCAGCGCTATCTCCGGCCCAATTCCGGCGGGGTCTCCCGCTGTGACTCCTATCCGCGGCTTACCTGGGATATTCGAAGGTCGCGTCACTGGTCAATCAACCAAGGAAGGGTAAGGTTGCGGCGGCCTCACGCTTGAGCGCGCTCTTCGGATTCCAGTTCGTAGGCTGGCTCCTCGCTGACTTCCTCGTTTTCTTTCTCGTTTTCTTTCTCGTTTTCCTGTTTGTAGATGTATTTCACGTTGTGTTTGAGCACGAGGAGGTTTGGCCCTTCGTTCCGGTGCAGCTTGATACAGCCTCTGTCATACCACTCTATGGTGCCGCGAAGCTCTTCGCCGTCCTGAAGCACAAGGACCATAACGGTCTTGTTGTCCATCTGCTTCTTGTAATAAAAGCTCTCCGCGTTGGTTTGTTCCGGCGGCACGCGTCTCTTCTGAGCATCGGCATTGTTGCGGCGCGGTCCGTCGTGGCGGTCGTTACGATCCCTGACTTCAGCCAATGTTGTTCGAATCAGCTTTCTGTTCACTACACATCCTCCGTGTACTAAAAATAGACGGGTGATAAAACGAGTCCGGCGCCGCTAATCGGCGCTGGCGTTCGTATCGCGGAACAGTCCGCCTTCCTTGCCAATCTCTGCCGGCCTGGAGAAACTCGAAAACCGGTAGTGTGTCAGCTTGTTTTGGCGCGGGTTTATCAACCGTCCAGAATGATGCGATATTATCTCAAGCATTCCGGTTTGGCAAGCAGAAACGATTGCACAATAGTGATGATTTATACGTCTGCTCGCGTTGAACGATTCTTCACCAGACCGGCTCTCTGACGCCAGAATTGTTTTGGTGACCGGCAAGAGGCCGTGGGTATTCAGGGTGACGCGGCGGAGGGCCTTGAAGTAGAATAGTGCAGCCACGGTACGCAGCGGAATACAAATTTGGAGGGCGCCATCAGGAACATCGAAGGTAACGTTCAGGGGCTCAAGGCAAATCAGCTTCATCGTCTCGAGAAGCTATACCAGCGGAGAATTCCTCCACGCGAAATAGTCACTCAAGAGTTCGCCCGTCAATTGACTGAGATCTCGAGTGAGATAAACCGTCAAGTCGGCGTGCTGGTTGATCGCAAGGGGTACGTCGAACACGTTATGGTTGGCGGCGCCCATTCGATAATGCTCCCGGACCTGAAGCGCGCTCGACTTGGGCGAGGGCGATTCCGAGGGTTGCGGTGCATCCACACTCATTTATCGGGAGAGGACCTCACTCAAGACGATCTTACCGATCTTGCCTTGCTGAGGCTCGATTTGATGGCGTCGATCGACGTGCGGGGCGATGGATTGCCCGGGCTCGTCAAAGCAGCATACCTGCTGCCGGTAGCGCACGGAAGAAAAGAGGCGAGCGCCCACTCTCCAGATATGACGGCTGGCGCGAACACCGCTGACCGGTGGGGCTTTATCCCTCCCGAAGCGCCGAGCCAGTTGGACGTCGATTTTCTGGATTTGATTTCGTCCCTCGAAGACGAGATGACCCGCGCTCGTAGTCTTCGAGGACCGGCCGACAATCGCGACCGGGCGATTCTGGTCGGAGTGACCACTGGATCAATCTCCGCCGCCGAAGAATCCCTGGATGAGCTGCGCGAACTCGCCCGTTCGGCGGGGTTGGTCGTGCTGGACTCGATAGTTCAGCGCCGCCAGAAGCTGGATCCGCAATCGCTCCTTGGAAAAGGCAAACTCGACGAATTGATAATTAGAAGTCTTCAACTAGGGGCTGACTTGATCGTCTTCGACCAAAACCTGGCGCCCGGCCAGGTGAGGGCAATAAACGAGGCGACGGATCTCAAGATCGTCGACCGCACGCAACTCATACTCGATATCTTCGCGCAACGCGCGATGACTCGAGAGGGGAAGATACAGGTTGAGCTGGCTCAGTTGAAATACTTGCTGCCGAGGTTGACCGGATCCGGGGCCGAGATGTCACGGTTAATGGGCGGTATAGGCGGACGCGGACCCGGTGAAACCAAACTAGAGGTAGATCGGCGCCGTGCGCGCGATCGCATCGCCCTCTTGGAAAAAGAGATTGCCCATATCAGAACCGGCCGGCAGGTCCGCCGAACTCGCCGCCAACGGCGCGGCGTGCCAATAATATCAATCGTCGGCTACACCAACGCGGGCAAGTCAACTCTCTTGAACGCGCTCACTCGATCGGACGTCAATGCCGAAGATAAACTCTTCGCGACGCTGGACCCCACGAGCAGGCGTCTGCGCCTGCCCCGCGACCGGGAGGTAGTGATCAACGACACCGTAGGGTTTATTCGCGACTTACCGCCGGATCTCATCGCTGCGTTTCGAGCCACTCTCGAGGAGATGGAGAGTTCAGATCTCCTGATTCACCTCGTCGATGGCTCCAGCCCACAGTCGGAAGGGCAAATGGCCTCCGTAGATAAGATAATCGGCCAATTGGGCCTCTCTGCGATACCACGGCTTCTGGTTTTCAACAAAGCCGATCTCGTGAGCGCCGAAGAGGTCGGAAGGCTCGAGCGGAACGGCGGCGCCGTCGTAATCAGCGCGCGAAACAGCGCTACTCTAACCGCCCTCGTTGAGCGCGTGGCGACATTGCTGGACGGCGTCGGAGCCGGCATAGCGGAGGATGCTTACGTCACCGATTCCTGCGATGCGGAAGTCAATCGTGGAATCGTCTCTTCTTAGAGCCGGCGGATAACGCTCACAAACTACCGGTCAATTCACCGAATTGTGAGAAATCGAGTTTGGGAATAGATGGGACGATTGCTCGGGTAGACAAATATTGAACAACCAACACCGCCGTTGGGTTGTATTGCGGGTTCTCGCTTTGCGGTTGGGCCGGATTCATAATTTGGAGGCCCCTCGGAATTGACCGGGCAGCAATTGACATAATTGACAGAGGGCTCTTGCGCGATCCTTCACCTAGCTGGTAAAAATCTTCTGCTCCCAGCAAGCAAGCGCTCCTCTGGTTCTCATTCTCAAAAATCGCGATTGTAGATCCGGCGATCGGATAAGAGTAGACGATGCGCCTTCCGCAAGGATTTGCCGACGACGTTCGAAACCAGGCAGACATAGTTCGCGTGGTCTCGGACTACGTGTCTCTAAAGAAGAGGGGCGCAAGCTACATCGCGCGCTGTCCCTTTCATTCCGAGAAAACGCCGTCCTTCAACGTGCACCCCGGCAAAGGAATATATAAGTGTTTTGGCTGCGGCGTTGGCGGGACTGTTTTCGACTTCATTATTCAGATCGAAGGGTGTTCGTTCCCAGAGGCGGTAAAGATAGTAGCCGACAAGAGCGGCATTCCAATCCCGGCCGTCCAGGAGAGTGAAGATTACAAGAAAGCCGCCCGCGATCGGGATCTAATTCTGAAGTTGAATGAGTGGGCGTCGCAGTTCTTCAAATCTCATCTGGAGAGCTCCGGCGGAAAGGAAGCGCTCGACTACCTGAGATCGCGCGGCGTGACCGATCAGACGCGAAGCCTGCAGCGGTTAGGTTACGCCGCAGACAGTTGGGACGCGCTGAGCAAACACCTGAAAGAGCGAGGCGCCTCCGCTAGTGACATCGAACGCAGCGGACTTGTCGTGGCGAAGGAGCAAGGCGGACACTACGACCGGTTCCGCGGCCGATTGATGTTTCCTATAACCGATTCGCAGAATCGAGTCATTGCTTTTGGCGGGCGCGTGATCGGCCAGGGTGAGCCCAAGTACCTTAACTCGCCGGAAACCGCCGTCTATTCCAAGGGCGCCAATCTCTTCGGTCTCGCGAACTCGAGAAGCGCGGTACGGCAACTCCGATACGCTATCCTCGTAGAGGGCTATCTGGATTGCATCATTCTGTTTCAAGAAGGCATACAGAATGTCGTGGCGAGTCTCGGAACGGCGCTTACCGACGGCCAGGTTCGACTGCTTCGCCGATACATGGAACAGCCTCACGTCATCGTCAACTTCGATCCCGACTCGGCGGGCCAGTCAGCGACTATGCGCTCGATCGAGCTGTTTCTCGCCGAAGGGTTCAAGGTCGACGTGCTGGCTATGCCTACAGACGAGGACCCTGATGAATACATCAGGTCCAAGGGACCCGATGAGTTTCGAAAGTTGATCGGCGCGGCTCAACCCTATATCGAGTTCGTAGTTCAGACTTCGATGGCTGGTAACGATGTTTCAAAACCGGCGGGCAAGGTGGCCGCCATCAACGAAATCTTGCCGCACCTGATAAGAATGCGCGACAGGGTAGAGCGCGCGGGCTACGCCGATCAGATCGCCGACCGGCTCAAGATAGACAGCCGCGCCTTACGAGAAGAAATCAGGCGCGCGGCTAACACCAAGCGCGGAGCGTTGGACCCAAAGCGCCTTCGCGCGGCCGAAGAGATGACGCAGGCGGAACGCGAACTCATGGAGATGATCTTGTCCAACAGCGAGGTGCGCGGCGCGATCATCTCGAACATAAGCGAAGAAGACTATGCGGACCTCGCTACGGGCGGCCTGTTTGCCGCCATCGTGGAAATCGCGGGCGGGGGAGGCGAACCAGATTACTCCGCAATCAGTCAGAGAGTCGATAACGACGTCGAGCGGACGATTCTTTCCGGTTTGATGATGAACGATCCGGCGCCGGCGTGCGAATACGACTTTGAAACGTCGATGAAGAAGGCGACCGAAGCCCTTCGGTCGCTGAGACGGCGGCGCTTCGATAGAAAACTCGAAGCGTTACAGATCGAGATCAGTCAGGCCGAACGCGAGAGCAACACCGAGCGCGTGCTCACACTCTTCGCCGAGAAGGCCGAGATCAAGAAACGCATGTTGAACTTGAGCGCTTGAGCTTGCGGCCATCTCGCGCCAAGAGTTCGTTCGGTAAACAGGGCCGCGAACTGATGACTCAGTGGTGGAACCATCTTGACAGATTTGATGAATGAGCGTACCAATTCTGATACTTGAGGTCTGGGCGCAGGCGATTCTATCACCGTTCCCCCAACAGGAGTAGTGGACTTGTCGGAACTAAATGGGAAGTACCAGGACGAGCTCGAGAAGCTCCTAGAAGTCGGGAAAGAAAAAGAGTACCTGACTTTTGACGACATCAATCGGTTGCTCCCACCCGACATGAATTCGGCCGACGAGATTGAGGCCATCCTCGACATAATCGGCGCCGAAGGGATTTCCATTTCCGATTCGGATGAACAGTTCATGGAAGTCGCGGTCTCGGCGGCAGTGGATGAGGACAAGAAACTAGACGGCGTCGACGATGAACTCGACCTTGACCTCACGCCGGGCTCCCTGGACAAGACCAACGATCCCGTTCGTCTTTACCTTAGAGAGATGGCGGTCGTGCCCTTATTGACGCGAGAGGGCGAGGTCGCAATCGCGCGGCGAATCGAGCGAGGTCAGCTCCGTTCCCATAAATCCATTTCGCGAGCCCCGATATGTCTCGAAGAGACAATCCAGATCGGCGAGAGCCTCAAACGCGGCGAACTCAATATTCGCGACGTAGTGAACTTCAACGACCAGGAAGCGATCACCGATGAATTGATCGAATCTACTCTCAACGCCGCGCTGGCCCAAATCGGGGAGATCAAGAAGAGTTACGCGAAAACGTTGAGGCTATACGAACGCCTGCTCGCCGAACCCAAGCGCTCGGCGAAGCTTCCAAGACTCCGGCGCAAACTCGCCCGCGCGCGGATCGATCTGGCGAGGCTGCAGCGGACCCTGGATCTAACCGCGCGACAACATGACATGCTCGTCTCGTTGATTCGCGGCGCCGTTGAGAAAGCGCAAGAAACGAAGCTGGGGGTCGCGAAGGCGCGGCGCGCCCTCGAGCGAAAGAAATGGAATGAAGATGAACGCGAGCTGAAGCGCAACCTCAGGGAGGCGGAAAACAAGCTGGCGGCGTTGGAGCGTAGGTGGCGCGTCAGCTCCATCGAGCTCGAACGCGCGCTCGGCGCCATCACGACCGGCGAAGTCGAAGCGGACATAGCCAAGGCCGAACTAGTCGAAGCGAACCTGCGCCTGGTCGTCTCGATCGCAAAGAAATACACCAACCGCGGCCTCCAGTTTCTCGATTTGATTCAGGAAGGCAACATCGGGCTGATGAAAGCGGTCGACAAGTTCGAATGGCGGCGCGGCTATAAGTTTTCCACCTACGCCACGTGGTGGATTCGCCAGGCGATAACTCGCGCTATCGCCGACCAGGCGCGCACAATTCGAATCCCGGTTCACATGATCGAGACCATAAACAAGCTGATCAGGACGTCGCGATCCCTGGTTCAAGAGCTTGGCCGCGAGCCGTCGTCCGAAGAGATCGCCAAGCGAATGGACATACCTGTCTCGAAGGTCCGCAAAGTCCTGAAGATCGCGCAGGAGCCTATTTCACTCGAGACGCCGATCGGCGAGGAAGAAGACTCCCACCTGGGCGACTTTATAGAAGACAAGACGATCGCCAATCCCGCTGACACCGTCATCAGCACGAATCTTCGCGAAGTAACCGAAGAAGTCCTGAAATCGCTAACTCCCCGCGAAGAGAAGGTTATAAAAATGCGGTTCGGTCTCGGCCCCAACGGAAGCGAACACACACTCGAAGAGGTCGGCCAGCACTTCGCGGTAACCCGCGAGCGAATTCGCCAGATCGAAGCAAAGGCGCTTAGAAAACTGAGACACCCTTCGCGCTCCCGCAAGTTGAAGGCCTTCATCGAAGGCGCGCAGTCGTCCTGATTCAACCGAGTTGCTGAAAGACCTATTCAAGCCTCTAGCGCCCGTACGACATTCAGGAAGTACGAGATCGTAATTAGAGCTTGAAGTGCCGCAACAACAACGTCGCGGAGCCAAGGTAAAACAAGAACGTTATTATGTCGGTTAGCGTCAGGACGAAGACGGAAGAGGCCAGGGCGGGGTCTACTTTGAGCCGTTTCAACGTCATCGGAACCAGCGTTCCAAGAGTGGCCGCAACCAACAGACTCATAATCATTGTCAGCGCCAGAACTCCGCCCAGAAGCGGCTCAAAGAAGAAAGCGACTGCGAGCCCGACGATCAAACCCACGATAACGCCGTTGGTCAAACCGACTAAAGCTTCTTTGAAAACAACGCGGCGGCCCCGCTCCCAACTCAATTCGCCGAGCCCAATGGCCCGAACAACCACGGTGATGGTTTGCGTCGCGGCGTTGCCTCCCATTGCCGCTACCACGGGGATCAACGCGGCAAGCAAGAGCTTATGTTCTATAGTCGCCAGGTAGTATCGGACGATCACGACGGCGATTAGCGCCGTACCCAGCGATAAGAGTAACGACGGCAACCGCCGCCGAACCGAATTCATCGCGGAACCGAGAGCGCGGTCGTCCGCGTCAACCCCCGCCAGCGCGTACAGGTCCTCGGTCGCCTCTTCTCGCATGACGTCGATGATGTCGTCCACCGTGATTATTCCCGCCAGCTTGCTCTCCTGATCCACAACTGGGACCGCCAACAAATTGTAAGTGGCGACAATGCGGGCGACTTCTTCCTGATCGGTGTCCGTGGTCACCCGTATGACGTCGCTTATCATGATCTTGCGCAACGGCGTCGATGGAGGGCTCAGCAACAATTGTCTGAGGCTGATCACTCCCAACAAATGATTGCGCGAATCGACCACGTACAGATAAAAGACCATCTCGAATTCTTCGGATCTGAGTTGTAACGCGGTTATGGCCTCCGCCGCGGTCACATCCTCATCAAGCGCGAAATAATCGGGCGTCATTATGCGCCCCGCCGTCTCGTCGGCAAACCCTAGCAATTCCTGCACGCCTGACGACTGCTCGGCCTTCATTTTCTCGAGTAGCTCGTCTTGCCAGTCCTCCGGCAGTTCAGCGACCAGCAACGCCGCGTCGTCAGACGGCATTTCCTGGAGCAATCTCGAAACGTCGTCGCGATTCAGCGCCTGCAGCAGATGAACCGCGCGTTCGGTCTCCATCTCCGATAATGTTTCGGCGGCGCGAGTCAGATCATGTTTGACGAGAGCGTCGAATGTCGCCTCCCGCTCGCGTTGCGGCAGATGAACGAGCGCTCCGGCTACGTCAACGGGTCTCAGTTTGCTGAGGAGATTGATTGCGTTTGTCAACGCGCCACGGCGAACCAGCTTAGCGATCGAGTCCAGCATCACGTTCAGCCGTTGTGTCTGCATTACAGTCTCCCTGGAAATATTGAATGGACAGCGCGGGAACATTGAAGAGAACGATCATTGTAGCGGGTCAAGTGTCAGGCGTCAGGGAGCCATAGTCAGCGCTCGATAGTCATCGACAACATGATACCGGGCGACAAAAAAGCCCGGCGCCTGAGGCCGGCGGCCCGTTCCTTTTTCGCCGATGTCCCTGTCCCTGTCCCCTGTCCCCTGTCCCCTGTCCCCTGTCCCCTGTCCCCTGTCCCCTACTCGGGAGCGTCGTTCGAAACGGGCTCAACCACTACAGCGGTTCCGTAAGCAAGCACTTCCGTGACCCCGCCAAAAAGCTCCGTTGCATCGTAACGCATCCCTATCACCGCGTTGGCCCCGGTCTCGCCGGCGTGCTGAGTCATTATCTCGAAGGCCTCCGCTCGCGCGATTTCGCAGAGCTTCGTGAAGGCGGTTATGTTGCCGCCGACAATCGTGTGAAGCGCGCCCCCCATCGTCGCAATGAGAGATCGTGATCGAACCGTGATGCCTCGCACGACGCCAAGCGTCCGCACCACTTTGTATCCGGTAAGCTCGAACGCCGTAGTCACCATCTGGTTTGGCACGGCGTATCGGTCCGCAACCTGATAAGGCGCTCTTGGCGTGACGCTCTGCTGCGCCTGCTCCAATTTGCCGAGTTTGTCGCTCATCTTCTCTCTCCTGTAAGCACGATCCTCGAAACCCATGGACTTCAGGACATATTGCAGGAAAGTCTCTTCGCATGCCAGATAGATCCCAGCTTCCTAACCAATGCCTTGGGGATTTCCGTCGCGACCGATATCAACGCGGTTAAGCTCCACACCGGGTCTGCAAGTTAGTGGGCGTAAAAGAAATAGGTTCCTTTTTCGAGGGAGTTCACCGCAGAGTCGCAGAGATCGCTGAGAGGGACGCAGAGGAGGCGTACTCTCTGCGGCTCTCTCAGCGATCTCTGCGACTCTGCGGTGAAGTCCTCGCTTCACCGGCGGTCCTCATCTCGTGCTGCCGCATAACTCAAAACGGGAAGGTCTTTTTTTACGCCTCCTTAGTGGCTGATCCATCGGGCCGCTCCAATCAAACGAACCCTCAGACCGTCCTTGGCGCGCCGCTGGCGTCGAGCTTGCGAATCTCTTGCTGCAAATGCGGCATTCAGCTTTTCAAACGGCCCAAGCCTATGGTATCCTCGGCGCTCTTTTCAACAGACCAATTACGGAGAGGTGAGCCGTGGCTGAATCTCGTGCTCCGCGGGGACAAGGCGGCTTGGGCGCCACATTGCGGATAGACGCCTGGTGGATTGAGGTCATTCCCGTGGTAGTTGTTCTCGGCCTCTTCGGCCTCTACGCCACATTACGCGCCTTTGAAGGCGCGCACTACGAGTGGGGACCTTATCTTTCACCATTCTATTCGCCTTTAATCGATCCGAAGCATCACTGGTGGCGGTTTTCACCGGCGTTGTTGATCCTGGCTGGACCTCTGGGCTTTAGAGTCACTTGTTACTATTACCGGAAGGCCTACTATCGCGCCTTCTTCCTGGATCCCCCCGCCTGCGCCGTCGGAGAGGCGAGAGGGCACGGTTATCGCGGAGAGACGCGGTTCCCGTTCATACTTCAAAACCTGCATAGATATTTTCTCTACCTGGCTCTGATCTTCATCTTGTTCCTTTGGAAGGACGCCATCAGCGCGTTCTTCTTCGAGGGACGGTTTGGCGTAGGAGTCGGCTCGCTGGTGTTGCTCACCAACGTCGTACTCCTCACTATGTATACTTTTTCGTGCCACTCGTTGAGACATATAGTCGGTGGAAACGTCGACTGTTTTTCCTGCGCGGCGTTTGGCGGCCCTCGCCACAAGGCTTGGCGCGGCGTGAGCATCTTGAACGAACGGCATATGCTCTTCGCCTGGCTAAGCCTGTTTTCAGTTGGGTTGGCCGATTTTTACGTGCGGTTGGTTGCATCCGGTGGCATACACGATCTGAGAATCCTGTGACAGACAAATACGAAACTCACGAACACGACGTCCTGATCATCGGCGCGGGTGGAGCCGGCCTGCGCGCGGCCATAGAAGCGATTGCAAGAGGCGCTAAAGTGGGCCTAGTTTGCAAGTCGCTTCTTGGAAAAGCCCACACGGTAATGGCCGAAGGCGGCATCGCCGCGGCCATGGCCAATGTCGACGCCGCGGACAACTGGCGAACTCACTTTTGCGATACGATGCGCGGGGGAAAGTTCATCAACAACTGGCGCATGGCGCAGCTCCACGCTCAGGAGGCGCCCGACCGAGTGCGCGAGCTCGAGCAATACGGAGCGATCTTCGACCGCACCGACGACGGCAAGATTCTTCAACGCGCGTTCGGCGGCCACTCCTTCAAGCGGCTCTGCCACGTTGGAGACCGAACCGGGCTCGAGATGATCCGGACGCTTCAAGATCGCGGCGTCAGCCTCGGCGTCGACGTTTATATGGAATGCACCGTCACTCGCCTGTTCAAAGATGGAGATCGGATCGCCGGCGCTTTCGGTTATTGGCGCGAGCAAGGCCGCTTCGTCGTCTTCAAGGCCAAGTCGATCGTGATGGCGACCGGCGGCATCGGAAAAGCCTGGCCGATCACGTCGAATTCATGGGAGTACACCGGTGACGGCCTTGGTCTCGCTTACGACGCCGGGGCCGAATTGATCGACATGGAGTTCGTTCAATTTCATCCGACGGGAATGGTGTGGCCGCCTGGCGTTCAAGGGTTACTCGTAACGGAGGCGGTCCGAGGCGAAGGCGGACTCCTGCGAAACAAGAACGGCGAGCGGTTCATGGAGCGCTACGACCCGAAGAAGATGGAGCTTTCTACCCGCGACGTGGTGGCCCGCGCGATCTATACGGAAGTGCGCGAGGGCCGCGGAACCGAACACGGCGGGGCTTACCTTGACATCTCTCATAAGCCCGCGGAATACGTGAAGCGAAAACTGCCGAGCATGTATCATCAGTTCAAGGAGCTCGCCGACGTCGACATCACCAGCGGCCCGATGGAAGTAGGCCCCACTTGTCATTACATGATGGGCGGCATTCGAGTCGGCGCGGAAACCGGAGAGTCAACGGTCCGGGGATTGTTCGCCGCCGGCGAAGCGGCCGCCGGACTTCATGGCGGCAATCGCCTCGGAGGCAACTCGCTTTCCGATCTCCTGGTCTTCGGGCGGCGCGCGGGGATCGGCGCGGCCGAGTATTCGGCTTCCGCGGGACCGCCGACCCTTGACTCGGCGGAAATAGACGAGGCCGCGCGCGAGATGCTTGCTCCATTCGAACGCAGCGGCGGCGAAGGGCCTTACGATATACATCGCGACCTCCAGGAAGCGATGCAAAAATACGTAGGCATCTTCCGCAATGAAGACGACCTGAAGAAAGGCCTCGAGGCCATCGAGAAACTGAAGAGCCGTGTGGCTGTCGTAAGAGTTGACGGCTCGCGATTGTTTAATCCCGGCTGGCATCTGGCCCGCGACCTGAAATCAATGTTGACTGTTTCCGAAGCGGTGGCTCTCAGCGCGCTGGCTCGCGGGGAAAGCCGCGGCGCGCACA
>JAHFUG010000575.1 GCA_023265195.1 Blastocatellia bacterium | reverse complement strand
CCAAGACTTATTAATTATTGACTTAAGCTCCGCACTTTGATAGCGTCTGCCCATACAGAGCATCTGGTCTGCCCCTCTTGATTCAACAATAGTTCCCCACTTTGCAAGGAGTCACGATGAAACTCATTGGACGTTTCGCAGTCATGCTTGCGCTTACCTGCCTGCTCCTGGGCTCAACCAGCACTTTGGCGCAGCGCGAGGGTCAGAGGGCCGTGCCGAGCAACGCCGACGTCGTCGCGCGCCGGGTTGATGTTTACTGCACGGGATTCATAAGCGAGCTTCCACCCAGAGTCGAGATGCAAGTGATCGGCGGCGAGAAGGAAAATCAAAAGGACCTTTTTAGCCAAGGAGACGTCGTGTACCTGAATAAGGGCCGAGACGCGGGCGTACAGTCCGGGGCCGTCTATTACATAATGAGGCCGGTCGGCAAGTTTACTCACCCGTTCACCAAGAAGAGCATGGGTTACTACGTCCGCGAGCTTGGCATGCTGAGGGTGATAGAAGTTCAAGACAAGACCGCGACCGCGCAAATCACCGTCTCCTGCGATACGATTACGTTCGGTGATCCGGTGAAGCTCTACGAGGAAATCGCTTCGCCCGAGAAAGGAAGCTGGCAGCCGCTCCCAAGATATTCAGAAGGCTCGAACGGCGCGAGAGGCCAGCTCATCATGGCGCCGTTTCAGCATGAATACCTCGCGGCCAATGAAATCGTCTTCATCGACCTTGGTTACCGGCAGGGCATTCGCCCCGGGGATCATTTCACGATCTACCGCACGGTCGGAAAAACCGAAGGGCCCACACAGTACAAGGACGACAACGTTTCGACTAATATGAACAAGGAATACGGCAGCAAGCGATATCGCGGCGGCGAGTATTCGCTCGAGGGAACTTATCAAACCCACGAAGAGGTCCTCGACACAAGACCAAGGGTTCCTCGCAAAGTGGTCGGCGAGTTGGTCGTGGTCAAGGTCGACAATTCGACGGCGGTCGCGAAGATCACTCGAACCACGGCCGAGGTCAACATAGGCGATCTTATTGAACGCGTACAGTGAACGCTTCTATCTCACAATGGGATCAACATGCGGTCTCATCTCGACGTTGTCAACTCTCAGGTCTGGAAGGGCGGTTTACCCCCGCTCCTCCGCTTGCGATTCACTCAACTGGCGGCAAGGAAGCGGAGCGGGGGTAAACCGCCCTTCCAGACCTGAGAGTTTTTTTATGTTTGGCGAATGCTCGATCTCGGCGCCTGCCAAAAGATTAACCAAGAATCGGCAAACTCCGGCGATGGGCAGTGGCTTATCGGAGATCGGGCGCTTTGCGACGGAAGCCATCTAATTCACCTGGCGGTCGCGCCCTGCCCAATACGGGGCCCGCAATTCGCGCTTGAGTATCTTCCCCGAAGGATTGCGAGGGAGTGACTCGACGAAGTCCACCGACTTCGGAGCCTTGTAATGAGCGATGCGTTCTCTCGCGAATGCAATGATCTCCGCTTCGGTGACGTCCGAATCGCAGTTCTTCACCACCACTGCTTTCACCGATTCGCCCCACACTTCATCAGGCGCCCCAATGACCGCCACGTCTGCTATCGCCGGATGGCTAAACAGAACGTTCTCGACTTCAGCCGGATAGATGTTCTCACCGCCGGACACGATCATGTCTTTTACGCGGTCGTGAATGTAAAGGTAGCCATCGGCGTCCAGGTATCCGGCGTCGCCGGTGTGAAGCCACTGGCCGCGAATCGTCTGCGCCGTCTCTTCAGGCAGATTCCAGTAGCCCTTCATGTTCTGCCGGCCGCGGCAAACGATCTCGCCTACCTCGCCGATTGGAAGCTCTTCACCCGCGGCGTCGACGATTCGAAGCTCGACCGTAGACGGCGGCTTGCCGCAAGAGCGAACCCGCCCGCCTCCAAGCGGATCGTGGTCTTCAGGCGGAAGATAAGTAATTCCGCCGGTCGTTTCGGTCAAACCATACACCTGTGCGAAAGGACACTCGAGCGTTCGCATCGCCCTCCGCAACAACTCGACCGGCATGGGAGACGCGCCGTACAAGATTTGTTTGACGCTCGAGAAATCCGCTTCCTCGACGCCGGGAGTCTGAAGCAAGAACAATATGAGCGCAGGTACAACGAACATTCGCGTCACCCGCTGCTCGGAAACGAGTCTCAGCATCTGAGCCGGCGCGGCGTCACGCATAACTATAGTCTTAGCGCCGGAGTACAAACCCATTAACGCCCAACCCGTCCCTCCGATGTGAAACAACGGAAGGCAAACCATATTGACTTCATCATCGGTCCACGCGCCCCACTCGGCGAGAGCGGTTGGCAGCAACGTCAGCAGGTTCGAGTGAGTGAGCTGCGCGCCTTTGGGCCGGCCCGTAGTGCCGCTGGTGTACATCTGAAGCGCTACCTGCGACATCTCGATCTCCGTCATCGGATCGCAATGGCTTTGCCGGTCACGCCATTCGTCATACGTCTCCCAAAGTTCGTGCACGCCGCCCAGGACCACTACTCTCTTCAACCTTGGCGAATGACCGATCAGTTTCTCGATTAAGGCGAAGAACTCGGGACCCACGAAGAGCACTTCGGCCTCCGAATCATTCATCACATAAGCGATCTCGCTCTGAGAAAGCCGCCAGTTGAATGGAACCAGCACGCAGCCGGCCTTGGCGGCTCCGAACAGCACTTCGAAGAATGAATCCGAACTCTTATCCAGAACAGCAACGCGAGCCTGTGGCTTCAAGCCTTCGGCAAGCAGGCCGTTTGCTACCTGGCTCGCGCGTACGTTTAGCTGGGCGTAACTCGTCTCGCGTCCTTCGAAAACAATCGCTGCTTCCTCGGGTTTTCGCCGCGCCTGAACGCGAGGTATATCGGCGACGGTGGTGATTGACGATTCTCCTCTCATCTCTTCGTTTTGTTCGCTGCTTTGCATCTTCGCCTTCGTGGCCTTCGTGAGCTTCGTGGTTTCAATTCTCTTATCGTGGCGTCTCTACCTGCTTGCCGGCCAATATCGTAGGCGCGCCGTGTTTGCGAAGCAGATCGTTCAACTTTGAAACCGTCTCGCCGATGAACCTATTGATCTCGCCGGCCCGTTCAGGAAACGCTTTCTCCATCTCAGCGAAGTACTCGTGTTGCGCCGGTGTAGGCGCCGCGTTCACGCCGTCGATAGAGCTCGCGAGCGATCCAATCTTATCCAGGAACTTCGCTCCGCCGCTCAACCCGAGTCCACCCTCGGGACGAAACAAATGGCCCTGAATCTCGTCGATGATCTTCAAGTGATCCGCGATCGTCTTCGTCAGTTCTTCCGGTGGGCTGGCCATTCGGTCCTTGACGGTCTTCTCCAACTGTTGCAACTGTTCCTTCACGCTATCGAGCGCTTTTACTCCGTCGGTTATCGCGGATTGCATGTCCCTCAGCTTCATCTGGCGCTCGAACTGCGACTGCAAGTCGGCCGCTGAAACCGAGATCGTAGGATCCAGTTGAACCTGAACTTTTCTATCAAGCTTCTTGTCACCGATCGACAGCCGAACCGTGTACGTTCCCGGCAGCGCTCGCGGTCCCACCGGGCCACCACCGAACGCGGCCTCTTCGTCCGTCGGAGGGCGCCGGACCTTAGGTCCTTCATATCGCAGATCCCAACTGGCTCGGTTGATTCCCTTCTCTTTCGGAATCGTTTTCAACTCGCGGATTACCTTGCCCGCCGAATCCAACACCTCGATCTTCACCGCCGCTTTTTCATCGGGCTTATCCTTTAAGTAGTAAGTCACCAGCGCGCCATACGGCGGATTGGGGCCGGTAAACTGCTTGTCGCCAATGCCGTACTTTTGAAACCTGACCGTGTGCCGGAGCGCCGGCCTGACATCGAACAAATGAACCTCGCTCGCCGCGATGCCGGAATTCATCTGTTGAATCGGGGAGGCGTCGTCGAATATCCAAACACTGCGGCCGTGAGTGGCGAGTATGA
>JAHFUG010000574.1 GCA_023265195.1 Blastocatellia bacterium | reverse complement strand
GCAGCTTCGATTTCTGCTGTTGAAGAATGCCGGTGAACCTGACGTAGTCGTCGTGAGAGCGGAAGATCTGTCGGAAATTATTCCCACGAGTAATGACGTGATAGAGCCCTCCCCCGATTTCGATACGTGGCTTTCGAGGCATGATGGAGCAGATGCCATCGCCGCGAAGCGTAACATGTCAAGGAACTCAAGCCTGACCCCTCCTGATGCTGTTTGACATTGTGACGCGTCGATACCCTATATCGATGCGACGATATGTCATTGCGATGCGACCTTTGTTAGTAAGCACTCGATTCCGCGATGTAAGGACGCAGGTGACTGAAGAAGCTATCCGTTCGCGGCGCGTCACGAAGGCGTCTTGTGTCTTCTACATCATTCATAATTCATACCTCGGCTTCGTCTGCCCAGAAGACGAGGCCATCGAACGGGCTGGACGGCGGGTTCGAACTGCATTATTGTCTCCCGCACCAGTGGAGTGTAAGTGCGCACGCTGACTTTAGTTGATTAAACCCAAGGAGCCACTCTCATGAAGATCCTGTGGCGCGACGCAAACCGCATCGCGGTCTGGAAGAAGTTGACTGCTCTCTGCTTGTTTGCCCTCTTGCTTTCGTCTTCGGTCCAGGCGCAGCAAGCTACCGCCAAACGTACGTTGACGCATAGCGATTACGATAGCTGGCGCGCGATTCAAGGTCAGTCGCTCTCGCGCGATGGGAGGTTTGTTGCTTACGCGCTGGTCCCTCAGGACGGCGACGGCGAGATCGTGGTGCGCAATCTCGCCAGCGGAGTCGAGTGGCGGCACTCGAGAGGAGCCGCGCCGGTTAACCCACCCCAACGCCAGCCGGAGGCGGAGCCTGAGCCTGGTCGAGGTCCCGGTGGTGGTGGCTTTGGTCAGGGGCCGTTCGCCGGCAGACCGTTCTTTAGCGCCGACAGCCGGTTCGTTGTTTTCCAGATTCTGCCCCCGAAGGCCGAAACTGACAAAGCAAAGAAGGAAAAGAAGAGGCCCGAGGAGATGCCCAAAAACGCAATGGGCATCATGGATCTCAGCAGTGGCGAGGTGACTCGAGTCGATCGGGTTAAAAGCTTTCAGGCGCCGGAGGAGGGTTCGGGCTTCATAGCGTACCTGCTCGAGGCCAAAGTCGAAGAAAGAAGACCCGAAGACCGCAGGCCCGACGCGCCTGCCCAAGCGTCTACCCAGGCTCCAACCAGAGGCCGGCGAGATCCAAGGCGCAAGGAGTACGGCACTGAGCTGGTTCTTCGTAACCTTACAAACAAAAGCGACCGCACGTTTTCTGACGCGCTCGAATATACGCTGAGCAAGGACGCGAAGACCCTCGTGTTCGCGGTCTCGTCGAAGAAGGAAGAGAGCAACGGCGCGTTCGCCGTCACAACCTCGACCGCCGATGCGCCGGTTGCGTTGCTCACGGGCAAGGGCAAGTATGCGAAGCTCACCTGGGATGAAAACCAGACGCAACTCGTTCTGCTGAGTGATCGCGACGATGCGTCATCCGCTCAACCTCGGCTCAAGGTCTATCGATGGGATCGCAAGGCCGCGTCGGCGGCCGAGATGGTCTCGACCGCTACCCCGAACTTCAAGGCCGGTTACGTTATCAGCGAAAGAGGCGCGATCAATTTCTCGCTGGACGGCGGCAAAGTGTTCTTCGCCGTGGCCCCGCCCGGTGAACCGGAAAAGGACGAAAGTGAAGACCCCGCGGCGGCCGACGACAAGGTCTCGGTCGACCTGTGGCACTGGAAAGACGACTACATCCAGCCGATGCAGAAGGTCCGCGCCGAGCAGGATAGAAACCGCTCCTATCGAGCGGTGTTTCACATCGCCGAGAACAAGTACGCCCAGTTGGGCGATGAAACGATGCAGGGGGTCAATCCTTCCAGCGACGGCCGCTGGGCTTTGGGTTCCGACGATCGCCCGTATCGCATTCAGGTCGGTTACGATGATGAGGCTAATTCGGCGGACGTGTCACTCATCAACACCTCGGACGGCAGCCGCAAAGCCATTATGAAAAAGCACGCCAGGGGATTCACGTGGTCACCGGGCGGACGATACGCGTTGTTTTACGACGGTAAGGATTGGAACACGCTTTCGATCCCCGACTGCAAGGTCGTCAACCTGACGCGCGATCTCGGGGTAAACTTCTGGCGCGAAGACCACGATTCCCCAAGCGTTCCACCGGCTTATGGGAATGCGGGATGGACATCGGATGACAAGTACGTATTGCTCTACGATCAATACGACGTCTGGCAGGTGGCGCCCGACGGTTCCGGCGCGAAGAGCCTGACCGACGGCATCGGCCGAAAAGAGAAGATTCAGTTTCGCTATGTGAGGCTCGATCAACGGGACAAAGGCATCGACGCTTCAAAGCCGATTCTGCTCAGGGCCGAGAACGAATGGACGCGAGACTCGGGGTTCTATCGAGACAAGATTGACGGCGGAATGCCGGAGAAACTGGTCATGGCGGCCAGAAACTTCACCGCGCCATCGAAGGCCAAAGACGCCGACATGTACCTGCTCACCGCATCTACGTTCAATCAGTTTCCGGATCTGCTGGTCACTTCGGGCGGCTTCAAGGACCTGAAGAAAGTCAGCGACGCAAATCCGCGGAAGGCTCAACTCCTGTGGGGCGCTTCAGAGCTGGTTCGATTCAAGAACACCGACGGCGTTCCGCTGTCGGCCACGCTGATCAAACCTGACAACTTCGACCCTTCGAAGAAGTATCCGATGATCGTGTACATCTACGAGACGTTGTCGGAGAACGTGAACCACTTCGTCGATCCGCGCCCCAGCCACAATATCAACCCGTCGTTCTACGCCAGCAACGGTTATCTCGTGCTGGAGCCTGACATCGTCTACACGATCGGGCATCCCGGACAGAGCGCGCTCAAATGCGTGCTGCCCGCGATTCAATCCGTGGTCGACAAGGGATTCGTCGACGAGAAGGCGATCGGCATCCAGGGCCACAGTTGGGGCGGCTACCAGATCGCTTATATGATCACGCAGACGACTCGTTTCAAAGCGGCGGCGGCCGGGGCTCCCGTTGCCAACATGACCAGCGCCTACAGTGGAATCCGATGGGGCACGGGACTGCCGCGTCAGTTCCAGTACGAGCACACCCAGAGCCGCATCGGTGGAAACTTATGGGAAGCGCCGATGCTCTACATCGAGAACTCGCCGGTGTTCAGAGCCGACCAAATTCAGACTCCCTTGATGATGATTCACAACGACGCGGATGACGCGGTGCCGTGGTATCAGGGCATCGAGTACTATCTGGCTCTGCGGCGGTTGGGGAAGGAAGCTTATCTGTTCAGCTACAACGGCGAGCCTCACGGTTTGCGAAAGCGCCAAAATCAGAAGGACTACACGATGCGCCTGCAGCAGTTCTTCGATCACTTTTTGAAGGGCGCTCCGGCCCCCGAGTGGATGGAGAAGGGGATACCGTACCTTCAAAAGGACAAGGAGAAAGAGAAGTACAGGGTTATTACGGATGCGAAAGAGAAGGCATCGCGGTAGGCCTTGATCGGGGTGACTTCGAGTCGATCAGGATTACTTGGGCAAGGAGGTAGGTCTGGCGACCGGCATCTGTGCAAAGCCCATAACCTGCCGGCCCGTTTGCCGTTTCATACTCCTCGATAGCAGTGTCGCGAAAGTCGAGGAGCGAGGCGCCGGATGAAAATGGCTTAACACCCTAGCCGCTGGCGCTCAGCTTTGGGTCTATTCTTCGCCTGCGAGTTTGACGATCACTTTCCACTGTGAGGATCAGCGTTGCCACAAGATTGTCACAACGCACTGTAGCGAGTCAGTGAGGGAGTTTGCAACGTCTCGATTCTTTGGTGGCCCCTGGAGGATTCGAACCTCCAACCAAAGGATTATGAGTCCTCTGCTCTGCCGTTGAGCTAAGGGGCCACGCTATTGAATCAAAGAAGTTTGTCGAAGGCCCGCGCGTAGCGA
>JAHFUG010000196.1:6825-12818 GCA_023265195.1 Blastocatellia bacterium | reverse complement strand
ATGTAACCGAGACCTATATGCTGATGGCGGTCGACGCGCGAGCCTAATGGAACCTTCGAGTCATTACAGTGAATCAACTTGATCCGATCAAACCCAAATGACCGATCTATCTCGCGGATCGTCTGCTTCAACCCCTTCTCGCTCGATATGTCATACCCCGAGGCCAGCGTGTGAGCCGTGTCTAAACAAACGCCAACCGGCAACCCATCAAGCCCGGCTATGAGATCGGCTACCTGATCGAACCGGCAGCCGATGGAAGTTCCCTGTCCCGCCGTATTTTCAATCAAGATCGAAAGCGAACCCATCTTCAATCCTTTCGCGGCCAGCTTGATCGACTCGATAGCGGTCGCTATGCCGAAGTCGGCCGAAGCTCCGACCGGATTGCCTGGATGAACCACCAGATAGTCCGCGCCTATTGAAATGCCTCGCGTAATCTCTTCGCGAAACGCCTCGCGCGACCGGGCCAGCAACGTCTCGTCGGCCGCCGCCAGATTGATCAAGTAAACCGAGTGGATCGCAAGCGGCCACAAGCCCGCCTCTTCGCGCACACACTTGAGAGCGGCGATGTCATCATCGGTCAAAGGGTTGGTCTTCCACCCACGTGGATTGCGCGAAAATATCTGAAAGCAATCGCAACGCTTGTCCCTGGCTATTCTCGCGGCGTTAGCGAGTCCACCAGCGATCGACGCGTGCATGCCTACTCGAAGAGGAACGTCCATAGGAGCCGGGGATTATGACACAAGGAGGGGGGAATTGGTGATTGATGTTTGATGATTGCGGATTGGTGATTGAGGATTGGGAATTGATGATTGGGGAATTGAGGATTTGGAATTGCGGAGTCAATCAGCGATCCCCAATCCGCAATCCGCAATCATCAATCCGCAATCATCAATCCCCGATCCCCAATCCCCGATCCCCGATCCCCGCTCCCCAATCCCCGATCCTCAATCCTCAATCATCAATCATCAATCATCAATCATCAATCCCCGCTCCCCGCTCCCCAATCCGCAATCCGCAATCCACTCGGGTACTCGGGCGGCTGCGTTGACACTCTCTTGAATGCATTCCTATAATCTCAAAGTTTTAAGTCAAGCAATTGTGATAGGTGACTAGTGTCAGACGAGGAAGACCAGCCGGAGGACCTTAACGATCAGCTTCGTGAGCGGCGGCGCTCGCTCGATGAAATTATCAAACTTGGATTTGATCCTTATCCTCACAAATTCGAACGCACTCACACAATCAGCCGGTTAATTGAGACATATAGCTCCTCGTCCGCCGAGGATCTCGAGGCGGAGAAGCCTCGAACCCGAGCGGCGGGCCGCATTCACGCCGTTAATAAGATGGGAAAGGCCGCGTTCATTCGATTCACCGATGGACGCGAGATGATTCAGGTTTATCTCAAATCCAACGAACTCGATGAGAAGACATGGTCATTATTTAAGCTGCTTGACCTCGGCGATATGATCGGGGCCGAAGGCCGATTGTTTCGGACTCGAACCGGCGAACTGTCTATCCATGCCGAGTCGATTGCTTTTCTTTCAAAGGCGTTGCTTCCGCCTCCGGATAAGCATTACGGTCTTCACGATATCGAGGTTAGATACCGCCAGCGCTACGCCGACTTGATCTCGAATCGGGCGGTGCGCGGCGTGTTCGAGAAACGGGCTCGAATCATTCGGAGGATCAGAGCTTTCTTCGACGCCCGCGGTTATGTCGAAGTCGAGACGCCGATGTTGTCTCCGCTGCCGACCGGCGCCGCCGCGCGCCCGTTCAAGACCCATCACAACGCTCTCGACATCGATCTTTATGCGCGAATAGCTCCGGAGTTGTATCTGAAGCGGCTGGTCGTCGGGGGGTTCGAAAAGGTCTACGAGATCAACAGGAACTTTCGCAACGAAGGCCTCTCGATCCGGCACAATCCGGAGTTCACGATGCTGGAGTTCTACGAAGCCTATTCCGAATATGAGGATCTGATCGAGCTGACCGAGGACTTGATCTCAGGGCTGGTGAATGATGTTCGCGGCTCGGAAACGCTCACGTACTGCGAAGATGAAATCAACTTCGCCAGGCCGTGGGAGCGATTGACGATGCGTGACGCAATCGTCAAATACTGGACGAGGGGAGAAGCGGGAACTCACCGCGGGACAGGACCGACTCGCGAAGAGTTGAGCACAAGCGAAGGGGTTTTCAGGTGGCTCGCTGCGTTGAACGAGCCGGACGATCCACCGGCCCATCGAGGGTACGGGTATCTTCTCGGAGAGTTATTCGAGCGGGTGGCCGAGCCGCATTTAGTCAACCCGACGTTCATCACGGAGTTTCCGACCGATCTTTCGCCTCTATCTAAGCAGAACGTTGATACCCCCGACTTCGTGGATCGTTTCGAGTTGTTCATCGCGGGCATGGAGATCGCTAACGCGTTCTGCGAGATCAACGATCCAGCCGATCAGCGAAGGCGGTTCGAGGCGCAGGCGCAGCTTCGCGACCGCGGGGACGAAGAAGCGATGGTGATCGATGAAGACTACATACGCGCGCTGTCCTACGGGATGCCGCCCGCCGCGGGCGAGGGCGTCGGCATTGACCGTCTCGTCATGATACTCACCAATCAAAGATCGATCCGCGACGTCATTCTATTCCCTCATATGAGACCCGAATTTCAGAAAGGATGAAGGATGATTGATGAAAGATGATTGATGATAGCAATGATTGATGATTCGAGGAATCTCGTCAATCATCCTTCATGAATCATCAATCATCAATTATCAATCATCATTTCCCCACGTTGCCTTACGAACTCTTCATCGCGCTCCGCTATCTGAAGGCCAAGCGCAAGCAGGTAATGATCTCGGTGATCACCGGGATAGCGGTCTCGGCCGTAGCCGCGGGCGTGGCGTCGCTTATCGTAGTGCTGGCGATGATGACCGGGTTCCGAGAGGAATTCCAAACAAAGATTCTGGCGGGTACTTTCCACTTGAACTTGTTGCGCAAGGACGGCCGGGCGATTGAGGACTTCAGGACGGTCGAGGAGCGGCTCCTGCGCATGCCTCATATTCGCACCGCGGCGGCCACGCTCTACCAGCGCTGTCTCATTCAGGGCAAGCAAGACACCGACGGAGCGATGTTGAAGGGCGTCGACCTGGAATCTCCGCCGGAGGGCATCGAGCTATTCCAGTTCGCGGTTGAAGGCGATCCCACGAAACTGGGCGAGCCCGAGCAGGACGCCGAGACCGGAGGCCGGCTCGATCGAATCGTCGTGGGGGACGAACTGGCTCGAACGGTTGGACTCGAGGTCGGCGATATCGCGACTATTATCTCACCGCAAGGCCACCTCACTCCTCTCGGCATGGCTCCGCGCTATCGAGACTTCAGGGTCGCGGGAGTATTCAGGTCGGGTCTCGCCGAGTACGACTCGACTTGGGCGTACATTTCGCTGGAGGCCGCCCAGCAACTGACGGGTTCGGCCGGCGCGGCGGAAGTAATTCAAATGAGAGTCGACGACCTGTACGCGGTCAAGGAGATAGGCCGCGACGTGCTGGCCGCGATGGGCGATCAGTTCACGGTGCGCGATTGGCAGGAGCTCAACGCCCCTATCTACACCGCGTTGAGCTACGAAAAACTGTTATCCAGCGTCGCGTTGTTGATCGTTATCGGGATTGCGGCGCTCAACATCATCACCGTTCTGAGCATGATCGTTATGGAGAAGCAGCGGGACATAGCGGTGCTCAAATCGATGGGCGCCACCAACGGCGGCGTGATGCTGCTGTTCATGCTGCAAGGGCTGTTGATTGGACTCGTGGGTATCGTCGCAGGCGCGGCCGCCGGGACAACGTTCTGCTGGTTCGCCAGCGCAAGGCGGTTGATCAAGCTGCCTCCCGGCGCATATGCGCTCGACTACATTCCGTTTCATGCGCACGCACAGGATATTGCTCAAGTGATGCTGGTGACGCTGTTCATCAGTTTTCTTTCGACCGTGTATCCGGCGTGGAGCGCGGCCCGGCTGCGTCCCGTCGAAGCGCTCAGATACGAATGAAGCAATTGAGAGAGGCCGCCGTGTTTCTGGAAGCGAACAATCTTGGCAAGACCTATACGTCGGGCAAGAACAGCGTCGTCGTATTCGAGGGACTGTCGCTAGAGGTCCGTCAGGGTGAGATGGTGGCGATAGTCGGGCGCAGCGGCGTTGGAAAATCTACGTTGCTTCATCTTCTTGGCGGTCTGGACCGGCCTACTACGGGATCCGTAAAAATGGCCGAGTTTGACATCTTCAAAGTCGCTGATGTAGACTTGGCGCGATTTCGCAACAGGGAGATTGGTTTCGTCTTTCAGTTTCATCATCTTTTGCCGGAGTTCAATGCGCTTGAAAATGTGATGATGCCTTTGCTAATAAATCGCGCGCCGTGGGGAGAGGCCAAACGAAAGGCCGAAGCGCTGTTGGGAAGCGTTGGGCTTTCTTCACGAGCGGCTCACCGGCCCGGCGAGTTATCGGGAGGCGAGCAGGCGCGGGTGGCCATAGCAAGGGCGTTAGTGGCTCCTCCGCGATTGTTGTTGGCGGACGAGCCGACCGGTGACCTGGACGGCGGAACCAGCGAAGACATTCACGGACTTCTCAGGGAAGTTCATAAATCACAGCAACTCACATCGGTAATAGCAACTCATAACGAGGGCCTGGCCGCGGTTTGTGACCGTGTCCTTCGCCTGGAGAATGGGCGGCTGACAAACCTTGAATTAACGATCCACGGTGATCGGAAGGAAAACCAGGAATCCCTCGGCCCGCCCTTAAAAGGCGGCGTTCCTGAATTGGGTTGAGCTTCCGGCGCTTAGTGGCGCACAATCGGATCGAATATGTTCGAGCGTTACACCGAGAAAGCGCGCCGCGTAATATTCTTCGCCAGGTACGAGGCGAGCCAGTTCGGAGCTCAAGCCATCGAGGTTGAGCATATCCTGCTGGGCCTGCTTCGCGAGGACAAGGCCCTCGCCCAGAAGTTCTTCCGAAGTCCAAGCTCCACCGTGGAAGCCATTCGAAAGGAAGTCGAGGAGCGCACGCCGCTTCGAGAGAAGATATCGTCTACTGTAGACCTCCCTCTGTCGCCGACCTCGAAGCGAGTTCTTGGCTACGCCTCGGATGAGAGCGAGCGCCTTCAACACCGATATATCGGAACCGAGCACCTGCTGCTGGGGATTCTCAGGGAGGAGAAGACGCTGGCGGCTGAGATACTCACCGAGCGCGGTCTTCGGCTCAATCAGATCCGAGATGAGTTTATGCGTTCGCAACAGGCCGAGCGCGCGCTCTCACAGAAGAAAGACGCGCCTCACCTTGCGGAGTTCAGCCGCGATTTGACGGAAGCGGCTTTGTCGGGTCAGTTGGATCCGTTGATCGGAAGGGAAGCCGAGATCGAGCGGTTAGTTCAGATTCTTTGCAGGCGAACAAAGAATAATCCCGTGCTCATCGGGGAGCCGGGTGTCGGCAAGACCGCAATCGTCGAAGGCCTCGCTCAACGAATCATCGCCGGCGAAGTGCCGCCGTTCCTCAGGGAGAAGAGGCTGCTCGCCCTTGATCTGTCGCTGGTGGTGGCCGGAACCAAGTACCGCGGCCAGTTTGAAGAACGGCTAAAGACGATCATGCGCGAGCTGATCGAAAATCCCCAGTACATTATCTTCATTGACGAGCTTCACACTCTGGTTGGGGCCGGGTCGGCCGAAGGCTCTCTCGACGCCGCGAACATCTTGAAGCCGGCTCTGTCACGGGGCGAGATACAGTGCATAGGCGCCACCACTCCCGCGGAGTTCAGGAGATCCATAGAAAAAGACCGCTCGCTCGAGCGCCGGTTTCAGTCGATCAAGGTGGCTCCGCCCAACGAAGAAGAAACCATCAAGATACTCGAAGGAATCAAGGAACGATACGAAACGTTTCATCAAGTCCGTTATTCCGACGATGGAATCGAGACCGCGGTCTATCAATCACAGCGCTATATAACGGATCGTTTTCTTCCCGACAAGGCGAT
>JAHFUG010000196.1:0-6725 GCA_023265195.1 Blastocatellia bacterium | reverse complement strand
GATTCATTCAAAAGCGGGGCCATATGGGATTCCAGGCTTCGGCGCAGGCTGAGAAAGCGACGATAGAAGACGGAGTAATGCAGGCGGTCAAGCAAACATTCAATCCCGAATTCGTCAATCGCCTGGATGAGATAATAATCTTCGAGCCTTTGACCGACGCCGACCTGTTCGAGGTTGTGGGGCTGCTAATGAACCAGATGAACAGGACGCTAATACGGCGGAAGCTTCAGGTTCAGATGACCGAGGACGCCAAGCGCTGGATAGTCGACCAAACCTGCGCCGACCGCGCCTACGGCGCTCGTCCCCTCCGGCGCGGTTTGCAAAAGTACGTTGAAGATCCGCTATCCGAGGCGTTGATCGACGGCCGCTTCAGCGAGGCGTCGGTCGTCGAGGTTTATCTTGACGGCGACTCGTTACAGTATCGGCCGATGCAGCTTGAAGAAATGGACGACGCTCTGTTAGTGCGCTGAACCGTCTCAACTCGGTCTTCTTGTTTTTCGGCGCGGAGCCGCTGGACGTTTTATCCAGAGAGCTCCGCTTTTTCGATTGTTGGGCGAGGCTGTGTATAAGACTCTCTTGCTGCTCTTTGGCGGCGCATTCGGGACGGGATGCCGCTACTTCCTCTCCATCTCCGTGTACGCCATCATTAAGAGACCTTCCTTCCCCTGGGCCAACCTTGTCATCAACGTGTCGGGGAGTCTCCTGATCGGATTGCTGGCCGAACTCTTTGAAACTCGCTTCTTGATCGCCCCTGAAGTCAGGGTGGCGCTTCTGACCGGAGTGCTCGGAGGGTACACGACGTTTTCCAGTTTTTCATTCGAGACATATTCGTTGCTGAGGGACGGTGAATTGGGTCTGGCGTTGCTCAACGCCACTGCCAGCGTGTTCCTTGGCTTAGCGGCCGTCTGGCTTGGCGTGCGGCTTGCGCAAGCATTGTAGCGGCTCATTCCATTGAAGGAGGCGGAGGATGAAGATTCCGGAAAACGGCCAATTAATCCGCATCTTTGTCGGCGAGTCCGACCATTGGCGCGGCAAGCCCCTATATGAAGCGATAATCCTGGAAGCGAGGGCGCGCGGCATCGCGGGAGCGACGATGCTGCGAGGGTTAATGGGTTACGGCGCCGCAAGCCGCATCCACACGGCGAAGATATTGAGATTATCGGAAGACCTGCCCATCGTCGTCGAGATAGTCGACGGAGAAGACAAGATCGCCGCCTTTCTTCCAGTCGTTCAAGAGATGGTTCAAGACGGCCTGATCACATTGGAGAACGTACGAGTGCTACAGTATCAGCCTGGATCGAGCAAGGGTGTCCCGTGATAAATGTTCCACTCGTTCCGGCTATTTACTGGCGAAGCGTCAAAGACTCTGACAGTCAGGGCGGCCATGTTGGATTGCGCTCTTTATTTTTGTTACAATGGCCGCTCACTTCAGCGTTCGTACCGATGAAAGCAAGAAAAACAATTGAAGGGAAGACGGAGTTTTACCATCATCTTAGCCTGGGGAGGCGCAGTTGAGTTGCTCTAACCTAAGGCGCCTTTGTCTTGGGTTGCAACGGATTGGGAGTCTAATAAAACGCCGCCCCGGCTAGAGCTAAAGATGAACGGGCTCTTTCACGGTGGTTTGATGAGGCGGCGGCCGGCCTATCACTTCTGAGGAGTGTGCATCAGTTTATGAAGAAGCACGGTTTGCGCGTAGCAATTGCTTTAGCCTTGGCTTCCATTTGGTTTCCCGCGTTGGGATCAAAACAATCGGCCTGGTTCAAAGGGTGGTCGTTGCCGGTGATTGCCCTTGCCTCGGAAACACGCGGCGCCCAACAGCAAGAAGTGCTAGTCGAACAAGTAATCATCAGAGGAAACCGGCGAATCCCCGAATCAACGATAAAGATATGGATAGGGACTCGCGAGGGCGATCCTTACAACGCAGCCCAGGTGGATCGCGACGTCCGCGCTCTAACCGCGCAAGGACACTTCAAGAATGTGCAGATATTCACCGAGGACGGATCGCGGGGCGGCAAAATCGTCTCATTCGAGCTCACCGAATGGCCTCTAATCCTCGACATCAGATATGAAGGCTTGAAGTCCGTTCAGCAATCCAAGGTCCTCGAAGAGTTTCGCAAACGCCAGATAGGCCTATCCAAGGAGTCGCAATACGATCCCGTAAAAGTTTTGCGCGCGGCCGCCGTGATCAAGGATTTGCTCGCGGATGAAGGAAGGCCCGACGCCAAAGTCGAGCACCTCGACGAGGAAGTCTCCAAGACCGCCGTGGCGGTTGTCTTCAAAGTAGACGAAGGGCCCAGGGTGAGGGTCGCCGAGATCGAGTTCGAAGGCAATAAGGTTTTCTCAACCTCCTTCCTTAGGAAAAACATGAAGTACGTCAAGGAAGTAGGATTGCTGACCACTTTTTCATCCAAGGATATTTATCATAAAGAAAAACTGAAGACCGACCTGGATCGCCTTCGCGTGCTGGTCTACGTTGAACACGGATACTTGAAGACTCAATTCGGTGAGCCACGCGTCGAGGAAGTCGGGGAAGTGGGAACGTGGGTGCCGATATTCGGGCACAAAGGCCGCGGACTCAAGATCATTATCCCGGTCAACGAAGGAAGACAGTACAGGGCGGGTGAAGTGAAGGTCGAGGAGAACACCGAGTTCTCCGCCGACGAGATCAAGGGCGTGCTCGGCCTCAAGACCGGCGACATCATCAGGGGCTACAGCGTAGTGAACAAAGGGCTGGAGAACCTCAAGAAGTTGTATGGCTCGCGTGGCTATATTCAGTTCAACCCGCAGTTCTCGCCCGAGTTCCATGACTCGCCCGACGATCCGGACAAAGGCGTCGCCGACGTAACCTTCACGATGGAAGAGGGCAAGCAGTATACGTTGCGCCGGCTCGAATTCATTGGGCATACGTTCACTCGGGACAACGTTCTCCGGCGCGAAGTGTTAATCAGCGAGGGCGAACGCTATAACAAGAACCTTTGGGATCTCAGTCTCCTGCGCCTGAACCAACTCGGCTACTTCGATCCGATCAAGGACGATGACGCTACGGTGAACACGAACGAGCGGGAAGGTCAGGTTGACATCACGCTCAAGGTTCAAGAAAAAGGCCGCCAGCAGATCAGCTTGACCGGCGGCGTTTCAGGGATTGGCGGGTCGTTCATCGGCATTGACTATTCGACCAACAACCTGCTCGGCTACGGCGAGACTCTATCGTTGTCGATCGCCGCCGGAAACCGGCAGAAGATTCTCTCCTTCGGATTCACCGAACCCTATCTCAAGGGGCGTCCAATCAGCGTCGGGTTCAACCTGTTCTATCAGAATTTTCAGTTCATCGGGCAGGGCTTCGGCACGCTGGCGGACCCCACTTTGTTGTCCAGTTTTTCGGGAGCATCGCTTTTTACCCAGAAGACGGTGGGAGGATCGGTTTCGCTCTCGGCGCCTCTGAGCTATTTTGCGCGCCGCTTCAGAATGGGTCGATTCGTGCGGCTGGGTCTTTCTTATTCGTTCAGGACCACCGATATTCTCGATCCAAAGGTGAACACCGACAGCGACCCCAAGAACGATATACCGATTACCTTCCGGCAGACGGGCGTCACGCAGTCAACAGTCACGCCGACCATTTCATACAATACATTGAATTCGTCGCTCGACCCGACTACCGGCAAAGCGCTGACGTTTGGGTTGTCTCTTTCGGGCGGGCTCCTTGGCGGAAAGGTCAACACCATCGAGCCTACCGCCGAGTTCAAATACTTCAGGCCCCTGTTCGCCGGCAAGGAAGCCAGGCCGGAAACGGGAAAGACCAGAACTCTGGGATTCCGCGCCTTCGTCGGGCACCTGCTCCCGTTCGGGAGCCGCTTCGAATCGAACTCGGTGGCGTTCGTTGGAGGAATGCCTACATTCGCGCGGTTCTACCTTGGCGGAGAGGAATCGATTCGCGGCTACAACATCAGATCAATTTCGCCGCTGGTCCCCATCAAGCAACTGGTCAACACTCGAAACGTTTTCGTGACCGATCTGGCGGGACGGCAGTTGAAGGTGCGTGATCCCAAGAATGCGTTTTCGGGGAGTGTCGCGCCCAGCGTAATCGACAAGTACACGACGTCAGACGTGGAGGTGACGACGGCGGCTACGTCGTTTCCTCTCGGCGGCGACACCCAGATTCTGCTCAACCTCGAGTACAGGATTCCTATCGTGGGTCCGGTTTCGGTCGCCCCATTTCTCGACATTGGCTCGGCGTTCAATCTTCACAGGCTGAGCGATCAATTTATCACCAGCGAGTTCCTTCCCGTTCCAGGCGTCGGATCCATAGCGCCGATAGATTTCGTGATTCTGAATCCGCGCGGTGAGATAGCTACGCAGAGGGAGATGAACCAGGCGCGGACGCCGGAGAGCGGCGGAGGCTTGCCGCCCGGTTTCAAGCTGGTCAGCATAAAAGGGGAACGGCAGTCGGTTCAGCGGATAGCACTGTCCGATGCGGCGGGCGGCATTCTCAAAAACTATCGTTACAGCGTTGGGAGCGAGATACGCGTGCAGGTGCCGGTGATCAACGTCCCCTTCCGCCTTATCTTCGCCTGGAATCCCAACGCAAAGGTGGACAACCTGTTCGTCCTCGAGCAGAAGAAGACTATTAGATTCTCGGTGGGGCGCACATTCTGAAGAGTCCGGCGGACCGGCCAGAAGCTTTGATGGCGGCGCGGCCGCTGGTATAATCGCCGCTTCCCGTGGAGTGGCCGGGGTCCTCAGCGTGCACTCATCTCAACATGTCAATATGCGAAACAGAGGAGCAGTTATGATCAAAACAAGATTAGCCGCCGTTGCGGCATTCGCGGTGGCCGCGCTGGCGGGCGCGGCTTCGGCGCAAAACGTCATTCAGGCGGGAGTGTCCGGAGTGGTTCAGGACGGCAAGGTCGCGGTCGTCAATACCTCGGTCTTCGCCGAGAAGATTGGCGAGCTAAGGCAGAAATATGAGTTGGTGAACAATCAGTTCAAGGACCGCTACCAGGATCTTCAGAATCTCGACACACAAGTCAAACAGTGCGAACAGGACTTGAAAACCAAAGCCCCGCAGATGACCGCCGACAAAGCCGCCGAGCTTCAGAGCCAATGTGAAGCGATCAAGCGTCAAGCGCAACGAAAACTGGAAGATTTTCAATCGGACTACAACAAGGCGCTCGACGCCGCTACGCGGCCAGTCCGGGACAAGCTGCAGCAGTTCATACAGAATTATTCCGTACAGCGGAGCATAATCTTGATCATGGACCTACCCGTCGCGGTTCAGTCCGGAACGATCGCTTACTGGAGCCCCACCTCCGACATCACCGACGATTTCATCGCGGAATACAACAAGGCGAATCCGGTTCCCGCGGGCGCGCCGGCGGCTCAACCGGCGGGCGCTCCGCCCAAACCTGCGCCGGCCAAGCCTGCAACGGGCAAGCCGTAACTGAAACCAAGAAGGACCAACGATGAACACCAAGATTATTCAATCAGTCCTCGTGCTAATAGCCGTCGCCGCGGTCGCCCGCGCGCAGCAGCCCACGGCTCCCGCAAAACCGCAGACGGCGCCCGCGAAGAGACTGGCCTTGATCAACAGCGGTGTGATACAGGACCAGGTAGGCGAATACAAAGCGAAAATCGAGGAACTCAACCGGAAATACGAACCGCAGGTCAAAGGACTTCAAGACATGGCCGATCGCATTAACGCGCTCGAGTCCACGATAAAATCGCAGAGCAACGTACTTACTCCCGCTCGCGTCGCCGAGATGACCGAGCAGTTGGCCCAGATGAAGCGCGACTATCAGCGTAAAGCGGAAGACCTTCAGGCCGAAGGAGAGCGCGTGAAGAATCAAGCGCTTGACCCGGTGAAGAAGAAAATGAGCGCGTTCATGCAGGACTTCGCAGCCAGGAGAGGCATCGCCGTTATGGTGGATCTTGCAGCGGGGTTCGAAGCCAATACCATTGTGTGGTACGACCCCCGCGCCGACATTACGCTGGAATTCGTCACCGAGTACAACAAGGCTAATCCAGTGCCTGGGGCGCCACCTCCGGCCAAGCCGTGAGAGTCTTCAGAGCACCGAAATAGGCATGGTGGCGCCGAAGCTCACAGGACTCTTGGCTATTGATACTGAGCGGTCTGCGCACTCCATAGACCGATATTATTCGAGGAGAGTTAGATGAAAATGACACGTAGCCTTGCTTTGGTAACTTTCAGTGGTTATCGATAGACTACATATTGAATGCAATTGAATGCGATAAACCATAGATTGATTCCATGTCAGGCCGAAAACCCAAAGAATGCATCGGAGCCCACCGAACCAGCGGAAGCTTTACTGCTTTGGATTGGAATCTACGAAAGGGAGATGAAGGGATGATTCTGATGCGAAGGCCGCTTGCAATACTTCTAGTCCTGACAATCACCTCGGTCGCGGTTGTTGCGCAGCAGAAAGATCAGGTGACCGTCGAATCTAAAGCGAGAGAAAAGACGTTCCAAGCAGCAGAACCGTTCGCTGCAACACGGATATTTAGGCTGACAATCGGTGCAAATAGTCAGACAAGACCCTCTCCTTTCCGACCGCGGATCACGCCACTTTTGCTCGGTGAGCCTATCTTTGTTGTGAAAGATGGTGAAGTTCATCTTTCAATCTTTCGAGACTTGCCGCCAATTCCCGTGGCAGGCGGCGCTGCTTCCGGTTGTTTTACTTTGGACTTACCGGACCGAATCGAAGAACTGA
>JAHFUG010000573.1 GCA_023265195.1 Blastocatellia bacterium | reverse complement strand
ATCGCCGGTTCCAGCGGCTCGAAACGCGATCCAACGCCCGGGCTCGGCGTTCTTGCTCATCCGGCTCACGGCCTCGTTAGCGTCGATCTCTTCCTGGGTCGCGAGCCTCGATTTGAATTCAGTTCCGCCGGCCGTGATTTTGACTCTCTTGAGCACTTCGCCGGCATTGATGCGCTGATCGAATTCAACGAACATCAGGGGCCCGCGAGTGACGGGTCCGCCCTCGGGAGATTTCCTGATAACTTTGGGCGCGGGCGTTTTGAAACTCCAAGCCGCGGCTTTATCCAAAGCGCCGCCGATCGCCGATCTGGTTCCGGCAGGAACTTGCACCGAGTACTCGGTCGCCATCGGGAAGCGGCCTTCGGGTTCGAAGAGCACCGTCCTGGTTCCAATCCATCGCCACTTGCCCGGCGGTTGGGGCGAGAGGTTCACCGGCACGGTTTGCGCTGCGTCCGATTGAGAAGTAACCGCCACCATCGGCTGCGAAAACGTAACGCTCAAGTGTGGCGCGATCGGCACGTCGCCTTCAGGTGCGTAGCGCAGTATCTCGAGCGGGCCTTTAGCGGCGCTATCGGGCGCGGCGTTTAGCGTCGTGGGAGGTGGAAATGGATCCGATATGGTGTTGCCGGTCCGTGGCGGAGGCAACGAACGGTCTCGAAGAGCGAAGTCTTTCGCGTCATCCGCGTCCGCCTTGATCGCGGGAAGGCGGGACAGCAATGCCTGGGACTGCGAGTCGGCAAGTTGCGCCGCCTTTGCCGCGGCGAGTTCTTCACGGGGCGCCGATTGCTCGACTCCTTCCTTGATCCTGAACTGCAACCCCTTTTTCACGTTGTCGGCTCCGCTGGTTCTTGTATTGATAGGACGGCTGATCGGCCTTCTCTGCGCCGCAAGCATTCGCGGAATGCAACCGCCGTAAAGCAGAGCCAAACTGATTAACAGAGAGACAAGTCTTCGCGCGGTATTCATTTTTCAATCACCCCTTCTCGGCGCTACCTAAACAAACTACAATCAACCGGCGATTGGATCAACCACCTTCAAGAATTCTCACGAATTTCAAACGACGATGGGTGAGGTCAAATGTTCATAGCAGGATTGGCCGCAACATCCGCCCTCCGTTAGGAGGGCAAGGCCCTCCTACGGAGGGGCGGAAGAAACGGCCAACTCCAGAACGTCGGGTGAGATTGAGAGAAGCCCAAAGATCCGTCCCGATGTCCATGCCTCGTCATGCCTGCATTGTTTCTTACTTGTCCAAGCATCTCTCCGCTTCGTCTGCCCAAAACCCTTCTTCTTAAGAATCGGTTGGAAAAACAGCCGAACCCAAATACAATCTGAAGCCTCATCGGTTCCGTCACGGCGAACGCCGTCGATCGAGGAAAAATCCTATGGCAATCACGCTATCGCTCTCAGCAGCCGATCTCGACAACGATGACTTGCAGGACGTGACTCGAAGGTTGTGCCGCGACCTGATTGATGAAGCCGGGGTGACGGCTACGCTCGCTACTCGAGCAGCCGAACCGGGAGCGAAAGGCGACCTGCCGGTCTACGGACAGATAATCATAGCGGCCGTTAGCGGCGGTGGTTTCGTAGTTGCGCTGGTGAACGTACTGAAAGCTTACGTTCAACGCAAGCCGTCTTTGCAATTCGAATTGCGCAAGAAGAATGGTGACAAAATAACTATCAAAGCCGGCGACCTGCGAGCCAGTGACATGAACCACCTGACGCAGGCGATAAAGAACGCCGTCGAGGAAATGAATGAGTGAAGGCCGCCGGTACGCCATTTTGATCGGCAGCAGCCGGTTCGACAACGAGCCTAAACTGCATCCGTTGAAATCTCCCGAGCGGGACGTCGACGGCATGCTTGAGATTTTGCGGGCGCCGGAGCTCGGGGCGTTTGGGGAGACCTTCGCCTTCAAGAACATCGAAAGCCACGCCGTGCTGCGGCGAATCGAAGAAGTGCTCGCCGAGGCCTCCGGCAACGATCAGGTCTTGATCTACTATTCAGGACACGGGGAGACCGATTTACCTGGACTGCTCTATCTGGCGACGGCGAACACGGAAAAGAGAACGCTGGTTACGACGTCGATACCGGTCGAAACGCTACGCACGCTCATCGACAAGTCATCCTGCCGAAACATCATCTTAATTCTCGATTGTTGTTATGGCGGGGCGGCAGGAAAGTCTTTTTCCCGAGGGACGGAGGACGAAAACCTCAAAGGGCTAGCGCGCGGGAGCGGCGTTTACATCTTGACGGCGTCGACCGCCTCGCAAACGGCGCAGGAGCGAGAGGGCGACGACTACGGCCTGTTGACCAAACACATCATCGCCGGGATCAAACTGGGAGACGCCGACGTCAACCAGGACGGGTTCGTCAGCATGGACGACCTGTATGGTTACGTCTTCGCCAAGGTCAAGAGCGAGGGTTATCAGGAGCCGATGCGATGGGCGCTGAACGTGAAAGGTGAAGACCTGATCATCGCGCGCGCCACTGGAACCCAAAGTCTCGAAAAGCAGCGGCTGAAAGAAATGGTGATGGAGTATAGAGGTGTTCTGCCTCCCCAGGTTTTTCGCAAAGCGAGTGAGGTCATCGATGAGCGGCAGCCGCCGTTTTATGGTCTGGTTCAAGAACTCTTCCATCGGCGTCTGCAAATTGGTGAATTTATCGAGGAGTGGTATCGAATTGAATCGGTCGATGGGCGGCAACTTCCGAATCCAGCGCCTCTTCAGCCAGCACCCAAACCCGCGGCGCCCGCGAAAATCGAAGTTGTCGAATTTCCACCAGAGGCTGAAACGACACCTCTAACGCCCGAGAGGCTATCGCAAGTCAGGCAACCGCCTCCTCTGGAATTGTCTTCCACGATGACGACGAGTGCCTCCGGCCGGAAACCTCGACCGAGGGGATTGCCGTACATATACAGCAAACTGGAGATGGGATCATCTAACGGCATGGCGCACCGGCGTAAGCTGATCGTTTTCGGCATATTGTTGTTTGCATCCCTGATGGCGTTTGGTGTTTTGCAGGTATTGAAAAAGACGCCAGGGTCTCCCGACAAGGAGCATGTCAAGCAAGAAGTTCCGCCTAAGCTGGCCTCTGGCAGTTTTGTGACGGTGATTCTCGACGCCAAAGGCAAAGACAAATTTCATCGCACACTGAACGCTGACTATTTTCCTGAAGATATTGGCGGTGGCGTGGCACTCGATATGGTTAAGATACGTTCTGGAGAATTCTTAATGGGATCACCTAAGAACGAGGCTCAACGTGAGTCGAACGAGAGCCCACAGCATAAGGTCGAAGTCTCAGAGTTTCATATTGGACGCTTCGAAGTCACGCGCGAGCAGTGGCGGCAAGTCGCAACGCTTCCGACGGTGGACATCGATCTCGAAGAGGACCCAGCAAATTTCAAGGATTCGTGGCGGCAACCGGTGGAACAGGTGAGTTGGCGAGAAGCAGTCGAATTCTGCAAACGCCTACAGCAGAAAACCCGCAAAACGTATCGGCTGCCAACCGAAGCGGAGTGGGAGTATGCGGCGCGCGCCGGAAGCACTAGCCCCTTTGCTTTCGGACCGACGATCACACCGGCAATCGTCAACTATGAGGGCAACCATCCCTATGGCTCAGCGCCCACGGGTCGTTATCGCAACAAGGCCGTTGAAGTCGGTAGCCTGGGTTTTGCCAACGCTTTCGGGCTTTATGACATGCATGGCAATGTTTGGGAGTGGTGCGAAGATGTTTACCACGATAGCTACGGCGGACAGAACGGCGCTCCACCTAGTGACGGAAGCGCGTGGATTACCGGCGGCGTGCAAGGCACCCGCGTCCTGCGGGGCGGTTCGTGGAGCGCCTATGGTTACGTCTGCCGTTCGGCGTATCGCTTTAGGACTGATGCAGGTAGCCGTGGCTACAAGATCGGTTTTCGTGTTGTATCTACGGCGAGGACTCCGTAGCGCTCTTACACTCTTTCCCCTTTTTTCCCTT
>JAHFUG010000195.1:7204-12875 GCA_023265195.1 Blastocatellia bacterium | reverse complement strand
AAGGGCTCGGTCATCGAAAACTGAATCGAATCTTCGCCGCGAAGGTGCACGTGAATTCGAAGCAGAGGAGCCTCGGTCCAATCGAACTTTGCGCGCGTCTCGGCGGCCGTCCACTCTTCGATCCGGAGGCGTTGTTCAGCGGGCGAAAGATGGCGAAGGTCTTCAACCGCGAGAGCGATAGGGGCGTGAGCGCAAACCAACTGCAACGGCTCGCCGTAGCTTGTTACGTCAAACGACGTACGCAGCATTTCGTGACGAGCCGACATCTCGTCGAGAGCGAACTGGAGCGCTTGCCTGTCGAACCGAACGCGCAAATGAAAGCTGGTGATGTATGCGATATAGTCGGCCGTATATTCACTATGAAACACCATCCCGGCCTGAAGTTCGGAAAGCGGATAGGCGTTTTCGCAATCGAGGCGAAGCCTGGAACGGTCACGTTCCGTTAGAAGCCGGAATCGCTCGCGGCGGGTGGTTTTGAACGCTTCCCGCTCACTGGAATCCGATTCCGCGCCGACGGCGTTGACGCGCACGGATAATTCTCGAATCGTTTGATATCGAAAAAGCTGTTGAAGCGAAAAGTCGAGTCCTTTCTCTCTTGTTCTCGATCTTATTTGAATACTCAGGATCGAATCGCCGCCGAGATCGAAGAAGTTGTCATCAATCCCGATTCGCGAAAATCCGAGTACCGATGACCAGACATCGGCAAGAGCCTGCTCGATCGGGTTGCGTGGAGGCGCGAATATTTTTTCGCTCTGCCGCCTTGTCCAGTCGACCTCGGGCAGCGCCTTGCGATCCACCTTGCCGTGCGCCGTCAACGGAATTCGCTCCACCAACACGATCGCGGTCGGCGCCATGTAGTCGGGCAACTTCTCTTTCAAGAATTCCTTCAACTCGCCGACGGTCAATTGTTCGTCCGCACGCGGCAGCACGTACGCAATCAGCCTCTTCTCCGGCAACTCATCGTGGCCGGCGACTACCACGCTCTGCGCCACTTTCGGGTGGGCATTGATCGCTGCTTCTATTTCTCCGAGCTCGATTCGAAACCCGCGAATCTTGACTTGTTCGTCGATTCGGCCGAGGTACTCGACGTCCGCTTCACTCCTTACTCGGCCCTGATCGCCTGACCGGTACATTCGCGCTCCCGCCCGCGCGGCCCACCGGTCGGGCCTGAACCGTTCGGCCGTGAGCGCCGGTTGATTGAAGTACCCGCGGGCCACTCCCTCTCCAGCCACCCATATCTCTCCGGCCACCAACATCGGCGCGGGTTGGAGTTGCGGGTCGAGCACATAGATTCGGAGATCTTGAATTGGTTCTCCGATGGGGCTTCGCTGGGCTGCATCGAGGTCGGCTCTGGTGATTCGCCGATACGTGACGTGGACCGTCGTTTCGGTGATGCCATACATGTTGACGATCTCAGGCTTCCGATCTCCGCGATTTTCCAGCCACCATCTCAGCGTGTTGACGTCGAGCGCTTCGCCTCCAAGAATCACCGCCCGTAGAGCCGGAGCCGCGGCGCCGGTTCTTTCGTGCTCGTCGATCAACTGCCTCATCGCCGATGGGGTTTGGTTGACGATCGTGACGCCTTCGGCGACTAAGAGATGTTGGTAAGCCTCCGGCGTTCGGCTTACCCAGAACGGGGCCACGACCACCCGGCCTCCGTAAATGAGCGCTCCCCATAACTCCCAGACGGAAAAATCGAATGCGTAGGAATGGAACAACGTCCACACATCCTGTTCGGAGAAATGAAATGTCCCGGCCGTGGCTTCAAAAAGTCTCACTATGTTCCAGTGGCTTACAACGACGCCTTTCGGCCTGCCCGTGGATCCCGACGTGTAGATCACATAAGCGGCGTTGTCCGGGCTAAGCCATACGCCGGAATTCCGTCCGCTTTCCCCCTCTATCAAATTCCAGTCGCGGTCGATGCAGATCGCGTCCGCGGCGGCGCCGCCCAAGCGCGCGATGAACGCTTGTTGAGTGACGAGCAACTGAACCGCCGAATCCTCCAGGATCAGTGAAAGCCGCTCCCTGGGATATGAGGGATCGAGCGGGACATAAGCGGCTCCGGATTTGAGTATGCCCAGCAGCCCAACAATCATCTCCAAAGACCGCTCGGCGCAAATGCCTACGAACTTCTCCGGGCCCGCGCCCCGAGCCCGCAGATACCGGGCCAGCTTGTTGGCGCGACTGTTCAACTCGGCGTAGCTAAGGGCCAGATCGTCGAACGTCGCCGCCACGCTTTCGGGTCTTCGCGCGGCCTGCTCTTCGAACAAATCGATGACGGTGCGTCTAGGCGTTGGCTCCGCATGCGGTCTCTTAAAACTCGACTCGATCGATGCAAGCTCGTCTTCAGTCAAGATGCGCAGGCAGGATATCCGCTCATCGGGATTTGTGACTATCGCTTCGAGCAACGTCTCGTAATGAGAGAGCAGCCTTCGTATCGTAGCGGCTTCGAAGAGGCCGGTTTTGTACTCAAAACTCGCGCTGAGGCCCTGAGTCAATTCCTCGACCGATAGCATCAAATCAAATTTCGCGGACCCGCTGCCGAGACTCATCGGGGAGAGATTCAATCCAGCGAACTCGAGGGCCGGCATCGGCGCGTTTTGGAGAACGAACATCACCTGGAACAGCGGAGTCTCGCTCACGTTTCTTACCGGCCGCAGCTCCTCGACAAGCTTTTCAAAAGGAAGATCCTGATGTGCATAGGCGTCGAGGGAAATCTTCCGAAGCCTGTCCAGCAATTCGCGAAAGCGGGGATCATCGGAGAGGCCGGTGCGCATCACCAATGTGTTCGCGAAGAATCCGATTAATCCCTCCAACTCATGGTGATTGCGATTGGCGATTGGAACGCCCACCAGTATGTCTTCCTGCCCGGAGTATCGGCTTAAGAGAATCTTGAACGCGGCCAGCAAGGTCACGAATAGAGTAACGCCTTCGCGCCTGCTCAACTCGTTGACGCGATCGGAAAGCGCCCGCGGCAGCAATCTCGTTTCGAACGCGCCGCCATGCCTCTGAACCGCCGGACGCGGACGATCGGTGGGCAGCGCCAACACCGGCAGGCCGCCGCCAAGCTGGTTCTTCCAGTATTCAAGCTGCTCTTCCAGCACCCGGCCTTGCAGCCACTCGCGCTGCCATATCGCGTAGTCCTTGTATTGAATCGGCAATTCAGGAAGATGAGGAGTTCTTCCATTCACAAAGGCGTCATACAGCGTCACGAGCTCGCGGATCATTACGCCCATCGACCAGCCGTCCGAAACGATATGGTGCATAGTGAAAAGCAGCACGTGGTCAAACTCGTCCAGGCGCAGAAGCGAAACGCGCATCAGAGGGGCCGCGGTTAGATCGAAACCAAGCGACGCCTCTTCGGCGGCCATCCGTAGAGCAGTCTCTTCGCGCCGAGCTTCCGGAATGTGGTTGAGGTCCGTAACGTCGAGCTTCAAGTTGATTTCA
The DNA here is from genome assembly GCA_023265195.1 of Blastocatellia bacterium. Lineage (GTDB taxonomy): Bacteria > Acidobacteriota > Blastocatellia > UBA7656 > UBA7656 > QHVH01. The sequence goes on along the minus strand of JAHFUG010000195.1, from coordinate 9,428 downwards.
GGAACGACGATCTGTGCGGGCAGTCCATCCACCGCGGCGAATTGAGTGCGCAGTGATTCGTGCCGCCGCACAATTTCATTCAAGCTGAGTTCGAGCGCGCGCACGTCCAGGCGTCCCGAAAGGCGGACGGCCGCCGGAATGTTGTACGTTGGGCTGCCCGGATCCATCTGTTCAAGAAACCACAGGCGCTGTTGGGCGAAAGAGACAGGCAGTTCTCCGGCCTGCTCTCTGGGCAAGATCGCGTCGGGGTCCGGTAGGTGAATGCCTTCTTCCCGGAGCATGAATTCAAGGAGCTTGCGCTTTCGTTCGGCAAGCTCAATTGAATCCGGCAATGTGTTTCTCTCGTTCATGGCCGCCTTGGAATTCTGCGTGAACCCTTGAAACCAATGTACGGGCGCGCCTCCGTGCCCGCCCCTCTCCGCGCCGCGGACAACTCTTCAAGAAGAACCAGGCCGCGGATGACCTTCAAGAAGCAGTAGCCTCGCGAGGGGCGTCCACGGAGGGCCGCCCATACTCTTGGTCTTCAAGCTTGCTTCGAGCACGAGAGGCCATCGTCTCGCGCCGCCTTCGCGTCAAGGGTTCTTCTCATATCTTCTTCCGGCATCTCCTCTATGCGATTCACGATGCCGGCGATTCTCTCGACTACGCCTGGAGCCGGCTCGTAGTCGACCGCTAATCGTGAAAGCCCGGCCGCCGTCGGAGTCTTCGAGAATTCCGTAAGCGGGACCTCCACTCTCAAGGACTCTCGCAATAGATGTAACAGCCGCGCCGCCAGAACCGGACGGCCGCCGCACTCGAAGAAGTTGTCTTCCCGGCCGACTCGCTCTCGTTCCAAGAGCCGGCCCCAGAGCCTTGCGATGACTTTTTCGACGGCGCTACCCGGCCAATCGTCCGCCTCGGTTTTCTCGCCTGCGTCGAACCGATCTCGAGAAATCGCCGAGCGGCGAATGATCGGCAGCGCAAACATATCTTCAACTCGCTGCTCGTGGTTCGCGAGTATCGAGTCGAGCAGCATCGCGTAACCCTCGATCAGTTGCTCGATCGTTTGTTTCCCGAATCGCTCGCGGTCATATCCCATGCGAATGAGCAATCGATCGCCCGGCGTCAGCCAAATTGTAAGCGGATAGTTGGACCTCTCTATCGACCTGATATTCTCGATGAAGAGGCGGCCGGCCCGTTGCTTGGACGAACCGGCGAGGGCGGCGTCCAACGGATAGTTTTCGAACACGAACAGGCTTTCAAACAGCGGCGTTCCCGCCGGCGCATCGCTCCACGATTGCACGCGAGAGAGAGCGCAGTATTCGTATTCGCGAATCGCCGCATGTTGCGCCTGCAATGCGGAGAGCCATTCGACCAGCGGCGTGTCGGCCGCCACTCGCAGCCGGACGGGCAGGGTGTTGATGAACAGGCCGATCATGGACTCTATGCCGTCGAGGCCCGTCGATCTTCCGGACGTCACCGCTCCAAAAACGACGTCGTTGGTTTCGCAATAGAGGCTCAACAACAGCCCCCATACTCCCTGGCCTAACGTGCCGAGGGTCAACTTATGCGCTCGCGCAAAAGCCTTGATCGCGAGCGATGTGTCCTCGTTCAACAAGACTTCCTGATAGTCGTAAGCGCCCTCGTTGCGGCCGCCGTTTTCGGCCGCGAGCGGCGATAGCGAAGCCGGCTGCGTGAACCCTTCGAGCAAACGTCGCCAGTATTCTCTCCCGCTTTCCGGATCCTGTTTGCCGAGCCAGGCAATGTAGTCGCTATAAGGACGCCGGTCTTCGAGGCTAACGGAAGCGCCGCCGCAAAGAGACTCGTACGCCGAAAAGAAGTCCTTCAGAAGAAGAGAAAGCGACCAGCCATCCATAAGTAGATGATGGCTGGTAAAGACGAACTCGTGGCAATTCGCATTCGCCCTGATGAGAGCGAGCCTCAACAACGGCGCTACTCCAAGGTCGAATCCTTTGCTTCGATCCTCGATCAAGTATTGCTCGAGCATCTCCACTTGCTCGCGATCCTCGAAACCCCGCCAATCACGGCTGTCGATAATCAATGCAAGGTCCGGCTTTACGACTTGAACGGGTTCGTCAACGCCTTCCCACACGAAGCAGGTTCGCAAGACGCCGTGCGCGTTCAACACGGCCTGCCAAGCGCCTTGGAATGCAGCCCCGTCCAAATCGCCCGTCAGCCTGCAAACAAGCTGCGTGATGTAGGAATCAGCCCGCGGCGCGTAAAG
>JAHFUG010000195.1:3854-7104 GCA_023265195.1 Blastocatellia bacterium | reverse complement strand
CGTGGTGAACCAGCCCACCGTGTTCGAAAGATCGATGTCCTCGGAGATCGGCTCTCGGCCGTGACCCTCGACGTCGACCAGCAAACGCCTGTCTTCAGTCCATGATGAAAGGGCGCAAGCAAGCGCGGTCAACAGCACTTCGTCGACCTTCGCCTGCCGGACTCGCGGAGAGTCTTGCAACACACGGCGCGTGTCTTCCGAGTTGAACGAGACGGAACAGACCCGCAGTGTGCTAATCGTGGCTTCGGCGTTCGCGTGATCGACCGGCAAGGGTCGGACGTTCCTCGCGAGGCTGCCGGTCCAGAATTCCAACTCGCGCTGTAGCTCCGTTGAGCGCGCGTGTTCCGCAAGCATCTCGGACCAGCGAAGGTAGGAAAGAGTCTTGGCCGCAAGTTTGACTTCCTCGCCTCGTTCCAGTTGACCGCATACCCGATCGAGATCGCCGATAATGATTCGCCACGACACCGCGTCGACAACGAGGTGATGCGCCGCCAGGAGCAGGCGGGACGTTCGGCCTTGACCCATTTGGAACCAGACCGCGCGAAGCATTGGTCCGTATTCAATGTTGAGACTCGCCTGAGCATCGCTTGCGACTCGCTCCATCTCAGCCTGCTGCGCCGCCGGAGCTAACTGAGAGAGATCGCGCGTCCAGAGAATCGAATTGGCTTCGACCGGCGCGTAGCGTTGGCGGCGGCCTTGTGTGGAAAGCTCGAAACGCAACCGCAATGAGTCGTGATGCGCGATCAATCGCGCAAGCGCATTTTCTATCGACGAGGCGTCAATCTCGCCTCTCACCTCGAGCATGACCGCCTGATTGTAGTGGTGTAACGGAAACTCTTGCGCGAAGAACCATCGCTGTATCGGAGTCAAGGGGACGAGCCCAGTGGCCTGCTCGTGAATCCCGGTTTTACCGGCGCGTCGAGCTACGCCGGCCAATTCCGCAATGGTGGGATGATCGAAGACCTGTTTTGGGGTGATCTCGAGGCCGGCTTCTCTCGCTCTTGCGGCGATCTGGATACTCAATATCGAATCGCCGCCTATCTCGAAGAAATTGTCACGCACGCCGGCTCGCGCCACGTCAAGAACGGCTTCCCATATGCAAGCCAGTTCCTTCTCGATTTCGCTTCTCGGCGCTTCATAGTTGTCTTCGGGCCGTGGCTGCCGGAAATCAACCGGCGGCAACCCGCGTCTGTTTACCTTTCCGCTCGCGGCAAGCGGAAGCTCGTCCAAAACCACAAACCGCGCCGGAGCCATGTAGTGCGGCAGTTCTCGCTTCAAGTAGTCTTGTATGTTCGCCACGGGCGGCGCGTCCGCTTTCAACGCCAGATAAGCTATGAGACGGTCCTGACCCGATTGATCCTTGCACACAGCGACCGCGCTGTTTCTGACGGCGGGATGCCTGTTGAGAGCCGACTCGATCTCGAGCGGCTCGATTCTGAAACCGCGAAGCTTGATCTGGCTGTCGCTTCGCCCTACATACTCTATCGTTCCGTCCGGCCGATAGAAGCCGAGGTCTCCGCTTCGATACAGCCTCTCGGCCACCGCTTTAGAAAAGGGGTTCGGTGCGAAGCGCTCCGCCGACGGATGCGGGCCGTTGAGATAGCCTCGAGACAGACCCGCGCCTGCTATACATATCTCGCCTGTCACCCCAATTGGCTGAAGGCGGAGATCGCGGTCCAGGATCAAGACAACAGCGTTACTGATCGGCGCGCCGATCGGTATCGATTGCCGGTGGAGGTCCGGCTCAACGATATAGCTAGTCGCGGTCACGGCTGCTTCAGTCGGCCCGTACACGTTCGCGAGAAGCACTCCCGGAAGGTTGTCGAACACGCGGCCCGCCAGCGCCGCATCGAGCCGCTCTCCGCCGCAGATTATCCGGCGCAACGTCTTGCACTCGATGATTCGGCCGTCGTCGAGGAGCGAATTCAGCATCGTTGGAACCGTGTCAAGAGTGGTGACTTCCCGTTGCGAGACAAGGCCGATCAAGTAGCCCGCGTCATACTCGCCGCCGGGGCTCGCGATCACCAGCGCCGCGCCGCACACCAGCGGGTAGAATATCTCGCTGATCGACGCGTCGAATCCAATCGAGTATTTTTGCAGGACCCTGTCCGATGCCGGCAGTGGAAACGCCGAGGCCATCCATTGCATGTGATTCGAAATCGACGCGTGGCTGACGATTACTCCTTTTGGTTTTCCGGCCGATCCCGAAGTGTAAATAACGTACGCAATCTCCGGAGTTGAGATTTCAGGCAAACGCCAATCGCCTTCGATCAACGGCGGCGGGGCGTTCTCGATATTCAGCACGCGACGCGAGCCCGCCGGAAATGAATCTTGTCCGATGGTAATGATCAGTTTCGCGCCGGCGTCGTCAAGAAGAACCTCTCGCCGCTGAGGAGGCAGTTGCGGATCGATCGGCAAGTAAACGCAGCCGAGTTTGAGAACCGCCAACATCGCCGCGATCAAGTCCGGGCTGCGTTCGAGACAGACGCCGGCGCATTCGCCTCGTACCACGCCCAAGCCGGCGATCAGTTGGCCGATCTCGTTAGAGCGATGGTCGAGCCGGCGGTATGTTATCGAGTCGTCGTCAAAGATCAATGCGACGGAGTCCGGAGTGAGAAGGGCCTGCCGCTGAAAGAGTTCGTGTAAACATGAATCGTCGAATCGCCGCTCGGCGCCGGTGTTCCACTCGGCGATTTGACGGCGCTCGTCGGGGCTCAACATCTCGAGCTCGGTGACGCGAGATCGAGGAGCGTGCGCGAAACTCTCGAGCAACGTTCGGAGATGACTCAGGATTCGCCGGACGGTGTCGCTATCGAATGCGCGGGTGTCATATCCAATGTGCAAGGCCAACTCCTTGCCTGGGATAGCCGCGATCGTGAGTGGATAGTTGGTTTGTTCGATCGACCGAACGTTGCGGATCGATGGATGGGCTCGGCGATTCGCCAATGCTGCATCTATCGGATAATTCTCGAACACGAGGATGCTTTCAAACAGGGCGGTCCCGCTTCCTACCCCGCTCCACTCCTGGATATTCGCCAGCGGCGTGTACTGGTGTTCCCGCAACTCGATAGAGCGGTCCTGAACATCCTCGAACAGCTCGATCGCGGGCCGGCGTGGCGCCGTTTGAATTCGCAGCGGGAGCGTCGTTATGAAGAGACCGATTCCGCTTTCCACGTTTTCCAGTCCTGGCGGGCGGCCGGCGAGCGTCACGCCAAACAGTACGTCTTCGTCTCCGCTGTATCGGCTCAAC
>JAHFUG010000195.1:0-3754 GCA_023265195.1 Blastocatellia bacterium | reverse complement strand
CGCCGCACCGCGAGTGGGGAGTGTGGCTTGATTATGTGTATAGGTTCCCGCACGCCCTCCCACTCGAATTCGGCGCGCAACATTTCGTGGCGATCCACGAGCGCCCGCCACGCGCACTGGAACGCCTCATCGTCTAGCGGTCCGCTGATCTCGAATATGATTTGAGTGATATAGACGCCGGAGCCTGTTTCCGACAGGCTGTGAAACAGAATGCCTTGCTGGGTCCACGACAGCGGAAAGACGTCCTCGACCGGTCCGCGCTCTCGGTTCATCCGCTCTCGTGTCTTGTTCTCGATAAGCTCCGGTTCAACTCGAGCAGCGATGGCCGGCAAAGACGACGGCGGGCTCTCGGCCTGCCGAATAACCAACGCCAATTCCTCGATCGTCTGGTGCTGGAATATCTGTTTTGGCGAAAGGTGAAGACCGAGGTCTCTTGCCTTTGACGCCACCTGCATGCACAGGATCGAGTCGCCCCCGAGATCGAAGAAGTTATCCGTGACGCCGATTGATGGCGCTCCGAGAACCGAAGACCAGACATCGGCCAAGGTTTGTTCGACTGGGTTGGATGGCGGGACGAACACTGTTTCGATGCCGGGTCTGGACCAATCTACCGGCGGCAGCGCGTTGCGGTTCAGCTTGCCATGCGCGGTCAAGGGCATCTCGTCGACCAGCACGATCGCGGCGGGGATCATGTAGCCGGGAAGCTTCTGCTTCAAGAACCTCTTCAATTCGTCGGCCGGCAATTGCTCATCCGATCGAGGAAGGACATAGGCGACAAGCCGCTTTTCACGGCCCCCGTCGCAGTGGGCGATCACAACCGATCTGGCGACCTTTTGATGAGCGTTCAAAGTTGCTTCTATTTCACCCATCTCTATGCGGAAGCCGCGAATCTTGACTTGGTCGTCGATTCGGCCCAGGTACTCGATGTCTCGTTGAGAGATCAGCCGAGCTAAATCGCCTGATCGGTACATTCGAGCCCCTGGAAGCCTGGACCAGGGATCGGGCATGAAGCGCTCGGCGGTGAGAGCAGGCTGATTCAAATAGCCACGGGCCAGACCCTGACCGCCGACGAATATCTCTCCCGCTAACGAGACCGGCACGGCCTCGAGTCGAGCATCGAGAAGATAGATTTGCAGGTCATCGATCGGCTCGCCGATGGGGCTTCGCTGAGCGGAGTCAAGATCCCGCGTTGTGATTCTCCGATACGTGACGTGGACGGTCGTCTCGGTGACGCCGTACATATTGATGAGCCGAGGCCTCAGATCGCCATGAGTGAGCAGCCATCGGCTCAAAGAGCTTATGTCGATGGCTTCGCCGCCGAGGATGATCGCTCGAAGAGCAGGCGTTGCTTCGGGCCGAAACCCATCCTGAAGCTCGATCAATTGGCGCAGAGCGGAAGGCGTCTGATTCACGATGGAGACCGCTTCAGCGGCCAGGAGGCGTTTATAAGCGTCCGGCGTTCGGCTAACCCAGAAGGGCGCGATGACGAGGCGGCCACCGTAGATCAGGGCTCCCCATAACTCCCAAACCGAGAAGTCGAAGGCGTAAGAGTGAAACAGAGTCCAGACGTCGTCTTCGCAAAAGTGGAACCTGTCAAAGGTGGCGTCAAGGAGCCTGACGACATTCCAGTGAGAAACGGCCACACCCTTCGGTCTGCCCGTGGAACCCGACGTGTAGATAACGTAGGCCGCATTATCGGGGCTAAGCCAGGCATTCAGGTTCTGTTCGCTCTCGCGATGTATGACATCCCAGTCGCGGTCGATGACGATGGTGCGGGAGACGGCGTTATCAAATCGTCCTGTCAGAGATTGCTGAGTGACCAGAATCTCTACCGCTGAATCCTCGAGGATCAACGCGAGCCGCTCGCCAGGATAAGCCGGGTCGAGAGGCGCATAAGCGGCGCCGGACTTGAGTATGCCCAAAAGGCTCACGATCATCTCCGGAGACCGCTCGACGCAAACGCCGATTAGAGAATCGGGGCCGGCGTGGAGCTTGCGGAGGTGGTGAGCAAGCTTGTTGGCTCGCGAGTTCAACTCGGCGTAAGAAAGCCGGGTGTCCTCGAAGGTGATAGCGACGGCGGCGGGCCTTAGTGCAACCTGCTCTTCGAACAGTTCCACAAGAGTCCGCGAATTCCGGCGCGCGTCCGCGGCGGTGTGAGAACTCAGTATCAACGAGCCCGCCTCGTTCGGCCGCAGCAACGAGGCTCGCGAAACTGGTATGTCAGGGTCCGCGGCTAACGAATCGAGCAGTGCTTGAAAATGTCCCGCGAGCCTTTCTATCGTGGCGCGATCGAAGAGGTCGGTGTTGTATTCGAAGGAGCCCGCCAGCTCGGACTCCGCCTCGGCCATCGACAGATGGATGTCGTACTCCGACGTTCGCCGCTCGAGCGGTATCGCCTCAAGTTCAAGCCCGCCGAGATTCATTCGCGCGCCGGGATCGCCAACCGCAAAAAGCGACATCCCCCTGCCGGCCGGCAATTCGGATTTTTGAAAAGTGAAAGCGGCCTGGAAAACCGGCGAGCGGCTGAGGTCTCGTGGGGCGCGCAGCCGATCGACCAGCAACGAAAACGGGAATTCCTGATGGTCCAGCGCTTCGGCCAAGCTCCGCCGCGCTTGCGCAAGAAGCGCCGCGAACGTGAGATCGCTCGAGAAGTCGGCGCACAAAGGCAGCATGTTGGCGAAGTACCCGACCACCGGCTCCAATTCACGCGCTGTTCGTCCAGAGGCCGGCGATCCGACTACAATTTGTTCCTGGCCCGTGTAGCGATACAACAAAGTCTGGAAAGCCGCGAGCAACGTTGTAAACATCGTGACTCCGCGGCCGCGGCTGATTGCGCCGAGCCGGTTGGCCGCCGCCCCGTCGATTTTGAACGTAAGGGAGGCGCCCCGATAAGTTCGGGCAGGCGGCCTTTTTCGATCCGTGGGAAGGTTCAACGGCGGCGTATCGCCCGCCAGGCGGTCTCTCCAATAACGCCAGAGCGTCTCACCTTCGGGAGAGTTCAGCAGTTCCGCTTCCCTGAACACATAATCGCAATACCGCGAGGTCAACGTTGGGAGCGAGGCTTCAAAGCCGGCTGTTTCAGCATGGTAGAGAACGCCGAGTTCGTGCACGATCAACGACAACGACCGGAAATCGACAATCAGATGGTGGACACACAGCAGGAGATCGTATTCGTTCGACGGTCGTTTGAAGAGCAAGACTTTCAGCAACGGTCCTAGTTCGAGGTCGAACGGCCGCTCTGCTTCCTCGGCCATGCGGCTCCTCACCGATTCATTACTCCAGCCCGCGGCGTCTTCCACGTTGAAGCTTGCCTTCATATGATCGTCCACGCGCTGCAGAGGCCCGTCCGCACCGGCGGCGAACGTCGTTCGAAGGCTCGGGTGACGATCGACAATGGCCTGAATCGCGGCCCGCAGCGGCTGCACGTCGAGTCCGCGTTTTATCCTCACTGCCCACGCGATGTTGTAGACGGGACTATCCGGATCAATCTCCCGCTGAAACCACAAACCCCGCTGACCATGCGAGAGAGGGTATTCAGATTGAGGTTCGGATCGCGTGACGAAAGGCAATCGCCTGCTCGTCTCACTGTGTGCACGTTCGAACACCGTCGCCGCGAGTTCTTCGATTGTCGAGATGCGCAACAGTTCACCGGCCCGCAGCGTCACTCCGGCCTGTTCTTCGATTAAGTGAGAAATTTCGATCGCGTTCAGCGAGTCTATCCCGTGCCGCGCGACGCTTTCGCCGGGATCGATCC
>JAHFUG010000194.1:2477-12882 GCA_023265195.1 Blastocatellia bacterium | reverse complement strand
CGGAAACCCATCGCGTATGTTTCGCGAACTCTCAATGAAGCCTGACTCGTGGCCCTGACTTCGCCCGCAAGTCCAACTTCACCGAAGACCGCGGTGCGTTCATCCACGGGCAGGTTCTTGAAGCTCGATGTAATAGCGACGACCATTCCAAGATCGGCGGCGGGTTCGTCTATCGAGATGCCTCCCGCGACGTTGACGAACACGTCTTCTCCCATGATGTTGAGACCTACCCGCTTTTCCAGCATCGCCAGCAGCAAAGACACCCGGTTCTGATCGACGCCTTGAGTCATCCTCCGCGCAGTCCCATATTTCGTCGACGTAACCAGCGCTTGAAGCTCGACCAGCAGGGGCCGAGTGCCTTCGATGCATGCCGTGACGACCGATCCCGGCACGCCCAGCGGCCGCTCATTCAGAAAGAGCCCCGATGGATTAGGCACGGGCACAAGGCCCTTTGAGGTCATCTCAAAAATGCCGATCTCATTAGCCGCGCCGTAGCGGTTCTTCACCGCGCGGATTATCCGATGGTTGTGATGACGTTCCCCTTCGAAGTAGAGAACCGTATCGACTATGTGCTCGAGCGTCTTGGGTCCCGCGATCGCGCCTTCCTTGGTTACGTGCCCTATCAAGAAGACCGCGACGCCGCGATTCTTGGCGAGCATAAGGAACTGGCCGGCGGCCTCGCGCACCTGAGAGACCGACCCTGGCGCGGATTCGAGCTTCATCGAGAAAACGGTTTGCACCGAATCGACGACGACCGCTTGCGGATCGAGCCGGTCGATCTCTTCGAATATCAGCTCCAGAGAAGTCTCCGGGAGGAGAAACAGCCCACTGGGTTTGATGCCGAGGCGCTCGCCTCGCAGCTTGATCTGACGTTCGCTCTCCTCACCCGAGACGTATAGAACTCGCCCGTATGCGCTGGTGAGTTTGTCTGATACCTGGGTAAGCAACGTCGACTTACCGATGCCGGGATCGCCGCCTATCAAGACAAGCGAGCCTGGCACAATGCCCCCGCCAAGGACTCGATCGAACTCTTCTATGCCGCATGGCTGACGCGCGTCGTCCTGACTCTCGATGTCTTCGTAGGCGGTCGCCGGCTGTTTTCTCATTCGGAACATTCCGCCTCGAGAAGCCGGCGCGGACGGCTGCGAAGCAGCTTTGTCTTCAACGAGCGAATTCCATTCACCGCAATCGGGGCATTTGCCCATCCATTTCGGCTGCTGGGCGCCGCATTGCTGGCAAGCGTAGATGACCTTGGATCCCTTCATGTCTTGTTCCAATTGAAGGCGAAGTATCAGGCGTGAGCGGCGAGATTATCAAGCCGCGAAGGAGTCGTCTTGAGCATGTGAAGCTATCGCGGCGTTGAGAGGGGCGCGGCGCTCTCTCGTTGTATGCCGGGGATAAACCTTCCACCAACGCCGGGATCGTTGCCACGGGCCGGACCAGTCTGGGATAATCTTGCGGTCGAGCTTCCGTGCGGTAAATCAACCCAGGAGCCAGCGATGTTATTCGCCAGAGTCTTGTTCGCTTGTCTTTCAATGGTTCTTGCTTGTGGCCTTGTTGTGGGGCAATCTGGAAAAGGAGCAACCGCCGGCCGCCGCACCGCAACGTTAAATGTGATCGTTCAGGCTCCTAAGGACGTCAAAGTCGCAAAGGAGTCGGTCGACCTGTACGATGGCGGCATTGCGCAGGAAATCGAGACCTTCGCGCCAGTTGAAGTTGGATCGAGAATTGTCCTATTGGTCGACAACACCGTTAACTTGAAGGCGGAGAGCGCCGCCTTGCAGAAGGCCGCGCTTACCGTAGTGAACGAACTGTATGAAGACGATCAAATGATGGTGGTGGGCTATAACGAATCAGCGCTGATCCTGGAGGATCTCACGCCCGACCTGAAGAAACTTCAAGAGGCCACGACTAAGTTCGAACGCAAGGGGTTTCCGAAATTGTTTGACGCGCTTGTCGCGGTGGCTGACGCGCTTGCCCATCAGGCCAAGACTGGAATCGAGAAACGAGCGATCATCCTAATCAGCGACGGCTACGACAGCGAGAGTCAGACGAAGTTCGATCAGGCCCTATACGCCCTTCAGGACGAGAACATCGTTCTCTACGCTCTCAAGACGGCGGATCGCACTCACGGCGCATTGCTGCGCGATAAGCCCAAGCCACCCGCCGTTCTGGATTTTCTTACCGTCGGAACAGGCGGCGCCATTCTCCCGTTTGAGAAGGCGTCGGAAGCGGCGAAGACGATCGCGGATGATCTTAGGAACAACTGGTATCGGCTCACCTATACTCCGTCGGGTGTGAACCCGATCAATATGCGGCGGATTTTGCTGATTCCGCGCAATCCCAAGATACAGGTTCGCACAAAGGGATCCCATCCAGGGAGATATCGAGAGCATCACTGAGCATCGAAGGATCCGTGGGCTGCTGGCGAGAGCGGTAGAGTCACGATCAAGGTAAAGCGGAATTCTCTGAATGGGAGTGGGGAAAATAATATGAGGCATCGAACCTATGCCAATTCGATGCCTCTTGGCCCCTCAGGTTGTATTCTTGGTGAGCATCATTGGGTGGTGATGCCCTGTATGCCCGTGTAGAGAGCAAGCGATATGCCGTGGGCGTAGCGCCCAGTCACTCCAGCCTAAGTACTGACATGCATAGCAACCCGGCCTGAAAGCTGCTGCACTCGCGCCGTGCGCGCTGTCCTGAAATGGGGCAATGGTGTGAAATGGACTGCGGCGGGCAAGAACAAATCGCTCTAATGGACAGCTACGAACTGAGAGGGCTTCTCAATTGGACCGCCGGTTCGGGCTGGCGCATTTCGATGTGAGATCGCCAGCAGGATTCCGAGCATTGCAAACGAGGTTATCAAGGACCAGCCTCCGTGGCTGACGAACGGCAACGTGATTCCGGTCATGGGAAGAAGCCTGAGAACCCCACCGATATTGATGATGGATTGAAGAGCCAGAAAACCGGTCAGACCCGCCGAAATCAACTTGGTGAACATGTCAGCCGATCGAAGACTGATGGCGATGCCGGAAGAAACGACTATGCCGAGAGCGCTCAGAAGAGCAATACCACCAGCCAGGCCGGTCTCTTCGGCCGCGGCCGCGTAGATGAAGTCCGAATCGGAAATAGGAACGGTCTCGGGAAAGCCCAGGCCGAGCCCCGTTCCCAATGCTCCGCCGTCGTGAATTCCAAATAGACCTTGAGATTGCTGCATGACCTTGTCTGCCCACGCCTCCGAGTTTCGCTGCTTCACTTCACGCGGATTGGCCTGATCCATCGTGAGACCCTTTGCCTTGAGATACCTTTCGAAATCTCTCTTCCACCACCATGTCTCTATCGGCGGCGGCTCCCACATGTGCGTCCACATATAGAATCGGAAATAGACACGAGGTGGAATGCCGAATCCCGACTTCGCCTTGGACGCCAGCGAGAAGCATCCGAACAGCATCACCAGCAGCACGAGCCCGTAGACCAGTTGCATTTTCTTGCGCACGGCGACGATGTAAAGCATCAGGTAGACGCCGAAAAACACCAGCATCTGGCCGAAATCCGACAACGCGAAGAATGGAACCACCGGCATCGCGGCGATGGCGGCGAAAGGTAAGAGGCGCCTGAACGGAGGCAGGCCCCATCGAGTCCGCGACAGGTGACGATGCGTATCGGCCAGGATACCCGCGAAACTCAAGAGGAACACTATTTTCACCGGCTCCCACGGCGTGGTCTGACCCAGAAACTTTCCCTCTTCGCTGAAGACGAGAACCAGAACCGCGAATGGAATCATCGTCGTCAAACCGATAAGCAAAGATCTCCGTTGAATCCAGAGGAGCACCCGGTCATTCTTGAACAGTATGAAGGCGGACATCATGGCAACCAGAGCCGCCAGCGGGATGAATGTGTTGACCGACGTCAGAATCTCAAAGAAGCTCCTTGCCGGCGCTTTCCTGGCAGGAGCGGGAAGCTCGGCCGGCACCGCCTCCAAGCTGCCGAACATGAATCGCCTCTTCTCTTCATCGTAGCCGGTCCTGATGTTGAGCAGCCGGACTGTCTGGGCCTTTACTTCGCGAGCCTGCCCGCGTTGGGCTCCGCGCGAGTTGTATTCTGGATCGGCGAAGAGGCGGTACTGCATGACCAATCCAAAGCCGAAGAGAAACGCCGCGGCGGTGAAGAGCATGACCTCGCCGCGATAACGCTGGCGCCGCATCAGCCAGAAGAACACAACGAGTATCGGTATGAATAGAGCGAGCGATCGCGCCGCCGTGAGCTTGCTTGGATGATACCCCTTGGTCTCGGCGGCCCAGACAAGGGCCACGAAGCCGATCGACTCGATCACCAGGATAACGCCCAACGCGAGGAGATGAAGGGAAGGACTGGTTCGCTGTGATCTTGTCTCAGTCATTGCAGCCTATGTTGCGCCCCGGACCTCAGTCTGTGTAGTCCGGCCATTCTTGCCGCCGGATCCTCGTTCAACTCCGGACCAATCACAAGTCAGCAAGGCGCTTGCTCCCGCTCTTGGGAGGCGTAAAAGAAATAAGTTCCCTTTTTCGAGCGAGTTCACCGCAGAGTCGCAGAGAGGGCTTACTCTCCGCGGCTCTCTCAGCGATCTCTGCGCCTCCGCGGTGAAGTCCTCACTTCACCGGCGGTCCCCATCTTTGTGCCGCCGCATAACTCAAAACGGGAAGTCTACGCCTCCTACGCGTTCACATTCTCCTCGAACCGTCAGTTCAATGACTACCTCTTCTCAGCACTCTCAAGATAACCCTGCGCGAACGCTTTCTCGATAATCTTAGCGGCGATCGGGGCCGCGGTGCGCGCTCCCTGCCCGCCGTTCTCCACCACGATTGCGAACGCTATTTTGGGATTGTCCACGGGCGCGAATCCCATGAACCACGAATCAGTCGAGTTGAAGTACTTGTAATGATCGCGGCCTTCATCATCGACGTAATCAACGACTGGATCGCCGTCCCGATCCGTGAGGACGACGTCCCTGTCAGCCGTTCCGGTCTTTCCGCCCGCCGAGATGCGGCCCCGGAGACGCGAGAACGCTCCAGCCGCCGTACCTGATTCGACCACGAGCCGCATCAACGATCGTAGCTCGGCTGCCGACGCCGCGGAAATAAATGGGCCGATGATTTTCGCCGGCAAATCCGGCTCGATCGTAGGCGCCACAAGCGCGCCGTCGTTGTTTGCAACCGCCGCCGCCAGAAGAGCCATTTGAAAGACCGTGACGTCGTCGTAGCCCTGGCCAAACGACTCGAGGGCGAGATCGAATTGCGTCGCCTTCGAAGATAAATTCATCCTCCCTTGCGGCGGCGCGAATATGAAGTCAAAGGCTTTCGGCTCGCTGTTCTTGACCCGCCACAGGTTTATTGATCGGCCCGCATCGCTTTCAGGCGCGCTCGCCATTCCAAGGCGCCGGGCGTAGGCCGCCATTCGTTCGCGCCCGATCTTCAAGCCGAGTTGCGCGAAGTATTGATTGCACGAAACTCGAAACGCATCGCGGAACCCGATCGCCCCGTGCACTTCGCCCCCGAAGTCGCGAACCGGCCTGCCTGAACCGGGTGGAGTAAAGCCTTCGCCACGGCACGTGAACCGCTCGGCGGTCATTCCATTCTCAATGGCCACAGCCGCGGTGAAGACTTTGAACGTAGAGCCGGGCCGATAATAGAAAGCGGGCCCACCCGTGACCAACGTGCCGAGCGCTCGATTAACAAGCGGACTACGGCCCGGCGAATTCTCCGCCTGTTCGGTCATCGTTCGCCATGTCTCTTCGTTGTTTATCGTCAATGGATCGAAGCTCGGCGTGGACGCCATAGCGAGCACTTCGTTGTTTGGAAGCAAGAGAACCACGGCGCCGGCGGGCTTACCCGTCGCCTGAAGTAGATTGAACAACTCACGTTGAAGGCTGGAGTCCAACGTCAACCTCAAGTCTTTGCCAACCGGATTCGGCGAAACCAGTTCGTTATAAGCGCTGTCCGGCGCCGTGAGCCAATCTCGAAAGGCCGACTCGATACCGCCCGATCCGAAGACGAAATCGGAATAACCGGTGAGGTGAACCGCGGCGGCCCCGAGCGGATAGTCTCGGCTGATTAGACCGCCATCATATCTGTACCTTATCAGCGCGTTCTCGAGCTTGCCGCTTCGATCCAGCACCCATCCCTTCAATCCGCTTTCCGCGAGCCTGCGATTTCGGGCGTCAAGTTGCTTGGCGCGAGTGAACCTCTGATTCTTGTCCGCGAAAAAAGCCCAGTACGAGTGAAACGCAAAGACACCGGTTATCAGCAGCAAGAAAGCTCCCCTCATGGCGCGGATCCAGCGATTGGTTGCGCTCTGGCCACGGGAAACCGAATCGGAGTCGGCATCGGAAGAGTCGGACGGGGAATTCCATCTTAGCAAGGCCCCTCGGCCAAGGAGGGACACGAGCGCCAGGCTTAAAAGAACAAAAGCGAGGGTCAGTGCTTTTGGGATGAGCATTAGAATCGAGTACGAAGAAACGCCTAAGTCAGTTCAAGGGGTAAGATACAGGATACAGGATGGAGGATACAGGATGGAGGATGGAGGATCGAGGGGAGGATGGAGCATGGAGGATAGAAGATTGAGGATAGAGGATTTGGTTACCTGTCGGATTCCCCCACTCGGCATTGCGGATAAAACCATAACCGTTCGACGCCGAGGACGCCCAGTGGTATCCTAGGCTGCTATGAAGGAATATACTGCAGTCATCGAGAAGTGTCCTGACACGGGCGTCTATGTTGGCTACGTACCCGGGTTTCCTGGCGCGCGCGCACAAGCAGAGACTCTAGATGAGCTGAACGAGAATCTGCAAGGAGTTATTGAAATGCTCCTCGAGGATGGCGAGCCTGAACTCGACGGTGAGTTTATCGGAACCCAGAGGGTAAAGATTGCGTGAGAGATGGGAAACCTTCCTGTCCTGAAACCGGCCGAAGTTGTTGCGATACCGCAGAAGCTCGGGTTTGTTGAAGCTCGTCAACGAGGTTCCCACAAACAGTATCGCCACGTAGATGGCCGGTGCACAACAGTTCCGTTTCACAAAGGCAGAGACGTTCCACCAATCCCGCTCCGCCGGATCGCTAAAGATATCGGTCTCACCCCTGACGAGTTCGTGAGTCACACCGGTGATGTGTTACCGAATGGCGTCGAACTCTGGGATCGACTGAAGCCGCGCAAGCAAATTTCTTATCGTACCTTGAATACTATGTGCGCAGCCCGGTCATCCCAAACGTTAGGCGTCTACCATAATTTGTCACAAAATCTCAATGGGCGGTGTTATCTGAGTATGAAGTCCGGCCAATTTACTATCCGTAAGTTGATTTGTGGGATTGTCGCTTGTGGTGTTTTTGCCTTTGGGCCCCTTTGCTTCGCCCAATCTGCTGATTTATCAAGAGTGGTTGTTCATGTTGTCACAGATGAAGCAGAGGCCGTACTCGCCATCCTTGCGAAGAAGAAAGCAAACCAACCTGTTACTGAAGCGGATTGGCAACTGCTCTTTTCAAGCGAAGGTTATATCCGCCTCAAGAAGCGAGAGGCAGCGATGCAACGCGCTTTTGAAGATGCAGAGTTCAAAACATTCGTTCTCTCCGATGGTTTGGCGGAACGCGCTCAAGCTCTTGCTGAAACCCTTGCTAAGTGGAAAAGTGCGGATGTGAGTAGAGCGGCAAAACTTGCGCTCGCCTATCTGCCGGAGGCCGCGCATATACAAGCTAAAATTTATCCTGAAATTAAGCCGAAAACGAACAGTTTTGTTTTTGACGTAGAAACCGACCAGGAAATTCTTCTCTATCTTGACCCAAACGTCATCAAAGAAAAGTTTGAAAATACGCTCGCCCATGAACTTCATCATATTGGCTACGCCAGCGGTTGCCCGTCTAAAGAAACGTCCGATGAAATCGCCAAATTGCCGCCGAACGCGCAAGAAGTCCTCAAATGGACTGCTGCTTTCGGTGAGGGCTTTGCGATGTTGGCGGCGGCAGGCAGCCCCGACGTTCACCCGCACGCAGTTAGCAGCCCCGAAGAACGTGCGCGGTGGGGCAGAGACGTGGCAAACTTTAATAATGACTTGAAAAAGGTGGAATCCTTCTTCATAGACATATTGGAAAATCGGTTGACTAAAGTTGAGGTACAAAAAACAGCTTCTTCGTTTTATGGCGTGCAAGGGGCGTGGTACACAGTTGGCTGGAAGATGTCAGTGCTAATTGAGAAAACATACGGGCGGGCTAAACTGATTGAGTGTATTTGTGACCAAAGAAAACTGCGCTCGACCTATAACAAGGCGGCAGCAAAATATAACCGTAAATCTCGTGAGCAGCTTGCCTTATGGTCAGCTTCTGTAATCAATGGCATCAAGCGAAGTAAATTGTAACGCGCCGCCGAACAAGTCATTCGAGCGGACTGCAAGCCAGCTTGCCTCTCATCCACGTTGTTCGCTACTTTTGGCTTGGCGATTGCGGGCGGGCAGTGGCGAAACGGCGCCAGCTTGGTATCGTCTCGCATCCAGCGGAGGCCGCGAAGCGAGTTTCATAGTGTTACTTGATTGCCTAGCGCGGCCCCGCTCATGCGAGACGTTAGGCTACGGACGAGCCGAGACTACCGGTGAATGGTGGGCAGTGGGAGAAACGAACCTGTGACCGGTCGACCTGACGAACGCTTCGACGTCTTCTTAAGCCACCCGCACACCGAGTCGGATGTGGTGGAGTCGATTGCGGTCAAGCTCGAGGACCAAGCGCACCTCAAAGTCTGGCTCGACCGTTGGGTGCTCGTTCCCGGTCAGCACTGGCAGCAACAAATGGCGAAGGGCTTGGACCAGGCAAAGACCTGTGCCGTCTGTGTCGGGGGTGGCACACCCGCTGGGTGGTTCCGTCAGGAAATCGAGCGGGCGCTCAATCGCCAAGCACACGACGAGAAGTTTCGAGTTATCCCTGTCATCCTGCCAAATGGTGACCGCCAAGTGATCGATGACTTCCTGGAGCTACGCACCTGGGTCGAGTTTAAGGACGGCGTGGAAGATCCCGATGCGCTCCACCTCCTTTTGTGCGGAGTGCGCGGGGTTTCTCCTGGGCGACGCGCTGTGCTCAAAGTCAAGGAAGGTATGCAAGTTGATCTGCTTAGGCAAAGGCTGTCGCGGATACGCGAGCTTCGCGTTGAGAGACTCATAGATGACGAGGTTGCACTTGAGTATCAACGTCGATTGCTTGATGACCTTGTCAAGACGGAGAAGCAGTGATGGAAGCGAAGCCGACATTTGACGTGTTCTTGAGTTACCACCGCTCAGACTACCAGGAGGCTGAGACGCTCGCACGGGCCCTTAGTGATCTGGGGCTGCGCGTGTGGTTCGACCGTTGGAACCTCGCGCCTGGTGAATCCTTGGCGGTGGCCCTCGAGAGTGCGATGCGAAACTCGTCGGCGATACTTGTCTGTGTCGGTCCGGGCAGTGCAAGTGAGCTGCAGCACGATGAAACCCAGCTCTTTCTGAGCACCGAGGCAGGTCGGCAGCCAGAACGGCTCATCATCCCGGTTCTTCTGCGCGGCGCGACTCCTTCGTCCTTGCCTCCTCACCTAGCCAGATACCAGTGGCTAGATTTCCGGGGAGGTGTCAAAGACACAGATCAATTTGCCAGTCTGGTCAGGCGACTCCGGGGAGGCCAAGGGGCGGACGATCTTGGAGTAGCGATGTCCTACAGGCAAGTCGGCGACTCCCACATGGGCCGCGGCGACGCCGATCGAGCGCGTGACGCGTACCTGCGGTCGCTCGCCATCGCGGAACGCTTGGCGCAGGCAGAGCCAGACCGCACCGACTACCAGCGCGATCTCTCAGTCTCTTTCAACAATATGGGTGACCTCTACACCGCCCTTGGGCAGGGGGATCTGGCGCGCGACGCTTTTCTCAGGGCGCTCATCCTTGCTGAGCGACTGGCGCAGGCGGAACCAGATCGAGCTGACTACCAGCGTGACCTCTCGGTGTCCTACAACAAGATCGGTGACTTGTACCGGTCATTGGGTCAGGGCGTAGAGGCGCGTGACGCGTACCTGCGGTCGCTAGTGATCAGAGAGAGGCTGGCACAGGCGGAACCGGATCGAGCCGACTACCAGCGCGACCTCTCGGTGTCGTACGATCGGATCGGCGACTTGTACCGTGCACTGGGCCAAGCCGATCGAGCGCGTGACGCGTACCTGCGGTCGCTCGCCATCGCGGAACGCTTGGCGCAGGCAGAGCCAGACCGCACCGACTACCAGCGCGATCTCTCAGTCTCTTTCAACAATATGGGCGACCTCTACACCGCCCTTGGGCAGGGGGATCTGGCGCGCGACGCTTTTCTCAGGGCGCTCATCCTTGCTGAGCGACTGGCGCAGGCGGAACCAGATCGAGCTGACTACCAGCGTGACCTCT
>JAHFUG010000194.1:0-2467 GCA_023265195.1 Blastocatellia bacterium | reverse complement strand
GACCTCTACACCGCCCTTGGGCAGGGGGATCTGGCGCGCGACGCTTTTCTCAGGGCGCTCATCCTTGCTGAGCGACTGGCGCAGGCGGAACCAGATCGAGCTGACTACCAGCGTGACCTCTCGGTGTCCTACAACAAGATCGGTGACTTGTACCGGTCATTGGGTCAGGGCGTAGAGGCGCGTGACGCGTACCTGCGGTCGCTAGTGATCAGAGAGAGGCTGGCACAGGCGGAACCGGATCGAGCCGACTACCAGCGCGACCTCTCGGTGTCGTACGATCGGATCGGCGACTTGTACCGTGCACTGGGCCAAGCCGATCGAGCGCGTGACGCGTACCTGCGGTCGCTCGCCATCGCGGAACGCTTGGCGCAGGCAGAGCCAGACCGCACCAACCACCAGCGCGACCTGTCTGTCTCTCACAGCAAGGTCGGGAATGTCTACAGCGACTTGGGCGATGATGCGCGAGCCGGCGAAGAGTATCTGCGGTCTCTGGCGATCGCCGAACGACTGGCGAGCAGTGAACCTGACCGCTCCGACTACCAGCGCGACTTGGTGATCTCGCTGATCCAGGCAAGCACAGGTAGCGGCTCAGATGCCAACGAACGGTTGCTCCGAGCGGCAACCTTTCTCGAGGCCATGCAGGCACAGGATCGACTGAGACCACTGGATGAGCCAATCGTCAAGGTCCTATCTCAGATGCTGCGGGAGCGCGGCCTAACGCATTAATACTTCGTGTGGCGCAGCGGTAGGGTCAACTCAAGCGAGAGCCACCTGAGCCGCCACACAAGTCTTGTTGAACTAAGCCGGAATGAGAAGAAAACAGTAGAGTTCAGTTTGGATCACGGGATTGGGGGTCAGGCCTGCAAATTGCAATTTACTGTCGGCGGCCTCGATTGTATCCTAGCCTCCACGCGCAAACCAAGGCTGGAAATCTCTAGGCGGGCTCCGCCACATCAGCACTCGGGTAACAAACGTCGGGCGATGTTCGGGGCGATCAATGTAGTTTGGCCCGGCTGGTTGGACTGGGCCCGTCGGTGA
Organism: Blastocatellia bacterium; assembly: GCA_023265195.1. GTDB lineage: Bacteria > Acidobacteriota > Blastocatellia > UBA7656 > UBA7656 > QHVH01. Next base: position 1,429 of record JAHFUG010000194.1, on the reverse strand, counting down.
GTCGTATGAGCCCGGTGAAGTAAGGATGACCCAATCTCAAGCCGCACGGCCGTTGATGAAACAACTCCGGAGGAGTTCGGCGAAGCAAGTGAAGAGAGTGGAATTGCAAATTGCATGCCTGACCCGTTTTGTTGAGCGCGCCCAACGGAGGCTTCGATTATCACCAAAATCTAAGGGCGCGCCCGCTGATCGTGGCCGTTGGGCGGACGGCGGACATGTCGCGAAACTACTACTGGAGGAATTGTGTTTGTCTTCATCAGCTACTCACATGTCGATCAGGAAGCTGCTCGAGCCATTGCGAACGTCCTCGAGTCCACAAAGGTGCGATACTTCCTCGATGAGCACATCGAGTGGGGTGCAGATATTACTGAAGAAGTAGCCCGGGCAATTGGCAAGGCATCTCACGTGCTCGTGGTTGTTTCGCCGGCCAGCCTTAAGTCCGGCTGGGTAGCGTACGAGGTGGGACGAGCTGACGCTCGGGGCTGTGTTGTCCTGCCCTACCTTGTGCATCCGTCGCTGGACCTGCCGCCATATCTCAAGTCGCTCAAGCACATCGGATCGCACAGCGAAATTCTGGAGTACCTCTCGTCCCGTCCACACAATGAGCTCCCGTTGCGTCTTGAATTGATAGCCGGCCACGTAGTTGGTGAGTACTGCGGCGTATCCCTTGGTCTGCCGACAAAGGGCGTGTCGTTGGTGGTGATTGCGGAGGGCGACGCAGGGCCGCCCGCTGCTGTTCCTGGAATCTGGCTCAACGTTACCAATGTCGGCGCCGCTGACCTCCAGTTGCTAAGCCCGCAGATCGACTTAAAAAATGGGGCCAAGTACACTGCTCTGAAGTTCCCGACCTTTGGCTCAGCTTTTGACGAACGCAGCGTGAAGCCGGGATTTAAGACCTCCTATGCCATTCCTGGAATAGCTATGTTTGTCGACCTATTCGTGGCTGACTTGGTCGAGCGCATTTTCATTGAAACTCCTTTGAATCTCCAGTCCGAGGTTTCGACCAGCCAGATTGAGGACGTCGGTAGATACTTGCGGCGGCATTTCTCCTTCGACTGGAGCCAGTTGTATCAAACGTTTGAAGCATGGAGATCCCGGTCCGTACCGTGAATTGTTCGCCCGTGTCTGGACTGCGCTGGTGCCGCCCAACTCCGATTTGCAGCAGACGTGGCGCTCGCTGGCGCTCACACCACGCATTTGAAACCTGCTACGTTAGCCGCTGAAAGTTGCTTGGATGGTTCTTGATAGATCGGACGCCGATGTATAATGCGTCGGAAATAGTCCTCAGAGGAGTCTTTTATGGAAGGCGTTCAATTTCTGACCAACGATAAGGGCGAAAGAGTCGCCGTGCAGATCGATCTCCGCAAGCACGGCGATATATGGGAAGACGTTTACGACAGTCTCACGGCTCGTAAGCGCTCAAAAGAAC
>JAHFUG010000572.1 GCA_023265195.1 Blastocatellia bacterium | reverse complement strand
GGATGCGTCAGTAGTGAGCCGGAGATATGAATCGGGAAAGGAAAAGATGAGGGAGTCTCAAGAGGCGAGGCGGCTGGTGAAGCGGGTTCGAGACGAGTTGGAGGGAAAGAAGTGAACGCCGGGTGATGAATTGCATATTGCACGCCTGACCCCTGGCCGCAAGTACCGAAAGGTTGGCCGTTTGTTCCAGGTCCGTTACAAAGCGATCCTGTGTCAAAGCGGTCAGTATCTGAGCGAACTCGTCCGGTACATTCACCTGAATCCGGTTCGAGCAAAGATGGTGCGCAGGCCAGAAGAGTTCCACTACAGCAGCCACCGCGCGTATGTTGGACTGGAACAGGCCGGTCTGGTGGACGCCCAACCGGTTCTTCGACACTTCGGCGCGACTAGAAAGGCGGCTGTTGAGAGGTTCAGGCTATTCGTGCGAGCGGGGATGAAGCTGGGACACAAAGACGAATTCTATCGCGCGAAGCAGGGAGGATACTTGGGTCTGAAGAATTCGTCGCAGACACTAAGCATCGAATAAGCGAGATTCCTCGATGTGCGCGGCCTCAAGTGAAGAAGGCTGCCACACTGGATACTGAAGCGCTGATGACGGCAGTCGAGAGAGTGACCAAACTCGATCGGCGCAAGTTCTGCAACTCGAAGAAGACTCGATGTCTTGTTCAGGCGAAGGAAGCGATAATAGTAGTCGGGCGGATCTAGGGGCGACCAATGCGGGTTTGGCCCGCCTGCTGGGACTGGACGCGGCGGTGGTGAGTCGGCGTTATGAATCCGGCAAAGCAAGGATGAGCGAATCTCAAGCGGCACGGCGGCTGATGAACGATTCCTGGAGGAGTTGGTCAAAGCAAGGTGACGAGAGGAGAATTGCAAATTGCATGCCTGACCCCGTCTGGTGGGAAAGATCCGCCCTCCGTAGGAGGGCTATGTTTATAGGACTGTCGTGGGAAAGATCCGCCCTCCGTAGGAGGGCCATGTGTTCTCTGAAATGGAGTCAGCCTTATTGTTCGCTTGAAACATAGATGGACATGGCCCTCCTAACGGAGGGACAGACGTCGAGCCCGGTCCCTGCTATAAACATAGCCCTCCTACGGAGGGCCGTACGTTCATTCCCCAGCAGACTCTCAAATCGGGAAGTTATTTTTTTACGCCTCCTTAGTCGCTTATGCGGATCGTTACGAGAATTCTGTTCGCGTTTCCCCCGAGGAAAACACCGCGTGATCCGGCATTCAGCACTCCGAACTCCGCACTCCGCACTCGGGATATCAAGGGCGGAGCCCTTGGCTAGTTAAAAAGCGGGCGCGGCGGCAGGCACGCCGAACAGGCCCGGATTCTGCGCGAGCACTCCGAGAGCTAGGAACTTGATCACGAAATCATACGCCTCGGTTTGCAGCAGACCTCGTTGACGCAGATACCAGATGTTTCGGTCGCCAAGCGGGGCTTGCTGCAATTTGGCCAACAGCGGATGAGATTTCTTCGTGCCCGTTCCCAGCTTATAAGCCGCGACTATTATCAAGCTCTCGTCCGCAAGCTTGGTTCCGAACGTTACGTTGAGCCACAGCAAGTCGGGAAGAGCTTTCTGCGACGCGGCGATCGGGTCACGGCCCGTCCGTCCTCCATCGGTCTCGGCCAGCCCGGTATACAGCACGATCGCCGGCGGGATTCCTTCGCGCCGCGCCTGCTTGGTCATGTCCGACCCGCGATCCGCCAACGCCTGCAGCACGCCGGCCAATCCGGGCGATGCGCGATACTCCTCGACCTTGAGCCTAATCTCATTGAGCGCGGTTGTTTGGAATGTGTACTTGCTTTCGTCGGTGCTGATGCGGCGCATGACCTGCACGGCGGCGGACTCGACTTGAGAATCCGAAATAGCGACAGCTCTACCGGTATTATCGCGGCCCTGCTCCAAGACGGCGCCCGATGAACCGCCGCTTCCGGAGCCATCGGGCTTATCCACTTGATCGGCTGCGTTGGGTTTAGTCTTCGTTGAACCGGGCTCGTGGCTTCTTGAAGCAACGATGATCAATGCCGCGGCGATTATGATGACTGACACAGCGGCCGCAACGATCTTAGGAGCGCCTTGCGCCGCTACCAATGACGGCGGAGAGTCATCATTCTTCCGAGTCTGATTCGCGCGCGCGTCGACTCCGGCGGCGTTGATAACGTGAACCGTCAGATGATAGTCGGAGCCGATTGAAATCACATCGCCGTCGCGAAGAACGGTCGGTCTCGTGACGGCTCCGCCGTTTAAGAACGTTCCGTTTTCAGAGCCACAATCGGATAGTTGCGCCTGGCCGTCGAAGCACTCAATCAAAGCGTGGCGGCGAGACAGGCTCGGGTCGTCGATAGCCAAGTCGTTGTCAGAACTCCGGCCTATCGTGAACCGATTGGAGTCCACCGAGTGGTCGCGGACGGGCTCTTGTGCGTGGCTGATCGTCAGAACGATTTCGGGTCGCATTTTTTGTTTCCGGCTACCGGTCTCCCGCGTCACTGTAGCTGGACAGCGCGTCCATACCAAGACCGAACGCACGCGGGTTCTCGCCAACGATGGCCGCGGCGAAGAACTTCGGCACGTATTTCACGTTCTCGTTCTGAAAGAAGTGGTCGAGCTTATCCGAGTTCGCGACGAGGGTCCAGAAGCTGCGCTCCTCGTTATCTTTGTCGAGCACGTCATGAAGATCGCGCCGAACCGAGTCGGGACTGCGGTTGTAGCCGGCTATTCCAAGGGCCACGCTCATCGGATCGGTTCCGAACTCGGCGATGCGATCCTTCATGTACCTCGCGGCGGCCGGGGCCATCTTCTTGACGTCGCAGCGATCGCCCGGCGCGACTTTATAATAGCTGGCCGTTGAGGCCATGAATTGAAAAAGCCCGAGTGCGCCGGCCGGGCTGCCCAGGCACTCTCGATATTCGCATTCGATAACGGGGATATAGAGACCGACTATTGGCGACACGCCCTCTTGTCTGAAAGAGCGAATGATATACGGCGCCTGACGAATCGCGCGGTCGAACATTTTGTTCAGGTCTTCCGCCCAAAGCCGTTCCGAGCCGTTGCCGATTCTCCTGGAGTAATCGTCCACGTACCTCTTGACGTATCGCAGCACGTCATCGGTGAACGCATACTTGCGGTTGCCCATCATCAGACCTATTCGCTGCGCCTGACGGGAAACGAACTCGGTGCGTTCAACCTCGGTCATATGCTTATACTGCTTGGCGGGAGGGAGCGCTTGCCCGTCGCCCTCGGACCGATTGGCGTTACTGTTGCCGGGCGCGGTTTCAGGCGTGCTCGATCCGCCCTCGCTGCTGGCTGTTGGAGGCGCCTCGATCGCGGTTGTGCTGACGCCCGATGTACCGGCCGCCGGCGTATCGAATTTGCTTTCGGAAGCTTCATCGCCCGAGGTCACGCGAGACCCACCGGCCCGGTCGAATAAACCCGAGCTAGCCATCACGAAACCGAGCAACACCACGGCAATCAGTGGCAGACCTATGGCGAACAGCAACTTCGGCAGTCTGGTCGAAACCGTCGTTGCTTGCGCTTTCTCGGCGGCGCCGCAAGAGACCAACTTCACCTCTATGGTAGTGTCGCCTATTCGGATTTGATCCCCGTCGCGGAGCGCCGCTCCAGTTGGCGGCACAAGCGTCCCGTTGAGGTAGCTGCCGTTGGTCGAGCCTTCGTCGAGTATCCAGACTCTATCGCCTTCGCGATGGATGCTCGCGTGCAATCGCGATAAGCCTTCATCCTCGATTGGAAGATCAGCGCTTTCACCGCGGCCGATCGTCAGCCTGTCTCCGGTGAGCGGAACTTGCTTGAATCCTTCGGGGGATTGGACGGCTAAGGTGACTTCGATCATGGCTTCAGTACAACGATGAGAGCGCTTGCGGTGGAAGGTTGAACCGCCGCGGATTCTCGGCCACAATGCCCGCGGCAAAGAAGCGCGCTACGCGGTCGACGCCTTCTTGCGGAACGATCCCTAACTTTACCATC
>JAHFUG010000571.1 GCA_023265195.1 Blastocatellia bacterium | reverse complement strand
TGAGCTCGGTATCGCTGGCCGCGATTGGCAAGCGACCGATCATCGCTACTCCTTTCACCGAGCCCGCGAATGAGACCCCTGCCAAACTCAACGTGAGCACCCACCGGCGCCATCGGACTGCCTTCGATTCGCACGTGAAAACCGTCCCGTCCGCCGTCCACGGCGCCGCTCCGGCTATTTCGGCTGCCCGGGATCGCCGGTTAGAACAAACCCCGCCCAGTAGTATGGGTGTGGGTACTTCTTGCGCGTCTCTGATTGCGCCGCTTGTAGTGCGCGGGCCTTGGTCATCCCTTGCTTCAGCTTGGTGTAGAAGGCCTGCATCAACAGGCTCGTGGCTTCATCATCCACCGTCCATAGGCTCGCAATCACCGACCGGGCGCCGGCATACATGAACGCCCGGTTCAATCCAACGATATCATCGCCTCTGCTCTGAGATCCCAACTGGGTTTCACACGCGCTGAGCACGACCAGATTCGTCTGGTTCAGATCCATACCGTAAACCTCCCGGACCTCGAGAGCGGGGCTTTCATCTTTCTCGGCTGATAGAAGAATGGAGGAGAAGAGCGGACTCGTTGCTTTCAACTGGGCGTGGGCGGCGATATGAAGTATGTTGCAAGCACTCGCTCGTTTCAAAAGCTCCGCTCTGGTAGCGCGGCCGGTTGTTAGCGGCTGAGTGTGATAGAGCTTCGCTACGCTGGCGGCTTCTTCATCGGCATGGCGCAAGGCAGGGAGGCCATCCGCGCGGGATTGCGAGACTGCCAGAACTACATGGCCGGTTGGTTGGGTTCGGCGTCGAAGCGATGGGAGAATGGAAGCGCTCGGAAGATAGTGGATCGGATGTTCATCCCCGAAATAAACGCGTCCGCCGGTTAATGCGGCGAAGGGCGCATAGTGAAGAACGCCGTGGGGCACGATGACGACGTCGGACGTCTTGATGAATTCCTTTATGGGCGCAATGAGCCAGGAGGAGAGTTGCGTCAAGCTTTGGGGCTCAGCGTCGCGTAGATTCGGGAAACTTCGGAACCAGTTTATTGCCCCACGCAAGTCAGCCTCTTTGACGGGAATCTCGACGGCTTGAAAAGAACTCGATGTGATCACGAATGCGAGCGTCTTGTCCGTGGTCACGAAATAGGAGACCAGAGTCGTTTTAGAGCCAATTAGCCTTTGGATTTCTTTGAGAGCGACAGGTGAGTAACTTCGGAGCTGGGCATAATGAGGGTTGCTTGCTTTCAAACGGATGAGCAATGCAGCGTAAGCTTCTTCCCTCTCCTTCAGGTTTGCCGCAAGCGCCTTCGCCGCCGCTGACGACGCGTTACTCAGGCGCTCTTTTCTGAGCTTCTCGTCCAGTGCGTGTATCTCCAGGCGTAACGATTGTTCTTGATCGACCAGTTGAGGATCGGCTCCATTGCTGATGTCGAGGCGGACGTTGTTAATCTGATCGAGGAAGGTGCGCGCCCGCGCCCATTCGCTGAGCTCAAACGCCTCGGACAGCTTGCCTAGCTTGAATTTCAGGAGGATTGCGGGAGCGATCAAACCCGAAGAAACGGCGGCGACGTCAGACTTAAGCTCCTCGATTCGCGCGGACGAACGGACGGACTCGCCAACGGCGATCTCCTGATCGTAGAACGCTTCGGCCTGCGCCAAGTTGCCTTGGCGCTCATGCAAGGACCCAAGCATGGTCAGAATAATCTCTTCCCTTTGGCTCATACCGGCTTTCCGGGCCAGGCCCAGACCTCTGAGATAAAGTTCGCGGGCCTTGTCGTATTCTCCATTAGAGAGATGAATGCTCGCCATGCCCGCGTAGATATCAACCTGTCCGATCTCGTCACCCGCGGCCTCCAAACGGGAGAGCCCCTCGGCGTAACGGCGCAAAGCCTCGCCTCGATCCCCCATACTAAAGTGGATGTGAGCCATCTCCCTGAGTATATAACCCTCGCGTCTGGGGTCGTCGGCTTCACGCCGGGATTCCAACGCTGAGCGCAATGCGTCAAGGCCGGACTGAGGCCTACCCAACGCTGTATACGCGTCGGCGAGGCTAATAATGCTCTCCGACTCAAAAGCCGGCTCTCCCATTTCTTTGAAAACCTCTGCGGCCTCCTTCAATACCTTCACGGTGTATTCCGGACTGTTTGTTGGTGGGGAGACAGCGGCGATGCTTGAGAGAACCGCCGCCTCGAGTCGTCGGTCCTTGGTCCTGCGGGCAAGGGCAAGAGCTCTTTCATAATGTTGCAAGGCGCTGACAGGCTCGCCACGGTGGAAATAAACCCCTCCTATGTTGCTGATCGCATAGGCTTCCGATCGCTCGTTCTTCGCCTCTTCTGAGAGTTTGAGCGATCTACTGAAATGATCGAGGGCAGCTGTCAGGTCTCCACGATTGAGATTGATCAGACCGAGATTGTTCAGCACCATAGCTTCCGCTGTTGGGTCGCCTTGCTGATGTAGCAGATCAAGGGCCCGGTCGTATTCGGCCAGCCCTCGTTTGAGATCACCTGACAACACGTATGTGGCGGCAAGCGCCATATGAGCGGTAGGTTCTGCCTCAAGGCTGGGATTTGCTGTGGTGAGTTTCAGAGTCTCGCCAGCGTATTCATTAGCCTTCTTTGTTTGTCCGATAGAATACGCGGCGGTACAGAGTCCCGCTAGTATTTCGAACTGATCCGCCCACGCATTAGCCTTGCGGTATAGGGGAAGCGCCTGCTCCAGATAGCCGATCGCCTCCCTTTTCTTGCCGAGTTCTATACTCACGTTGCCGAGATTCTTGAGCACAAACGCGGTGAAGCCGCTATGCATCATCTGCCACATCTTCGGCAACTCTTTCAGTTCCGGCAGCCCGCTCACGATAACTCCGAGCTTGTCCAGAGTGTCGATCGCGGTTGCGATAATCGATGGAAATGTCGCCCGCTGAAGTCCAACTTGTGCCTTGTTCAGGAAATCCAGCGCTTTGCCAAACTCTCCAAGACTGGCGTAGGCGGCGCCGATGGTTCCTTGTATGCCTGGTCGAAGCGAAAAAAGGTCAGGCCCGGCCTCGTCACAATAGCGCAACGCCTCTAAGGAGGCGTTTAGAGACTCGTCTATTCGTCCCAGGTAATAATAGCAACAGCCGCTGCCGAACATTGATGCCGCCATTCCCATCTTATTGTCTTCTTTCTGATAAGTCGCGAACGCGCGCTTGCACATATCTAGCGCCTTGCCCGCGCTCTGGGCCGTCGGTTTTAGGGCGAGCCGGTACACTGACACGCCAAGCGTCAGGGTCTGCAGTGGATCATTCGATTGCGGATCGCCTGCCCGGTTCTTAGTTTTACTTGCTCCCGCAGGCGATTGTTCGGCTTGTCGAGGCGGCGCGGTGTTTGATGAAGGCGAATTGGTGTGTTTTCCGGCGCGAAGGTCGGTGGCGGCGATTGACTTCGACTGCGTTGCGAGAGTTCCGGAGGACTGAGTCAGCATTAGAACGGCTACAAGAAATTGGATCACGATCCTTACCTCGACTTGATTTTGGGCGAGGCCGACATTGAGCAACAGTTGCTCCTCCCAATTCAGCCGGCCTGCCTGACCATGTGTGATTCAACCGTAACGGAAATTTCATGCCGTAGAGAGTTACCTACCTTGTGGCTGACAGGCTCGCCGGTCGAACGCAGATCGTCAGGCGGCGTTACCGGTCGCCACCGTCTCAATGCTTCTTTAGCTTACGCTCCTCATCGAGCAGCACGTTGACCGTGACTCGGTCCTTTAACCGTCGATAGTTTTCGATCGCCGCCTCCAATCGTTTGACAGCTTGGTCGAACATCCCCAGGTTCCCATACACTCGCGCCAAGGCCCTCTGGGCTAGCCCCTGTCCATCGAGATCGTTCTTTGGGGTAATATCCAACCCCTCCAGGTACTTCTTTTCGGCTTCGCGATTCAGACCGACCGCCGCATACAAATCCCCGAGCGCTCTGGCGACCGCCGCTTCTCTGTTCGCGTTGTATTGATCTTCCAACCGATCGATCG
>JAHFUG010000023.1:27538-30552 GCA_023265195.1 Blastocatellia bacterium | reverse complement strand
GCGCGATCCCGCGAAATTAAGTCAGCCACCCAGGTGCTCCATTAATAAGCCGTTTTTGTCGAATTGGTCTCGGCCCCAAAACGCAAGCGAGGAAGCCGTCAGGTTCCCGAGCATCGGCGCCTCCGCTATCACTCGTATTTCGCCATAATGCTCGATTGCGTCGCGATTCTCGCTATTCGGTTCGCCTACCATCACGACTCCAGCGACTGGAAGCGAACGCCTGCGCAACGCTTCCAGAGAGAGCAACGTATGGTTGATGGTTCCCAGCGACGACCGCGCCACCAACAGCGCCGGCAATCGCAATGCCTCTATCAAATCGATCATCAGTTGACTGTCGTTGATCGGCGCAAGAACTCCGCCCGCGCCTTCGACGATCCAGTTCGCCTTTGCGGAACCCGCGGAGATTAAACCGGCGACATCATCCAGCCGTATCGTAGTTCCAGCAAGCCGAGCCGCAAGGTGAGGCGAAACAGGCATGCGCAATCGAACGCCTCGATCGAATATCTCCGAATCGCAACACTGACCCAGCGCACGCACGGTGGCCGTGTCGTCGTCAGATTCAATCCCGGTCTGAATGGGTTTCCAGTAGCAAAGCGGTCTTGTGCTTCTATAGCGATGAAAGACGGCGGCGGAGACCACCGTCTTGCCAACGCTCGTGTCGGTTCCGGTTATGAAGACGCCTTTCATAATATCGACGATCGCGCTGCTTCCTCCGCGCTCCTCTGAAGCCCTTATGGGCATCACGGTGTAGGTTAGTATGTAAGGTTGAGTAGTCGTTGTAGCAGCTTTTCTTTCTTTTCTGAAAGCCGTGGAATTCTGGAAAACCGCGTACCGCCACTAGCCACGATTTGGCGGTATCCTAATCTTGAGTTGGTCACCATAGGAGCGGACTAAGTTTCCTTTGTGAAGGGTGAGCGTCGTCGATCCTGAACGAGAGGCTTGGGCCGCGTTCACTACTCGATTGCCTTAACGAGATCCTTAATATTTGGCTGCTGATTATCTAGTTGAGACTGGTTGACCATCACTTTCCTTCCGGCTACTGCGTGCAACCCCGCCCACATGCGAACTATTGGTATTCCGAGAGAGCTAGAGACAACAGACGCCGTGTTAGCATCGACGATTTCAAATTGGAACATCTCCGTAAAGGCATTCCGTCCCACGGGACTTGGCGCGCCAACGGGATGGATATGAAATACGTTTGGACTGCTTTGCCAAACAGACCAAATTTCATCGCCAATTTCGCGTACAACCGTTCTGAAAACCCTGGCTGACGAAATATACTGTGTTAGCCAGTTTCCGGTATAGCAATAAATTCTTGGGATTGAAAGACGGAATTGTTGAGAATTGAGATAAAACTCGGATTGCTGACTTCCTGGAACACGGGTTATTCCATATAAAAGAGCTAGGACCGCCCGGACTGCGCGCTTTGATGAGCCATCCGCGGAGAATGGGATAATTAGTCTATCAGACGCCGACATTGCGAGTTCCGTATAGATCGAAAAACTCGGGTTGCAGTCAATGAATACCGTAGAGTTACTTTGATCCCACGAGTTTTGAATATCCGCTATGAGATCGCTGATCCAAGTATGAACCTTCCTCCAGGCGTCACTGGGACCTGGGACAGTTGCGCCCAGCGCCCGTGAGGCCTGCATCTCAAGCTGTTCGTCACCGGCCACTAGGAACAGGTTGTTCGGAACAAAGGAATTCCGCTCCGAGACGTTAATAACGAAAGATGTTCCCGTGTTTGGATTCACATACGGGCTAAGTATCCGATCCTCAATGTAACCAGAAATTGTTTTCCGCGGGGTCCGGCCACCCAGGAGATCAAGAGCTTGCTCACCTTCTTGCATTCCTCCGAGCAACATCCCGGATGCATTCGCCTGAGGACAGAGATCGATTACCAGAATCTTTCTTTCCGGATAGGTTCTGGCGTATTCGCTCGCGATTTGGAAAGTTAGATAGCTCTTTCCGACACCACCCTTGTTGTTCCACAACGCATAGATCGACATTTATCCTCCCGTGAAGTCTCGCATTTACCGACGCGAGTCTAGCAGAATCCTTGCTTATAATGTTAAGAAAAATTGGGCGGTCCAGCAGCTCAAAGAGAACTGACGAAGTTCTCATCTAGTAAATAAAGATAGGTCCAAATGTCCAGAGAATGGTCGATCAACTCGAGATTGGGACACTACCAACGATACCCACTATTTTCGCTTTCGATGCGCCGGGCTTTAGGTGACAAGATTGCGGCCTCATGAAATAGCTCAGTCGCGAGTATCTGGAGTTCCACCAATGACAATCGAGTTTTTGGCCTCGTTATTGGCCGCGTCTACGGGTGTGTTTGCCGATCTCGCATCCGACACAGGGGGGATCTCTGGAGACTTTAGATCCGTTCTTCGGAGCCGGCGGCACGGTCATCGGCAGCTTTCCATGTCCCTCATCCTGCTCGAACGCCATCCCCATTCAACTGGCCGGTAAGACAGTCGCCGCCGTACCCGCGTTTTGAACTCCGATGGAGTTCTCGCCCTCCGTAGGAGGGTTTTGGAGTTTGGCCATTTCGGGAAGAGCAATATCCAATTACCATGTGCAATGCCAGAAACTCTCAGGTCGGGAAGGGTGGCTTGCCCCCGCTGCACCTCGATTCGCTCAAACTGGCTGGGAGCGGGGGCAAGCCGCCCTTCCCGACCGGAGAGTCTCTGATGATTGGCGAACTGAACCAAATTCTTCCTGTTAAAAGTGCAACCCGAAAATTTCCAGACTCCAGTAAACTCCGATGGATCTCCGTCACCCGAGTTTCTGTCCCTGATTAACGCCTGCCGTTCACCGACCATCCGCCTGCGGTTTCTACGGATGGTTGACGCGCGCCATCAACTCGCTTCACGGGCGCTTTGCAGATACTCGACGCACCCGTCGAGAGTCGCCAACTTCGGATAGTCCGCTTCCGGAATATTGACCCCCAGTTCTTTGTGCAGGCCGATCACGAAGTTCAGGAAATCCATCGAGTCGATGTCGAGTTG
>JAHFUG010000023.1:0-27438 GCA_023265195.1 Blastocatellia bacterium | reverse complement strand
CGAGAGCCAGCGCAACGGCTTTGATGAGCAAGGCTCCATAAAGCAGGCGATCCTCTACCGGCCGCTTTGCGTTTTCCTCCGCAAGCCACGACAGCGCGTTGTGCATATCGATCGTAGTACTCAAATAGTAATGAGGGATCTCTCGCTTGGATCGCGCCATCGCCGAAGCGATCGTTTGCCGCATTCGTGTTTGACGGTCCGCCGCCGGTTCCGAAGACTGGGGCGCAATTGCGGCGAGGCTGGCTGCTTGCCGTACATCTTCGATCGTGATTCGTCCCCCGGGTCCACTGCCGGTCAACGAAGCCGCGTCTATTCCGAGTTCAGCGGCGAGCTTTTTAGCCGCCGGGGAGACTCGAACGCGCGCGGTTTCGTGTTTCGCTGAGGACAGAGGAGGCGCGTCAGCGGGGGCCAATGTTTGAAGGGCTGGAATCGGAGAGGTGGCGCTCTGCTCCGAGGCGTCAACCGCCGGCCGGGCAGCGGCGTTCTCCCGAGTGCAAGCAGTCTCTTGACCCGATGCCGATTCTTCTTCTTCGCGAATGATAGCCAACACGGCTCCAACGAGGGCCTTTTCACCTGGCTGAACCAGAACCTTGTCGATCACGCCGCTTGCGAAGACTTCGACTTCGACGTCCGCCTTGTCGGTCTCGACATCGGCTATGATGTCGCCGCGGGTGACGCGATCGCCGGGCTTTTTGCGCCAGGCCAAGAGCTTTCCCGCGTTCATATCGGCGCCAAGTTTTGGCATCAAGAATTCGGCCATGATCAGAATAGACTTCGCACCGCGGTGACTATCTTGTCCGCGCTTGGAAGCGCGGCTTCCTCGAGATGCTTCGCATAAGGCATCGGCGCTTCTTCGCTGCACACGCGCGCGACCGGAGCGTCGAGATCGTCAAACGCGCCTTCCATGATTACGGCGCTTATTTCGGCGGCGAGGCTGCCGGTTCGCCACGCTTCGTCAATGACCACCGCTCGATGCGTCTTGCCAACCGAACTCAGAATGGCGGCCGTATCCAACGGCCTCAGCGTTCTAAGGTCGATGACCTCGGCCCCGATGTTTTCAAGGGCGAGTTGCCCGGCGGCTTGTTGCGTTTTACCGAGCGAGCCGCCGTAAGTGATAAGCGTAACGCCGCCGCCGTTGCGGCGGACCGCGGCCCTGGTGATATCGGGCGGTCCCGCGCTTTCATCGACATCGCCTTCAAGCGGGTAGAGGGTGGCATGCTCGAAGATGAACACCGGGTCCGGCTCCAGCAAGGCGGCCAACACCATTCCTCTTGCGTCTTCGACCGTAGCCGGCGCAAGCACTTTGATTCCTGGAATGTGCGCGTACCAGCCCTCCAAACTGTGCGAGTGTTGGGCGGCGAGCTGGCGTCCGCCGCCGGTCGCCATTCGCACGACAAGCGGCACGCTGAACTGGCCACCCGACATATGACGGAGAGTCGCCGCGTTGTTGAGTATTTGATCGAGCGCCAGCAGGCTGAAGTTGACCGTCATAATCTCGACGATCGGCCGCATTCCACCAAGCGCGGCTCCGATCCCGGCGCCCACGAAGGTAGACTCCGAAAGAGGCGTGTCGCGTATCCGCTCGGATCCGAATTCTTCGAGCAGTCCCATGCTGACGGCGAACGCGCCGCCGTAACGACCTACGTCTTCTCCCATCAAGAACACGCGAGGATCGCTCCGCAACGCTTCGCGCAGGCCGCTACGCACGGCCTCCCGGTAGGTCATCTTAGTTGTGGCGGGCATGTGTCAATGGCCCCCTTTGCTTTGCGATGCTTGGCGACGCTTGTCGAGCCATCCCTCCGCTCACGTCCGCGTCCTCCGCGGTGACCTTCGTGGTCTTGTGACCTTCGTGGTTTCGATCCGCCTCCCTGATCAACGCGCCGTGTAAACGTCTTTCGTCAGTTCGCTGACCGGCTCCCACGGCCCGGCTTCGGCGAAGCTAACGGCTTCCGCGATCTCAGCGCCAACGGCGCTCTCGATGGCCGCGAGATCGCTTTCATTTAAAAGTCCCCGTCCGCGGAGCCGTCCACTAAAGGTCGTGATAGGATCGCGAGTCTTCCAGGTCTCGATCTCTTGCTTGGTTCGGTATAGATCTGGATCAGCCATTGAGTGGGCGCGAAAGCGGTATGCCCGCACTTCAAGCAGGTACGGGAACCCGGACTCACGCACCGTTTGAACGGCCAGGCGCGCCGCCTCCTCGACCGCGGTTACGTCCATGCCATCCACCGAATCGGAAGGTATCGCGTAAGCTCGCGCTTTGAAGCTGATGTCTATCTGAGACTGATGCCGATTCAGCGCCGTGCCCATTGCGTACAGATTGTTTTCGCACAAGAACAGAACCGGCAGACCCCACAACGCCGCGAGATTCATTGATTCGTGAAACTCGCCTTCGGCAACCGCGCCGTCGCCAAAGAAGCACGCGGTGACTCGCTGTCGATTCTGAAGCTTGTCGGCAAGCGCGAGCCCGACGGCGATGGGCAATCCGCCTCCGACGATCGCGTAGCCGCCGTAGAATCGCCGCGGCGCGTCGAAAAAATGCATCGAGCCGCCGCGCCCCCGGCTGCAGCCGTTAGCCTTGCCAAACATCTCGGCCATTAGCGAGCCTGGCGGTATGCCGCGAGCAAGCGCCTGTCCGTGGTCGCGATACGTCGCCACTATCGCGTCCTCGCTCGTTAGCGCTTGCATTGCTCCTACGGCAACCGCCTCTTCGCCGATGTAGAGGTGGAGGAAGCCGCGAATCTTGCCAAGACTGTACAATTCAGCCGCCTTTTCCTCGAAGCGGCGAATCCGGATCATCTCCCGCAACAACAGCAGCAAATGATCCCGGTCTCCGAAAGCCGAGACTGATCCGGTCTCGCTCATGTTAATGATGTCTCCACCGCGCGCGCAGCTCCCGCGGCCAGGCCGCCCCCTTCGAGCGGGGCCGGCGATGAATGAAGGTAATACTCGGCGCACTGCGCTTCCCGGCCCCTAACGATGCGCTTGCCTTCGAGCGGCCCCCGCTGTGAAGTGATTACGGTGCATTGTCTCTCACCTCGTGTTCCGTCGTAGTAGAGGACCACCCAATCGGCCGTTCGTCCCATCTGATGCGCCCGAGCCGTGTTCGAAAATAGAGCGCTATAGTGACGATTGGCCCGGTTTGTGTGCAGAACGGGCAGCCACGCTTTGTGATCTGGGTTGAATCGCCTCGGCGCTATTGTCGGAAGCCGGCCTCTTGCCGCGCTCTCTCGATACTCGCGATCTACATCGAGAATCTCGCTAACCGGCGGTTCATCGGCGCCGCTTTCCGCGCGCCTCTCGCGTATCCGGCCCAGGCGAGTCGCCAGCGCGTCACGAAGCCCGGCTAACCGCTTGGGGCCGAAGCCCGCGATGCCGGCGAGCCGTCCGTCATACGCGGCGGCCTCCAGTTCTTCGAGCGTGTCTATCCCGAGGTCTTCGTGAAGGCGTTCCGCGAGCACCCGGCCTATCCCTGGCGCTTGCGCCAGAAGCGTCACGGGATCGCTTTCTCCCCGAAGCCTCTCCAGCATTGGCAGCCGACCGCCAATCACGAGTTGATGAATCGCGCGAGCAATCGTCTCTCCGACGCCCGGCAGCGCCTTGAGTCCGTCGAGGCCTTCCTCGCGATCGATGGCGGCGACCGATCGCTCGAGTCGGCGAAGCATTCGGGCGGCGTTGTCGTAGGCTTCGACGCGAAAGCGGTTTGCTCTCTGGTCTTCCAGCAGCCGCGCCACCTCTTCAAGCCGGTTCGCGGCTTCAATGTTCACTCTGTCGACCATTGTCTTCCAATCCATCCACGCCGCCGGAGCCGTCACTCCTCGGAGGTTTCCAGCGTCGAGAGGTCTCCTTCAGGAAGTCCAAGCTCGCGCGCCTTGAGCAATCGCCGCATGATCTTTCCGCTGCGAGTCCTCGGAAGCGCGGCGACGAAGTCGATTTGCTTGGGCGCTACGGCGGCTCCCAGCCGAGTCCGCGCAAAGCCGAGCAATTCGCGCCGCAAGTCTTCGCTCTCGGCATAACCCTCCTTCAGCGAGACGAATGCCTTGACGATTTCCATCGCGACCGGATCCGGTTTGCCGATCACGCCCGCCTCGGCTACGGCCTTATGTTCCATTAACGCGCTCTCGACTTCGAATGGGCCTACCAGGTGACCAGACGTCTTGATCACGTCATCCTTACGCCCGACGAACCAGTAGTAACCGTCCGCGTCTCTCCTGGCAAGATCGCCGGTCAGGTAGTATCCGCCGGCGAAACACTTCTCATACCGTTGCGGCTCATTCCAGTATCCGCGAAACATCGAAGGCCAGCCGGGTCTTAACGCGAGTTCACCTTCCACATTCGGCTCCTGAATCGCCTCGACTGTCCCATTGCTTTTCTTTCGGACAATCGCGGCTTCGACGCCGGGCAGAGGCCGGCCCATCGAACCCGGCTTGATGTTCATCGAAGCGAAGTTGGCGATCATTATTCCGCCGGTCTCGGTTTGCCACCAATTGTCATGGAAGGGAAGGCCGAAGGTCTCTTTGCCCCACACTACGGCTTCAGGATTGAGAGGCTCGCCGACGCTGGCGAGAAAACGCAGGGCATGCAGATCGTACTTACGGGCGAGAGCCGAGCCGGCCTTCATCAACATGCGAATCGCCGTCGGAGCCGTGTACCAGACCGATACTTTGTGATTCTGGAGAATGCCATACCAGCGATCCGGGTCGAAGCCGGCTTCGTCGACGATGCTGGTTACTCCGTTTGTAAGGGGCGCGATGACGCCGTAGGAAGCGCCGGTAACCCAACCCGGATCGGCGGTGCACCAGAAAACATCTCCCGGATGCAGATCCAGCGCGAGCTTACCGGTTGCGTGATGCGCCACGACGGCTTCGTGAACGTGTACGGCGCCTTTTGGCGTTCCGGTCGTTCCGCTGGTGAAATGCAGGAGAGCGACATCCTCGGGAGCCGTCGCCGCGATCGAAAACCGATCGCTGCACTGGTTCAACAACCGGTGATAGTCATGAGTTCCAGGCGCGTTGGTTGATTTGCCCGCTTCACCGATTAGCAGAACAGACTCCAGGAATGGCAGCGATGAACGGAGCCGGCTGATCTTCCGTTCGTAGAGCGATTCGGTGGTTACAAGAACTCTGGCTTGTCCGATCGCCAGCCGTGACCTGACGGGCTCTGGTCCAAACGCGGAGAAGAGCGGACAGAATACGCTCCGGTTCTTGAGCGCGCCGAGCGCGGCGATGTACAACTCCGGAATGCGGCCCGCCATAACATAAACGCGGTCGCCTTTGCCCGCTCCAACCCGTTGGAGCGCGTTCGCGAAGCGGTTGCTGAGCGCGGACAACTCGCCGTAGGTGAACTCGCGGACGTCTCCCTTCTTTCCAAGGCAGCGTATCGCCGGCTGGTCTCGCTTTGGACCGGAGGCGTGACGGTCCACCGCTTCGTGAGCGATGTTCAATCCAAGGTTGTCTGGCAGCCCTTCGAGTTCGCGACGGGCGGCTTCCCAGGAAAAATCGGCGCGGGCTGCTTCGTAATCGCGGAGATTCGGAGCCTCTCGCCAGTCACGCGGTGATTTGATTATCGTGTCCGAAGACATGTTTTTGCGCTGGTTGCCGTTGTTGCTTTCAAGCCTCGAATGCGAAGAAGTACAGGCTGAAGCCCGAGGTACTCCGGGAGGGCTCTTATTCGGGAGCCATTCCAACTCCGCCCGTCGTTTCGAGTTTCTTTTCCGGGACCTCAGTCAGCGTGGCCTCGGTTAGAAGCAGAACGCTCGCCACCGACACCGCGTTCTCCAGTGCGACTCGAACAACCTTGGTTGGATCGATGATGCCCGAATCAAGGAGATCCACGTAGCAACCGCGCGCGGCGTCGAATCCGTAGTTGCCCGTCCCGGAACGCATCTTCTCGACCACTACCCCTCCGTCTACGGCGGAGTTCTCGGCGATCTGCCGGGTTGGAGCTTCCAGCGCCCGCTTCAGGATGCGCAGACCAGTCAGTTCGTCGCCCTCGCTCTTCCGCTCTTCGCCTTCGACAGCGGCTATTACCCTCAGTAGCGCAAGTCCGCCGCCGGGCACTATTCCCTCGGCGCTGGCGGCTTTGGTCGCGTTGATGGCGTCCTCGATCGCCTCCTTGCGGCTCCTCATCTCGGCCTCTGATGGCGCGCCGACTCGTATCACGGCGACTCCGCCCGTAAGCTTCGCGAGCCGCTCCTGCAGCTTTTCGCGGTCATAGTCCGAAGCCGCGTCCTCGATCTGTTTCCGGATTTCCATGACGCGGCCTTCGATCTCTTCCTTCTTGCCCGCTCCGCCTATGATGGTTGTGTTGTCCTTGTCGACAACGACCCGTTTCGCCTGGCCGAGGTCCTCGATGCCCATCTTCTCGATCTTGAGACCCAACTCCTCCGATATGACTTTTCCGCCTGTTAAAATCGCGATGTCTTTCATGATTTCCTTGCGCCTGTCTCCGAATCCGGGCGCCTTGACCGCCACGCACGGCAGCACGCCGCGAATCTTGTTCACGACCAGCGTGGCGAGGGCCTCGGCCTCGACTTCTTCGGCGGAGAGCACTAGAGAACGGCCCATCTTCGCGACCTGCTCCAGTATCGGCAGCAGATCTTGCATCGTGTTGATTTTTCTTTCGTAAAGAAGAATGAAGGGATCGTCGACGGCGGCCTCTCTCTTTTCCGGATCGGTAATGAAGTAGGGTGAAAGAAATCCTCGATCGAACTGCATGCCTTCAACGACGTCCAGCGTAGTCTCGGTCCCCTTCGCTTCTTCAACCGAAATCACGCCGTCAGGACCGACCTTCTCGACCGCATCGGCTACAAGCTCACCGACGCTCGGATCATTGTGAGCCGAGATTGTCGCGACCTGCACTCTTTCCCGATGGCTCTGAACGGGCTTGGAAAGAGCTTTGAGCGCTTGCACGGCCGCGGCGGCGCCTCGATCCAGTCCTCGTTTGAGATCGATTGCGCTGGCCCCAGCCGCAACGTTGCGGACGCCGTCAGCGAAGATGGCATGGGCCAATAAGGTGGCCGTGCTGGTGCCGTCGCCTACCGCGTCACCGGTTCGCTCGGCCGCCTCCCGCATCATCTGAGCGCCGAGGTTCTCCTCCGGATGTTCCAGCTCGATTTCCTTGGCGATCGTGACGCCGTCATTGCACACCAAGGGCCTGCCCCACTTTTTCTCTATCAATACACACTTCGATTTTGGCCCCAGCGTCACCCGAACGGCATCGGCCAATTCGGTCGCGCCACGAAGAATTTTCTCCCTGGCGGCCGCTCTGAAGAAGAGATGTTTGTAAGCCATTGTTTGCGCACCTCCAAGGCGGCTTGGCGGCAAGCAGCGTTCCTCACCAGTAGAACTGGAAACGCCTGAAGACCACACTATGAGCAAGCTTCCGCTCGGGCGCTCGGTCTGGGGCAAACGTCTTATTCATTGTAGTTTCGTTGGCGAGCCGAGTACCGCAATCGGGCGGCGGCCCGCCAGTGCGCCGCTGGCCCGGTCCGAACTAGCGTTGCAGCCAGGATGCGTACCGCCGCGTGATGGGTAATCGGACGTTGCCTTGCGGGATTCCCCTCAGCCCTCGCTCTCGCCTCGTCAGTTTTTCGTTTTACGCGCCGGCGGCGGTCGCGAAGAGTTTCAGCGGGCTGGACGTTAGGTTCGCCCAGCGAAGTCTCAAATGGCTAGTGGTCCTCGGCAGAAAGTAGTTCATCAGTCACAAAGATGCACAAGATCACAAGACAGAGACGTGGGATACCATGTCTGTCTTCTCATCTCTGTGACTTGTGAGCATTTTTGTGGCGATGAAAACTTCTGCCAAGCGCCACTAGTGGTCCTTGGCGCAACTTGGCAAAAGCAAATCCAGGAGTCGAGTCCACTTCGATCTCCCCGGCGTGGCGCGGTGGGTGAGGCTACTCCACGTACTTGACCAGCGCCACCGAGCAGGTGGCGTTCCAAGCGACTTTGGCGGAAACGCTGCCTAACACGCTGTGCTTTGCGTCCGCGACTCCGGTGGCGCCGAGAACGATCAGATCGTAGTCCTTGCTTTCCGCCGCTCCAATCAACTCGGTGGCTGGAGTGCCCTCTTCGACATGGACCATGATCGAGCAATTGCGGTCGGCGAGTATGGCTCGGGCGTCTTCGATTATGTCTTCAGCCTCGAGGCGCAATTCCTTTTGGAAATGGAGCTCGGGATCGGCTTGATCCGAGTCCTCTTCTCCATAATCGAACCATTGCGGATCAAGACCGAGATGTATCCAAGGCATTTCGACCACGTGCATCAACGTGATCTCAGCCTCGTCTATATTGAAGAAAGCCGCCATCGTTCGCAGAGCGTGATTGGAAGCGAGCGAGCCGTCCACGCCTACCAGCACACGAAGCGCGCTCTCGGCCGGGAGCTCGCGAGCCAGTAGGACCGCGCCTGAAGCGAGTTCCACTACCCGGCTGGCCACGGGTCCAAGGCCAAGCTCCGACCTGTTATACCGGCTCCTCGCGCCTACGACCGTGAGGTCATATTCATCCGCGAGATTGACGATCTCTTCGGCTGGAGAGCCGATGCGCGAGATCGCTTCCGCCTCGACGCCTTCCGTGCTCAAGAGGTCTTGGGCCTGTTTTAGAATCGCGGCTGTTTCGGCCTTGATCTTCTTGCCGTACTTCTCGCGTATTCGTCCACGCGAGGGGCGCTGGCCGGCTTTTGGCTCCTTCCAGCGAAGTTCGGGCGCTACGCACAAAACGTGAACCTCGTTATTGCTCTTGCGTACCAGACGAGCCGCCGCGCGCAACGCAACGTTCGCTTCGTTCGATCCATCGGTAGCCATCAGCGTTTTCACGGCAAATCTCCTTTTCGAGCCGGCCTGGCGTGATCGATCAATCGCGCTCCCAGTAGACTCGAGCCAACTTGTTCTCGTGCGAAAAATCGTATCGAACGTGGCCGGCGAACGCCTTTTCAAGCGCCTGACCAAGCCTCTTGGCGAGATGCTCCGTGGTTGTGCTCACGACCAGTTCTTCGCCGGCTTCCTTCAACTCCATGATCCGTCCCAACGGGTTATCAACGGCGGCCCGGCCGGCTTCCGCCAGAACGAGTCTCTCTATTTCGCCCCGATGATCCGCGAGAAAGCGTCCCTTTAAGTGGACGAAACCTGACGGCAGCCCGTCCTTGATTTGCTTGCACGCCGGACAGGTTACAGTTCGCTGCGGACGCCATTCCTGATGCTTGGGACTTTCATGCGCGGTCTCCGGCAGCACCCAGCGGCGGCCCACATACAGCGCGCCGCACGACAGGCATTCGGCCGGCTCGGCCGCGGCTCGTTTCGGGCGATGGCGGCCTGCTTCGTGATCAACCCGTTTCGTCGTGCCGACGTTAGAATAGTGTTTTGAGGTTCTCACGGTTTGTCTCCCTTCACCGACCGTGTCGTCGGTCTTGGACTACTCCATCCCAATAGCCGTTTAGGCAACGCGTGTTCCAACGCGGCGCGCCTGTTCGTTTTATCTTATGACCGCAAATGGAAGGCGAGTCTGGCTCCTGGTCTCTGATGCAGAGGGGATTTCGCGCAGGACTGAGGATTCTTACTCCTCCTTTATGAGGGTTACTGACAAACATAGCGGACATTCGCGGGAGTATCGCCAGCGAAGCCGGCGTTCGCGCTTAGCGTTTGTAAAAGAATGTTTCTGATGTCTTCTATGGATTTGAACAAATCTAATTCGGCTCGTTCCTGCCGCGTCGCGGCGAATGAACTTAGGCAGGCATTTCAATGCCTGCATCCGAGCCAGCCACCGATTCTCGGCGCGTCAGCGACGGTTGAGCGGTCTTGTTGTGACGCGCTTCAATTGTCGCTGACGCGACAACCTGGAGTTTGGCCATTTCTTCCGCCCCTCCGTAGGAGGGTCATGTTTATAGTAAGTGTGGTGGGACGCTCCGCCCTCCGTAGGAGGGTCATGTGTTCTCCGAAAATGGAGACAGCCTTATTGTTTGCTTGAGACACAGATGGACATGGCCCTCCTAACGGAGGGCGTGCACGGCTTGAGTCAAAAGGGCCGCTCCGCGGCCGGAAGACAAAACCGGGAAGTTGCTTTACGCCTCCTTAGCGGGCGGCCGACTCGATTCTGTTTTGTAGCGGCCGGTACTTCTCTGGTAATGTGCCTTTTTGAGCATCAACCCGGAGGTAAGCAGTGACATTCTGGACAGGATTCCTCCTGACGCTACTGGCCGCCGCCAGTTTGAATGCGCCTCAACAACTGACCAACGCAACCGATGACGCCGCTTCGAAGAACAGAGGCGCCTCGGAGCCGAATACAACTTCCGCGGCTGCAAGGAAGCGGGACGTAGAGACCGTAACCAGGAACAGGATGAGCAGCGTCGAACTCAAATGGCGCTTCGGAGGCCGGGAGCAACGAGGCTGGACAATCTATTTCCCCTTGATCAGTAAAGCAGTTGGCGCTAGCGCTGGTCCGGACAGCGAAGACTTCGCGAAAGCCGTCGGGCGCTGGCAGGAATCCCGAGCAATCCATCAGACCAAAGTCGTAGACAACGAAACTTGGTCCAAGATGATCGAGGAGTTTCAGTCTCGAAGAATCAAGAAGCGTGATTATCCGTCAGCTCAAGATCTGGTGGTAGCGCCCGCGTCCGAGTTTTACGACCCCGACCGGCCGGTGGAGCTTCGACAAGTCGAGAGCGCCACCTACGCGGCGTACAAGAGGATGGTTGCGGACGCGGAGAAAGAGCTTTCCCCGCATCTCAGTGCAAACGAGTCCCAATGCGTTGGACGCTACCTGAAGATCATCTCGGCGTTTCGAACACGAGAGCACCAGGAGCAGCTTCGGAAATCCGCGCCTCACTCAGGGCGGGCCGGCCTCGCGGTGAACAGTCCGCACTTCACGGGACGCGCGCTCGATCTGTATGTGGGGGGCGAACCCGTAAGCACGTCGGAGAGCAATCGACTTCTTCAAACCAGCACGCCGGTGTACAAATGGCTCGTGGAGAACGCCGCAAGATACGGGTTTCGCCCTTACTTCTACGAGCCGTGGCACTGGGAGTATCTTCCGTGAAGCTCCGCTTTCTTTCCGAGCACCGCGGCCACGGCCTCGCGCTGCATAGGAGTGCGCGGCAGTTTGCACGTTCTTGCAACTGCTAGCGAGATGAGCCCACGGCCTGCGACTTTTGAGCCGGTCTGTGGTGCTCCGGGCTGATCGAGATTTCTTGCTCGTATAGCGTCTCCCGCTTTGATTCCCGGGAGAACAAAACGAACCCTACGCCTACAATGACGAGCATCAGAATCAGGCCTGTTACGACGAAGAACGAGGGCACGCTCGGCTGCCCCGGATTGTTTGGGTCGGCGCCGCCCACTACGAGCAGCACGAACGGTCCAACCACGGCGCCCATCAACGCGACGAGCATGACGATGCGGTCGAACACGCGCTCCTGAGGCATGCTGACGCGCCAGCCCCAATAGGCTCCTATCAGCGCCGCCACGACCGCCAGACCAACAAAGAGCCCGCTCCTGCCGGCGCTATTCAGCAAATACCCTGTCACTAATTGGGGTTTGTTGCCCTTTGGAAGACCGATGTAGACAATTGAATTCAGGGCAATGGACGATAACGCGATAATCACGGAGTCGAGCATACGCATTTCCGCGCTGACGCACCCTACCACAAAACCCCCAATCAAGAACGTCCCGATAACCAAGCCGAGCGCAATGACCAGCACGAGATCCTGGCCGATCAAAGTCCCGCTACGCGCGGCGTCGTAAGCAACACCCGTGAACAAAACTGAGATGATCGCCTGCAGCCCGAAGGTGATACCGA
The DNA here is from genome assembly GCA_023265195.1 of Blastocatellia bacterium. Taxonomy (GTDB): domain Bacteria; phylum Acidobacteriota; class Blastocatellia; order UBA7656; family UBA7656; genus QHVH01. The sequence goes on along the minus strand of JAHFUG010000023.1, from coordinate 15,655 downwards.
GGCCGAAAAGCAGCCACTTGATTCGGTCTTTCATGATTCTCTCTCCTGACCCTTTTAACCGCCGGGTTTCGTTATTGATCTTCTCGCCGCATTGTCTCGCGGCAACTCCGCGAGGATGCGCTCGCTTACCTACTAAGCAACGAGCGTGCCCGGTAGATCGGGTCTGCTCTCAAAAAGCGTAGCTGCGCCGCGGCCCGGAACTCAGCCTCTTGGAGTCACCATCGCCGGCGAACAATCGAGATCAGACTGCGAAGCTTCTCACACACGGGTTATTAGGCTCTCAATCCCTTATTCACTGCCTTGTCCTTGTCGGCAGCCAAGATGTAGGTGTTTCACTTGGCTTGCCGGCGGTTCGCGCGCGATCAGCAACGCCGGTCCACTCCGCGGAGTGACGTCAGCGGTGGAATACTGCTCCAATCCATCGGCCCCTTTCGGGTCACGCGCCTGTGCGGAAATTCCTCAAGTCGCGGGTGATTTGACTCACTCGTAAAGATATGAGAGGCGAGCGCACTCCACCATTCATCCGAGAAATTGATGGGCACACGCGTTGCGTCACCACTGTGATGACGGCTGGCGATTGAGTCGATCCGTAAAGAAGCGCCCTCGCTTTCAATTTCAGGCCGGCTATGCCGGCATAAACGAGAGATATTTTATCAAGAAAGAAACGTCGAGGTATCGCATGCCAACTCAGGAAATCCCGCGTGAAGAATGGCCGGACTTCTTCTGTGGCTTCAGCCACGCGCATGAGGGCTGGTTCGCCACGGTCGAGGTGCTTGGCCCGGAAATCGGCGCACAGACCGAAGCCCGCGAACTGCCGTTCGAAGGCATTTCAGCCGAAATGAATGCGCCGGGCGAAGACAGTGTCGAGTTGATGATAGGCGAAGAGCCGGACTCGCACGTGGTTCATACCATCGAGGGCCCCACGCATATCAGATTGGATCAAGGCGAGAACGGCGAGCACGAAGCGCTTCAGATCGAAGCGCTGGGGCAGCCCGTAACGCTAATCAGGCTCCGGTCGCCTGTCAGCCCCGATCTGGTGGCGGACGTAGTCATTGAGTAGTCAGGCAAAGAGTAGTCAGGCAAAGTCGCGCGCCGGGAGCGCCGCTATCAGGGCCTGCGCCACGCTGCTCGCGCTTGGCGCTGCGGCTCCGGCTTCCGCGAACCAAGGCAGCCCGGGTAGATTCGTCACTCCGGCGAAGGGCTTTGCATATTTGACGGCTGCCGATCCGGCGCAATTGGTGGCTCCCGCGGCCAGGAAAGCTCAACGGCCGCGGCGGCGTCCGGCCCGAATGAGCCCTGAAGAAATCCGTGAGGCCGAACAGCGACTCTCTGACCTTCACTATTGGACCGGACGTATCGACGGCGCGGCGGACGAAGGACTGCGTCACGCGCTGATCGCGTTTCAAAAGATCGAAAAGCGTTCGCGAACAGGCCGCCTCACCGCCGAAGAGCTTCAGGCGTTGCGCGTTGCCGCGCGCCCTTCGCCGGCCGAAGCCGGCGCCGCCCATATCGAAATCGACTTGAAGCGCCAGGTTCTCTTCGTAGTGGACGCGGATGGAACGGCGTCGCGGATTCTGCCGGTGTCGACAGGAACCGGAAAACCGTTCACTTCGGAAGGCCATACCCGCAACGCGATCACTCCTTGCGGCCGATTTCGAGTTCAACGCAAACTCACCGGATGGCGAAAGAGCCCACTGGGCTTGCTCTATTATCCAATGTACCTGGTTGGCGGAGTTGCGATTCACGGGAATCCATCGGTGCCGGTTCAACCAGCCAGTCACGGGTGCATACGCGTTCCGATGTTCGCCGCCAAAGAACTTAACGCCATGACGCCCCTGGGAACGCCGGTCATCGTTCACGATGGGCGCGCCGCCGAGAAAGTTCCTTCAGGTTTCTAGTGGCGGCCGGCGCAAGGCGGAGCACGGGAAAGCCGCTGATTTGCGCTGACCGCCATAATGCTGACCGGCGCGGATCAGCGGCCCGAAGGCGGCGAAGATCGGCGGTTAATCCCGAAGCTCACTCGGCGAGACTCTCACGGCAGCCAATGTTCAATAATTCCCGCCGAATATTACTAGCGCCCTTTTTCGCGCGAAAATACCCAGAGCCGGTCTGGCAGGTGCGCAAATAACCTCACGATGTGACGCGGAAAGCGGTTCGCTCACCAGATTAGAAAGGCACATGCGTTGCGTCTCTACATAAAGCCGAGTGGCGCCGATCTGTGTTATCGCGCGTGCCGCGTGGCCGCTCGCCGCGAACATGGATTATGGGAAACCGTCTCGCGGTTAACCGGTTCGAGCGCGAGCGATCGGTCAACACCAAGGGCTCAACGGCAAGCGCTCGCGAGAGGTTACAAAATGAGCGGGGTCAAGAAGGAACAAGTGAGTCACATTCTGCGGATACCTTGTGGTGGCGCGGTGATCGAAGGCGATCTGGAAATACCCGAAGCAAGCGCCGGCGTAGTCATCTTCGCGCATGGCAGCGGTAGCAGCCGCTACAGTCCGCGCAACCAGTATGTAGCCGGGATAATTCGTGAATCGGGCGTGGCGACTTTGCTGATGGATCTTTTGACTCGAGACGAAGAGCGCATAGACGACGTCACTCGGCGCCTTCGATTCGACATCGGCTTGCTGGCTTCTCGGCTTGTTGACGCTGCTCGATGGATATCGAGCCTGGACGCCACGCGAGGCATGAGAACGGGTTTCTTTGGCGCCAGCACTGGCGGCGGGGCCGCCCTGGTTGCAGCGGCGGAGCTTGGCGGCAAGATAGGCGCCGTCGTATCCCGAGGCGGCAGGCCAGACCTCGCCGGCGAGTCGCTTCCACTCGTCACATCGCCCACGCTGCTCATAGTCGGAGGGCGTGACGAGCAAGTTATCGAGCTTAATCGGCAGGCTTACGCGCGCCTTGGCTGCAAGAAAGAACTGAAAATAGTGCCGGGGGCGACGCATCTCTTCGAAGAACCAGGCGCGCTCGAAGAGGTGGCCCGGCTGGCCGCCGCCTGGTTCAAACAGCATCTTCAAGCCGAAAGAGACATAACCGCGGCCGGAGGCGGGCAATGATGTTGCAACGATTCAAAAATCGCCGAGATGCGGGCAAAGCGCTGGCGGCGCTTCTCGCCAAGTATGCGAACCAGCCAGGCGTGGTTGTTCTGGCCTTGCCTCGCGGCGGCGTGCCGGTGGCTTTTGAAGTAGCGGAGGCGCTCAACGCGCCGCTCGATGTTTTCCTGGTTCGCAAACTGGGGACGCCGGGCCAGGAGGAGTTGGCGATGGGGGCCATTGCAAGCGGAGGGATCCGGATTCTGAATCCCTCGGTTGTTGACTGGCTCGGAATCCCCGATGAGGCTATCGACCGAATCACCGCCGGCGAGCAAAGGGAACTCGAGCGGCGCGAGCGCGCTTATCGCGACGATCTCCCGCCCGCGGAAGTGCGCGGCCGCACGGTCATACTAGTCGACGACGGCCTCGCGACCGGATCGACGATGCGAGCCGCGGTCAAAGCGATCAAGCAGCAGAGTCCCACACGGTTGATTGTCGCCGTCCCCGTGGCCCCGCTCTCGACATGCGGCGCCTTGAAGGAAGAGGTGGACGAAGTTGTGTGCCCGCTTTCGCTCGATCAGCTTGATGGCGTCAGCCGCTGGTATGAGGATTTTTCTCAAACGCCGGACGACGAGGTGCGAATGCTGCTTGAATTATCCAATCGCGAGGTTGCCAAGGGCTGAGACTGTTAAACGGCCGGGCCGAGGGCGCGGCCGCGTTGCGGAGGGAATGCTATGGCTTACGCGCAGACTGCAATATTGATTGACTTGATAAAAGCGGCCGCTCATCCGCTTGCGGGCGGACGAGAAGACTACGATTCGCTATTGGCGATGATCGGGGACGCGCGGCTCGTGCTTATTGGCGAAGCTACGCACGGCACGCATGAGTTCTATCGAGAGCGGGCCCAGATAACCAAGAGGCTGATAACCGAGAAAGGCTTCAACTCTATTGCCGTCGAGGCCGACTGGCCGGATGCGTATAGAGTCAACCGCTACATCCGAGGTCAAGGAACGGACGCCGACTCGATAGACTCGCTGGCCGGTTTCAAGCGGTTTCCAGCATGGATGTGGCGCAACGCCGATGTGCTTGATTTCGTCGGCTGGCTGCGGGCGCACAACGACAATCTCCCGCCCAATCGTCCCAAGGCTGGTTTCTACGGACTGGATCTTTACAGCCTGCACTCGTCGATGGAAGCGGTTCTCGAATATCTGGAGAAGGTGGACCCGCAAGGCGCCTCGCGGGCCCGTTATCGATACGCGTGCTTCGAGCACTTCGGCGAAGATCCACAAACCTATGGCTATGCGGCCGGCTTCGGCTTCACTCATTCGTGCGAAGATGCGGTCGTCGGCCAGTTGCTGGAGTTGCAACGCCAGGCCGCCGAGTATGCTCGCCGGGACGGTCAGGCCGCGGCTGAAGCGTTTTTCTACGCCGAACAAAACGCGCGCCTGGTCAAGAACGCCGAGGAGTACTATCGCACGATGTTTCGAGGACGGATTTCGTCATGGAACCTGCGTGATCGGCATATGGCCGAAACGCTGCAGGCCTTGATAAGTCACCTCGAACACCGCGCCGGTGAGGCGAAGGTCGTGTTGTGGGCGCACAACTCGCACCTGGGAGACGCCCGCGCTACGGACATGGCCGCGGCCGGCGAGCTCAATGTGGGACAGTTGGTGCGGCAACGGTATGGCCGTGATGCGGTGTTGATCGGCTTCAGCACATACGAAGGCACGGTGACCGCGGCTTCGCAATGGGGCGGGCCCGCCGAGCGCAAACGCGTGCTTCCGGCGCTGCCCGGCAGCTTCGAGGAGGCGTTCCATGCCGCGAAAACGCCGCGGTTTCTGCTCAGGTTGCGAGACGGCGGCAACGTAGCCGCGGGGCTTCGCGAACCAAGACTCGAGCGGGCGATCGGCGTTATCTACCTCCCGGAGACGGAGCGGGTGAGTCACTACTTCCGCGCGCGTTTAGCGAATCAATTTGACGCGGTGCTCCACTTCGACGAGACGCGCGCCGTTGAACCGCTCGAACGAAGCGCGGAATGGGACGTTGGAGAGCCGCCGGAGACGTTTCCCTCCGGCATGTGAAGCGGCCGGGGGGAGCCGCTCATGCTGGACGTCAGGTCCCGCGGCCAGACTTGAAGTCCCACCGGCTTACTGATTCAGATTCTTTACGAACTCCCGCCCCGAGTACGTCTCAATGACGCCGCGGTAAGGTGAAGCAAGGCGATCGAGATCCAAGGACCATGCAAGGCGGCGCTCGTTCGCCGCGCCGTTACAGATTCGCGCCGAGTTCGTTGAAACATGCCAGCCTTCACGCGGAGCTAATGGCTCCACCTCTATTGCGGCGAGTGCGTGATGATAAACGAGGAGATTGCCAACATCTTTGAACGGATGTCGCGATTGCTCGCGTTCAAAGGTGAAAACAGGTTCCGAGTACTGGCCTACCGGCGCGCCGCGCAATCGCTTCGAGATCTGAAGGACGACCTTGCCACGACCGCTCGAGAAGGAAGATTGGATGAGATTCCCGGTGTCGGTAAAGACTTGGCTTCGATGATCCGGGAATACATCGAGAAGGGCCGTATTCGCCGCTACGATGCGGAGCGGCGAGGCGTGCCCGGCGCATTAATCGACTTGATGGCGGCGCCGGGCTTCGGGCCAAAGACGGTCGCCGTCCTGCACGAGAAACTCTCGATCACGAGTGTGGAGGAATTGAACCGTGCCATCAACAGCGGAGCCTTGCTCGAGCTTCGGGGTTTCGGCGAAAAGAAAGTCGAGAACCTGCGCCGCGGGCTCGCACTGTGGCTGTCGAGCAAACAACGCATGCCGCTCGGCGTCGCGCTTCCGATGGCGGAGAAGCTGCTGGACGACCTGCGAAAGCTCGCCTCGGTCGAGCGCGCCGACGTGGCCGGATCGGTTCGAAGGCGCCGCGACACAATTGGGGATCTTGATCTTTTGATCGTCTCCGCCAACAGCCCCCGCGCGCTCCGTGAATTCTCAAAGCTGCCGGGCGTAAAGCAAGTAGCCGCGCTGGGTGAAACTCGCGCCACCGTAATCATGGAAGGCGGGGTGCAGGTCGACGCCCGGGCGGTCGAAAAGAACAGCTATGGAGCAGCGCTTCAGTACCTCACGGGATCGAAAGAGCACAACGTTCACCTGCGGACCATCGCGCGCCGGAGGGGGCTGAAGCTTAGCGAGTATGGGGTGTTTCGAGGGGCAAAACGCGTGGCCGGCGCCGATGAACGAGACGTCTATGGTTCGTTGAAACTGCCGCTGATTCCACCTGAGTTGCGGGAGGACCGCGGCGAGATCGAGGCTGCTCTTCAAGGCCGTCTTCCCGATCTTATCGAACTCGAGGAACTGCGGGGTGATTTGCACGCGCATACGAACTACTCCGACGGACGTTCAACGATTGAAGAGATGGCCGCGCGCGCGGCGGAGCTCGGCTATGAGTACATCGCGCTCACGGATCACTCGCCTTCCTCCCGCATCGCCCGCGGCTTGGATTGCGCGCAGCTCGAGCAGAAGTTCGAAGAGATCGAGGCGGCGCGCAAGAACCGGCCGGGCCGAAGGCCGCATTTATTGTTTGGCGCTGAAGTCGACATACTTCCCAACGGCAAGCTCGACTATCCCGATGATGTCCTGGCGCGATTCGACGTCGTGACCGCCTCGATTCACTCAGCCTTCAAGCAAAGCAAGGATAAGATGACCGGCAGGCTGATCGACGCCATATCGAATCCTAACGTGCGGATAATCGGGCATCCGACTACGAGGCTGCTTGGCTCTCGCGGCCCGGTTGACTTCGACCTGGAGGCGGTGATCAAGGCCGCGGGCGCCGCTCTCGAGATCAACGGCGCAATTCTTCGGCTGGACCTCACCGATACAATGGCTCGCGCGGCTCAGCAGGGAGGCGCCTTGCTGGCGATAAACTCGGATGCGCACAGCGCTGCTCAACTCGATCAGATTCGCTATGGCGTGTATCAGGCGCGGCGTGGCTGGATCGAGGCGCGCAGCGTGGTCAACAGTTGGCGTTGGCCTGACCTGTCCTCATGGCTTGAGGCGCGCCGCAGTGGACGCCAAGCGCGCGGAGCCGCAACGGGACGCCGCTGAAGGAAACTCTCGCGCGGCGCTGTTAATTCATCCGTTCCGCTTCGAAGGGAACTCGATCCACGCGAGAGAGTGACTCCTCCGGCGACTCGGCTCCGCGTCCAGCCTGGGCGTCGTCCAAGTTTGCGCTACGAGAACTCGGGCCGCGGCGTCGATCAGGTCGAGGGCGCCTCGCTTGCGGCGCTCCGCACGGCAATCCGCCGCTCGCAGAGCGCCCTATAGGTATCGACCAAGTCGCTGTACGACAGTTCGGTTCCGCCGACGTTGGCGCGAGTTACTATGTCGTCCAGCGAGATGATGCCCACGAGCGTCCGATCCTGATCGATCACGGGCAAGCGTCTGACCTTTCCTTTTCTCATCTGCATGAGCGCGGCCTTGACATCGTCTTCAGGCGAGCAGGTGAAGACCTGCCGTGTGGCGACGCTGCCCGACGTAATCTCGGAAGCCCGCCTGTCTCTTCTTCCGAGCGCGATGCAGACGTCGCGATCGGTAATAACGCCGACGACTGCTTCGGCTTCTACAACAGGAAGAATGCCGCAGTCGTACTTCCAGAAGAGATCCGTTGCGGCAGCCAGGTTGGTTTCGGGGCTGCATGTCTTGACCTCGGTAATCATCAGTTCCTTGATTTGCATGGGTTTCTCCTTGTCACCGCTTGAATTCATCCACACTCGTCTTGCTCAGGGCTTCGGCTTGGCCGGCCTCATCGCCTCCTCGGGCATTGGCTTTATCTCCGGCATCAGCCGATAGTATTCCCGCGGCAGGATGTAGTACCTGTTCCTCGCTCGCACCCAAGCCGCGGCTGTGCCGATGCTGTTGCCGCCATAGGCGATCCACATATAGCCTTTTTCCGCGCCGTAGCCGCAGGCGTCTCCCCAGTATTTGCCCCAGGAATTCTTGATGAGCCACGCGCCTTTGGCGTCATCCCAACCAATCAAGAGCACTCCGTGATTCACGTTGCGAGTGTCGTGCTGATTGAATACGCCGCCCGTGTATGCGTGGAACTCAGTCGAGGTGCGAACGGCGACCGCGAGCGGGCCGTACTGGCAGAGCGCTTGTTTCATCTCGCTGACCAACGGCGTCGCGCCGCCCGGCTTGACATAGCCCCACGTCACTGCCCAAAAACTTTCGGGGGTTGATGATTTGCAGGGACCTTTAACGGCGGTGTAAGGATAAGCCGCTTCGGTTGCGTCGCCTTTGGCGATTACGAAATCGAACGCCCACCAGCCGCCCGCGCAACTGTAGCCCGAGGAATTGCAATCCAACACGTCCTGTTCGGATGTATCGGGGCTGCCGCCGTTGCGAATCAGATAGCTGCTTTCATAAGCGGCCATCGTCGCGAAATCCCAGCAGCTACCACAGCCGCCCTGATCGCGGACGGGCGTGACTTTCCCGGATCGCCGCCAATCGAATGACGGAAGCCCGGCGGTGCAGGCCAACGCTAGCTCCGGAAGCCTCTCGCGCGGATTGAGCCGCACATGCTCGTCACGCGCGTTGTTGTCGATCCGTATCAATTGATCGGCCAGAGCGTTTTGCTTCCGCGCCATCGCAGCCAGGTCAGCCGGGAGCTTGAGTCCCGACAGTTGCTCGATCGGGCGATCCAGCGCCGCCGTATAGCCGACCTGAAACGTCAGCTTCTCGCTTTGTATCCCGGCGCGAAGATTCGTGAGAAGCGCTTTGATTTGCGGAGACGCCTGTAATTCTCTTCGCGCGTAATCGCCCGTCTGAGCGATCTGGGCGGACTGCGCGGTCTCCGGCTGTCGAGTCTGGGCGGATTGAGTCGCGGCCGATGGGAGCACCAACGTCCCCGCCGCGGCAAGCGACACCGCCAACATCAATAGAATTCGATGGGATTTCATAACCGCTCCTTTCTAACGATCTTGATTCGCGCGGCTCCTGACGCCAGAGACAAGGGCCACGCTTATCAACGCATTGTCAGTGCCTTATCAGGCCACTGGAGCTTGGCCGTTTAGAGAAGACCTGATTCCAACGCCGCGTTCGGCTTCAGGCAAATCACAGATCGGGAAAAGAGGGATTTATCCCCGCTCGTCCGCTTGCCATTCGCTCAACCGGCTGCGAAGAGAGGGGAGGGGATAAATCCCTCCTCCCGACCTCTGATTTTTTATTGTTTGGCGTACTCAACCAGTCCCCTTTCCGCGAAACACGCAACCCCAAATGGCCAGACTCCAGAGGTCCTTCAGGCCATGTTTCGTGCTATCAGCTACGGGTCAGATGCGTTACTTCCGCGCAGGGTCAGGCGTCAGCGTTGAAATTCCGCACACTGATTCGCTCAGGCGCCGCTCCGAATTCGTCTCAACCTCCGGTTCGACATCGAGCGGCTCTAGGTGATGTTCGCTTCGATGCTGAACCTCTTAGCCGGCGGCGTGTCTTTCTCCCAGACGCGAAAGTAGTCCAACTCGAGCTTCACTACTCCTCGCGACACGGCTTTGAACTGGAAGACTTGATATTCGACGCCATCCAACACATCCTTGTCCGGCCCTATAGTCGCCGGTTCACCTTCAGGCATTAGCTTGTTCGGGTCGTTCTTCACGACGCGCCAACTGTAGCCCGTGCCCGGCCGCGACTCCAGCTTCACGATCAACGTTGCGCCTTTCTCGACCCGGATCTTGGCGCCGTTATCCTTATCGGTGACAGTCACCGGCTCTTTCGCCTTTTGTGAACTCGAACAGTTCGCTCCGCCACCTACGCCCGAACACACAGTGACTAACAAGGCGGCGAGAATGGGCCAGCGTCGTTTTATTGAGGGCATGGGTCAAAAACTCCCAGCCAAATGCTCCCGAAAGTGTACGAAGACGCCACGTGGTTAAACGAATTCACTCGTCACCACCTGTCTAGTCATGCACCGGCTCTTCAGTCCCGGCCGGCTTGCGCGGCGACGAAATTCGCCTAGTGGCGCTCGGCAGAAATAGCAGACACAAAGATGCACAAAATCACAAGAGAGAACTGCCGGCTCTGGTCTCTGTCTCCTCATCTCTGCGGCTTCTGAGCCTTTTTGCGGCATGAAACTTCCGCCACGAACAACTAGATGAAAAACGCGGAGCCTGCCGATACTCAACTCGAGCGATGAACCGAAACTGAAGCCGCTATCCAGCTTCGGCTACTCCAGTCTCAACCCATTCGCCGTTCTCGGATAGAGCGCCGTTCTCGGCGTCGCGCTCCCCGCCCGTCGTGAGCGCTTGAGGTTGAGCGGGCCGTCCCTCGACGAAGGCTTCAGGTCTGATTTCTATTTTGTTTGAAACGCCCGTGATGCCGGGCAGCCTCTTGATCGCCGCTTCGGCGAACATCTTTTGCACGGCCCAATGCGTTTCGCCTTCGAGTATGACGCGCCCGTCTCTAACGATCACTTGTATATGGCCGGCAGGCAGCAGGATTTGACTTTGGAGCATGTTCAGCGCCTGGGCTGCGATCTCGCGGTCGCTCGGCTGTCTAACCGACTTGACTCGTAACGCATTGGCGATCGCCTTAACGCCCGATACCTGCTTGACGGACGCTTCGAACGCAAGCCTATCAGAATCGGTGTTCACCATGCCCGTTAGCGTGACCACGCCTCTCTCGGCCGTGACTTCGACGTTCTCAGCATTCGCCACGGCCTCGCGCTGGATTCGGCCAAGCACTGCTTGACGAAGATCACTGTCTGAAGCCGGTTGCATCATTGCCGCCATCAATCTCGCTCCTTTCTCAGCTCCGCGCCAACCGACTGGGCGCTCTCATATTGCTCAAACTGATTCGATCGGTCCTTGAACGAGTCGCAACTGTGATGCCAGCGCGAGACTGGTTAGCAGACGCTCGATGTCAGCCAACGCTCTGGCGTTATGCCATTCTTGGTCGCTCTCTTGGCAGGCGCCTATAGATCGAGGATTCGCCACGCATCAAGAACTCTGAGGCCGGGAAGCGTGGTTTGCCCCCGCTCCTTGCCGCCAGTCGAGTGAATCGGGAGGGGCGGGGGTAAACCACGCTTCCCGGCCTGAGAGTTGATAACGTTGAGCCTGAGACCGCTGTTGAGCCATCGTGAGACGTGAAGAACCGATGCTCATGCTCATTCGCGCATCCTCGCTTTGAGAGACGATTTGCGTTTGTGTGGAACCACGCTCAACTCCTGAGGAAAACCGCCCAGGTTCATCGTTCTTCCCCAGCCAGAGGCCTGTGATTTTTCTTGCCATGCTGAAGGGCATCAGTGTTGCGTGAATTTCCATATGTCTCCGCGCGTCGGCGCCGGGCTCGCCCCGAGAGGCTCGCGGGGACGGAACTACTCATTGTGCTGGCGCCGGGCGAAACGCGACGGGACGTCGGGTGTGCTTTTTTCCGAACTAACTGGAGGTAGAAAAATGGCGAGAGGAACCGAAGTGGCGACTGCAAAGGCGCGAGAGATCGCTCCAATCGACCCTTTCACGACGATGCGGCAGAGAATGAACCGGATGATCGAAGAGGCTTTTGGGCCGCTGGCTCTTCCCGGCGACGAGAGCGTGTCACTAGCCGGCTGGACGCCATCCTGCGACATATTTGAAACCGACAACGACATTGTCGTAAAGGCGGAACTGCCCGGAGTCAAGAAAGAGGACGTCAAAGTCAGCGTAGACCGAAACCTGCTCGAGGTCACTGGGGAGCGAAAGTTCAGCGAGGAGACCAAACGCGAGAACTATCACCGGATAGAGAGCAGCTACGGCCAGTTCTCAAGAAGTTTCACTCTTCCCACGGCGGTTGACGCTAACAAGATCAATGCCGAATTCAAGGACGGAATACTGCGCGTGACATTGCCAAAACGAGAGGACGCCAAGCCAAAACAAATAGAAGTCAAGGTCAAGTAAGGCGCTAATCAGTTCGCCCGTGCGCTGAGGTTTGGCTTTGAGCAGGCAGGGTTCTTTGGGCGCTTTATGCGCCTCTCGAGTTTGGCCGTTTGTACTGGGCAAAAGCAGTAGCCACCTTGGAGCGCGGCGGCTTGTCGCGGCGTTAGGCTTGGTTCGCTCTCACCGAGTAGACTGCCAAAGCGGTGACAAGCCGCCTCACTCCAAGCCGTGCGCCACGAAGTGGGGTTTTGCCCTCCGTAAAAGGGGCTGGGGGCGCTTCATGCGCCTAATGGAGGTGGAGATTATGGTAGCGAAGATGCAAAACGAAAATGAGATTCGTGACGCGGTTCTCAAGGAGTTGGATTGGGAGCCTCAGATCACGTCGACCGACATCGCCGTGAGCGCCGAAGACAACGTGGTTACGTTGACCGGTTTTGTTCACAGCTATGCGGAGAAGGTCGCGGCTGAAAAGGCGGCCAAGCGTGTGTACGGCGTGAGGGGCGTCGCCAACGACATCGAAGTCAAGCCTAAGCTCGAGCGGACCGACCCGGAGATAGCTCGCGATGCTGTTCAGGTGCTGAAGACTCGGATCAGTGTGCCCGACGATAGGATCAAAGTAACACTGAAAGACGGCTGGGTCACATTGGAAGGAAGGGTCGAGTGGCAGTATCAGAAGAGAGCCGCCGAGTCGTCGGTGAGAGATCTGGTGGGAGTGAAGGGAGTCTCCAACCTGATCGAAGTAAAACCGGCCGTTTCTCCGGCGCAGGTGAAAACGAGGATCGAAGATGCGCTTCGCCGCAGCGCGGAGATCGACGCGCGGCGCGTTTCGGTGGTGGCGCGCGATAGCAAGGTGAGCTTGTGGGGCAATGTACGGTCCTGGGTGGAGAAACAGGAAGCCGAGCGCGCGGCCTGGGCGGCGCCCGGCGTCACTAACGTGGAAAACCACATTACGGTCGTTCCATAACCGGAATGTTCGCCGTCCGCCATCAGGCCGGAATCCGTGGCCTCAACCGAAAGGTCTTCGGATTCCGGCCCGCGGCGGGGGATGCTTTAGGGGCGTAAAAGAAATAAGTTCCCGTTCACTGCAGTGCGGAGACCGCGTAGAGGGACGCAAAGGGGTCTTACTCTCTGCCGCTCTCTATGCGATCTCTGCGGCTCCGCGGTGAACGGGAAGTTATTTCTTACGCCTCCCAGGGAACAGCGCAGGAGTCAAGGCCATTCAGGACCTTCGAGCGTCTCCTTTTGGGGGAGCCGCGATTTGGAGGGGGTTATGAAAGCGTTAGCCGCGATTGTCTTATTCCTGATGATCGCGACGGCCCTTTATGCACGGCCTCAGGCTCAACGCGAGCTCCTGCTGTTTGATCTGGGTGACCAGAGGCTGGATGAGTACTGGACACAGCAGCAGTTACAGGTTAGCTGGGCCGGAACCGCGATCGGCAAGTGGACGCCGAAAGGCCAGACCCTGGACAACTGGAAAGAGATGCTCAATTGCCAGTCGTTTCGGATAGATCTCTCCGATGAGACCGCTGAAGACTTGATGCTCAGATTAAAAGCCGAGAGACAAGAGCAATGCCCAACCCTGGTCTGGAAGGTGCTCCAACAGACGGCTACGAGCATCGTCTACGAGAGCAGGATGATCGATCGTTCCGGCGCGACGGATCAACACGAGATCGCACGTATTGTCGATGGCAAGTCAACGCGATTCCGGCTGTCTTATATCGCCAAGGCAAGGGAGATGCCCGAGGATCAACGGAAGAGATGGGTCGGAATCATGTCCGCGGCGCGGGTCTCTTTCGTGATTGATTAACACGTAGAGCAGGTCTCATCACGAGCAGTCGGTTCTGCTTCTCTATCTCTGGCTGGCTCATCGTGAATTTCGGGCGTCATTGGCTGCGCATCAGTAAGGCAAACCGTCAGTGCAGCAGGCTGAGGGCGTTGCGGATCGCCTTCGTCCTTACAAGAATCAATGGATCACGCAAAATCTCGAAGCCACACCGGAAGCCGCCGTGCGCCCCACGTCCCGGGCTCCGCTTCAAACACGCCCGGACATGCGGCGCCACAGAATGCGCACAACCCGCTCTCGGTCAGGTTCCATTCGCTGAGTACATACCAGTCGCGTCCGATCAGTTTCGCGCCGCACTGATGGCAGTAGGTGCTCCCGCCTTCCTCATCATGCACATTGCCGGTGTAGGCGTAACGAACTCCGTTCTTGACCGCTATCCGCCGCGCCCTGCTGAGGGTTGCAGCCGCCGTGGGCGGCAGGTCCAACATCTTGTAATCGGGATGAAACGCCGTGAAGTGCCACGGCGCATCGGGTCCGACGTGCTCGACTACCCACTGCGTCATCTCTTCCAGTTCCGCATCCGAATCGTTTTCGCCCGGGATCAATAAAGTCGTTATCTCAAACCAGACGTCAGTCTCCTTTTTCAGGTAAACAAGCGTGTCGAGCACCGGCTCCAAACGCCCGGCGCAGATATTGTGGTAGAAGCGCTCCGTGAAGCCTTTCAAATCTACGTTGGCGGCGTCGATGTAACGGTAGAACTCCTCGCGGGGCTCCGGGCAAATGTAGCCCGCGGTCACGGCGACGGTTTTGATTCCGGCTTCGTGACATGCCTGAGCAGTGTCGATCGCGTATTCGATGAAGATGGTCGGATCGTTGTATGTGAACGCCACGGCGCGGCATCCCAGATCGCGAGCTACGCGCGCGATCTTCTCGGGCGACGCCGCATCAGCCAGCGTATCCGTTTCGCGCGACTTGCTGATGTCCCAATTCTGGCAGAACCGGCAGGCGAGATTGCAGCCGGCGGTGCCGAACGACAGCACCGGCGTGCCCGGCAAGAAATGATTCAACGGCTTTTTCTCGATAGGATCGACGCAAAAGCCGCTCGACCGCCCGTAAGTCGTCAGCACAATTTGATTGTCTTCCCGGGCGCGGACGAAGCACATGCCTCGCTGGCCCTCGTTCAGCTTGCAGAAGCGCGGGCATACATCACACTGAATGCGCGAATCATTCATCTCATGCCAATACTTGGTAGGAACAACATTGGATAGTTTAGCGGCGCCGGCTTCACTTAGTTCGGCCATGATGTTCGCTCGTGGAGCGCCCTCTTAGATTGAGCATAGTTGCTCGCGAGAATGCGCGACTCGCAACCCGAAACGTTTGAACTTCAAATGTCGTGCAAATCCGGGGCCAATTGCAAGCTCTTGATGCCGGAAACTGTAGAAACAGTTTTGAACCAGCCAGTCGGCGCCGGCCACCGCGATGAATCGAGGTGTTAATGAGAGATCGACATTCGAGCCCGATACGATTCAGGCAGATAACCACGGTCCCTCCAATACGGTTAGGCACTCGATACGATAACGATGATTGGGTAGTGGGGTAGTTGTGTGTTGCTGAGACAGGAAATAAGAGTTTCTCGCAAAGACGCAAGGATCGGCGCAAAGGCCGCGAAGCAGTCTTGCAAGAAAAAAGCATAGTTGGTCGGATGCGATGAACCGCCTAAAGGTCCCATAGACTGCTTGCGAGGCGGAGCTGCAACAAGAAGCCCGCCGGCGAAGCAAACCCGACAAATCCCATTTTTCCCGCAAAGGCCGCAAAGAAGCTATTCACGAAGCGCTTTCTGCGTCACGACGGTTTCCGGACACATGCTCAGCGATTGGGATTAGTAGTGCGAGCCCATCATGACGGCCTGAGTTACTGGGGAAGGAACGCAACTCGAGA